>JBLWKA010000057.1:0-34595 GCA_048381555.1 Oscillochloridaceae bacterium umkhey_bin13
GGTCAGCGCAACCTGTCAGCAGCACGAGCGTCCCCTGTTGCCGTACCTGATCGCGGCGGTTACTGCGTATTGGGCGAATCAACCTGCCCCGAAACTGCTTCCTGCCGGGGGGGCCTGAACGGATACAATGAGAATGACATCTAGGCTCGAACCACTGCCCCACTCCTCAACGAGACGAGCACTAATTGCTTCTCCGTTTTCGTAAAAGGGGCGATCCCATCCTGCTGGCAAGGGCCGTTCACTTCCTGCAAGGCGGAGGCTTCCAGCTCGTACCGCCATATCGGTTTCTAAGATTGAGAGTTCACGTTCGAAGCGCGCGCTGAGGCGGGCAGGGATCTCGCACAGTGGTCGGGCGGTTCCTAATTGAAACGTATTCAGACTTGCTGGGACTGGCACCAAATTGCGCACAACCTGCAGCAAGCCGCCTTCATCGATCCTGCGCAGGGGTGGCGTGCCGTTGGGGCCACTTTCCATATGGTAGAGATGCAGGCGATCAGGCATCGTCTCGTAATACGGTTTGAGAATACGCAAACGCTCGGCGAGACTTTGCTCAGTGTCTTCGAGGGCAAAAAACAGCACATGTGCCGCATCTACGGAAATCTTGTCAAAGACAGCCTGACCGCTCGCAACTGCAAGTGCCCATTGCAGTAAGAGCCGGCTTTTCCCCAGCGATCCCCTCGCTCCCAAAACAAAACCAGCCTACCAAAACTGGTAGGCTGACGTATGGTGGGCGATACTGGACTCGAACCAGTGACCTCATCCGTGTGAAGGATGCGCTCTAGCCAACTGAGCTAATCGCCCGCAACGCGCAGATAATACCATAGCTTGGGCGGGCGTGCAAACCAACTGCCGCTTAACGCAGGGCTGTTGCAAAATCCGCCGGAGGCGAATTTTGCAACAGCCCTAGCACCTTAATCGTCGCGACCGACCTGCTGCAGCGTGCGCTTGATGGCATCGCGCTGGCGGCGATCCTGACGTGGCTCGTCGCTCTCCTCCTCGAAGTCGGGTTCGTCGCGGCGGGTGCCTTTGCGATCACGCTTGGTAGTCGTACCGCCAAACTTGGTCAGCAGATCTTCCAGCGTGGCATCGCCGACAAACTCTTCTTCGACATCCTCGGTGCTGTAGCTCTCGGGCTGAGACGACGCCCGAGCACGCTCGCGCTCGCGGCGCTCGCGGCGCTCGCGGTCGCGATCCCGGCCTGCCTTAGCTTCAGCGGCCGAAGCAAAGCGGGCCGCAACAGAGGGGTTGGGACGGGGGGCCGACGAAGAGCCACTCGTTTCGCTGCTATAGTCGTCGTCGCCCTGCTCATCACTGCCCGAGTCGTCGAGGCGCATCGTCAGACTGATCCGCTTGCTCTGCTGATCAACTTCGAGCACCCGCACCGTGACTTTGTCGCCAACCTTGACCACATCTTCGACTCGGTTCACCCGGCTGGTCGAGAGGGCCGAGATATGGACGAGCCCATCGCGGCCGACGCCAATGTCCACAAAGGCACCGAAGGGGGCAATCCCACTGACGGTACCATCAAGGATCTGGCCCGGCTCGAGCTGCTGCATCTTCTGGGTGCGCTGGGCACGGCGCAGGCTCAGGCTGATGCGCGTGCCATCGGGATCAACTTCGAGCACCTTGAACTGGAAGCGCTCCCCAACCTTGACGGCATCTTCGGGCTTCTCGACCCGACCCTCGGCCAGTTCACTGACGTGGATCAGGCCATCCTTGCCAACACCAATATCGGCGAAGGCACCGAAGGGCGCATAACCGGTGATGGCCCCATCAACCACATCGCCGACCTTCAGGCTCGCGAGGCGGTCACGGTCAATTTCGGCCTTCTTGGGGCGGCTCGCGGCACCCCGGTTGCGACCAGCGTCGCCACCGCGCTCCTTTTCGCCACTACCCGTACGCATGGTCAGACTGATCCGACGGGCCTCGGGATCAACACTCTTGATGCGTACCTTGACGGTTTCGCCAATCTGTACCACATCCGAAGGGGTGTCAATCCGGGTGTCGCTCATCTCCGAGATATGCACCAGGCCATCGCGGCCCACGCCCACATCCACAAAGACGCCATAGAGCGCAATCGAAGTAACGCGCCCTTCCAGTTCCATGCCGGCCTGCAGATCCTTGAGCTTGCGCGGGCGATTGCTGTCGCTGCTCTCTTCGGCGACGGGCGTAAAGCTCGCGCCACCCTCGGCCTCTGCCTCGCTCGTGGCCTCAGCCGGAGTCTCGCTCGCGGCCTCAGCCGAAACCTCGCTCGCGGCCTCAGCCGGAGCCTCGCCCTCAGGTGTGGCGACAGCTTCGGTTGCGGCGGCTTCGCTTGGCGAACTACTGGCGTCACCCTCGACGGTGGCGTCAGCCTCGGTCTCGGCCGTAGGCTGGCCCTGGGGCTCAGCCTCTGCCGTCGGCTCGGGCGAGGCGGCCTCGGCCTGCGCCACTGGAGCCTCCGCTGCATCGAGTAGCGTGTCAAGCAGCTCGCTCGTGGCGGTCTCGTCCCTACGTGCCTGGTCGGTCATCTCCTCGATCCCTCCTGCGCTGTGTGCGGTTAACCATACCTATTGCTGCATCTGGCGGCGCACGGCCTGAACCAGACCGTCATCACTCAGATCTTCGAGCCGATAATACGACCCCTTCAGGTGTTCTGCCAAGCGTCGCGAGAGGCCACGCTCGAAGTTGGGGTGTTCGGTATCAATCACAATCGCCCGAATATCGTGGGCGGCAATCAGATCCGCGATCTGATAGGCTTCTTGTTGGGGTGGCAGATTGCTAATCGCCACATTGGCCTGGCCATCGGTCAATAAGACCATCAAGGGTAAAATCTCTTCGTCCTGGCGGCGCGCCTTTTCGAGTAGTTCGAAGGCAGTGAGCATACCACGGGCGAGCGGGGTTTTGCCGCCGGTGGGCATGGTCTGCAAGCGTTTCTGGGCCAGTTCGACACTATTCGTCAGGGGCAGCAGCACCCGGGCATAATCACGCTGGAAGCTGACCAAACCGACCCGGTCGCGGCGCTGGTAGGCATCACGCAGCAGCGAGAGCACAGCGGCCTTGGTGGCCTGCATCCGCTCTTCGGCCGCCATGCTCCAGCTTGCATCAACCACAAAGCAGACCGCATTGCGGGTACGACGCACGCGCACTTTCTGGCGCAGATCGCCCTTCTGGATCAGGATGCGAGGGCGACGGCGATGGGGAAGGGCAATAGTATGGTTCAATTCATCACGGCGTTTGCGCTGATAGATTGCGGCTTCGCGCAGGGTTGCATCAAGGGCCAGGTCGGTCACACGGGGCACACGCTGACTTTTGATATAGCGCCCCTGTTTGCGGGTGGTGCGGGTGCGGGTACGTTTGCCGGGTGAACGGCGTTGTTGGCGGTCACTTGTACCTTCGAGGCGACGGGTTCGGAAGATCTGGTCGGCCTCGAACTGTTTGCCGCCGGTGTTCTGCTGGTTGGTCTGGCTGCCGGTATCGGCCTGACCGGCGCTGCCAAGCGGCGTAACCTGACCACCACCACTACGCTCATCGCCCCCTTCGCCGGGGTCAGTTGGATCGCCTAGCTCAGCCTTTTTTTTTACGTCTTCGCTCGCCCCAGTCTGGGCACTCTTGCCACTGCGTTCCAAGATCTCGGCTACCCGTTGCTCATCGAGCTTAATCTCGGTGAAGGGTTGGCGGCGCATCCGGTGCGGAAGGGCCAATTCGGCCGCAATCCGAATATCTTCGACCCCCAGACGGGTGCGTCCGCTCCAGGCGGCGTGGGTGCGGGCCGTTTCGAGGATGGTAAGGTCGGCGCGATGGCCGTCTACGCCTAGCTCGATACACAAACTCGCCACAGCAGCCATATCCGAGCCATCCATCATTACCTGGGGCAAGAGGGCGCGAGCGGCCAGAATCCGGCCTGCCAACTCCTCTTCGGCCTGATGCCATTGAGCAATAAACTGTTGGGAATCGGCCTCATAGCCCAGGCGGCGCTCGATCACGGCGACCCGTGAGGGGACATCCACCAGACCAACGACTTCGACCGCGAGGCCAAAACGATCCAACAATTGGGGCCGTAACTCGCCCTCTTCGGGGTTCATGGTGCCAACCAAGATGAACCGCGCCGGGTGCGAAATACTCACCCCTTCACGTTCAACGGTATTAACACCCATTGCGGCCGCATCAAGCAGCAGGTCTACCAGATGGTCATCAAGCAGGTTGACTTCATCTACATAGAGCAGGCCACGATTGACCTGGGCGAGCAGACCAGGCTCGAAGCGACGCTGGCCCTCGGTAATCGCATGTTCGAGGTCAAGCGACCCGACGACCCGATCCTCTGACGCCGAAACCGGCAACTCAACCACACGCGTCGCTCGGCTCTGGGTAGGCAGTTCGCCATCCTGATTGCGGCAACTGGCACACAGACCGGCTGGGCGATCAGGCTGACACGAATACGGGCAACCCGCCACAACCGTGATTGCTGGCAGCAACCGGGCCAGACCACGGACGGCCGTGGACTTGGCGGTGCCCTTTTCGCCGCGAATCAAGACCCCGCCAACCCGCGAGTTGATCGCGTTCAGGATCAACGCCCGCTTGAGGCGCTCCTGACCAACAATGGCTGAAAAGGGATAGACTGGACGCAAGAGATTCGTACTCACCACAATAAAAATCTTCCAGCCCAAGAAGAGCCAGAAGTCCTAGTTGCAATGACGGTATTGGGTCTTCATGTAGCGCATACGCAACAACCGACAGCCGAAACCGCCCATCGAACTTCCGCTTTGCCGCAACTGCTGAGCGATCTTGATTAGCATTTCGTTCATACTCACGGCGGGGCGTATTGTCGCACAAGCCCTGGTAAAAGTCAAATTTTTGTCTCAGCATCTTCTCAGGTAGAATCCGGGGCCGATGCCGCTGTGTCGAGGTGGCTATGCTATAATGCGGGGCCATTAGGGTGAGCCTGGGTTCACCTGGGCCGGGGTGCGTGGTCGTTGCTGACCCTGCCCGTCCGGAAGCACGATCACACGCAACCTGCGGAGCCGACAAGTGGGCTTTAACCCGATTAATTCATTGTTTGGTGCGTTCAGCCGCGACCTGGGGATCGACCTGGGCACGGCCAATACGCTTGTTCATGTGCGGAGCAAGGGGATCGTGATCAGCGAACCCTCGGTGGTGGCGATTGATGCCAAAACCAAGCAAGTACATGCGGTTGGGGCCGAAGCTAAGGCCATGGTGGGCAAAACCCCGGCCAATATTATTGCTGTGCGCCCGCTTAAAGATGGCGTGATTGCCGATTTTGATGTGGTCGAGAAGATGCTGGCCTATTTTATTAAAAAGGCCCATGCCTACTCGCCGGTTCGCCTGATGGATCCCCGCCCGCGCGTGATTGTGGGCGTGCCCTCGGGTGTTACTGAGGTCGAGAAACGCGCTGCCCGCGAGGCAACCCTGAATGCCAAGGCCCGCGAAGCCTATGTGGTCGAGGAACCTATGGCGGCGGCGATTGGGGCCGGCTTGCCCGTAGATGAGCCGATCGGCAGCATGATTGTGGATATTGGTGGCGGTACCACCGAAGTCGCCGTAATCTCGCTTGGTGGGATTGTGGTCAACCATTCGATCCGTACCGCGGGCGATGAAATTGACGAGGCGATTATTCAGTTTGCGCGCCGTGAGTACAATCTGTTGATTGGCGAACGCATGGCCGAACGCGCCAAGATCGCCGCTGGTTCGGCCTATCCCCTTGATGAGGAGATCAAGGTGGTGCTGCGCGGGCGTGATCTGCTGACCGGCCTGCCCAAAGCCGTCGAGGTCAGTTCGGTCGAGATTCGCGAAGGCATCGCCGGGCCGGTGAATGCGATCATTCAGGAAGTGCGCCTGGCCCTCGAAGAAACCCCGCCCGAATTGGTGGCCGATGTGATGGAGCACGGGATTACCCTGGCTGGTGGTGGCTCGCTGTTGCATGGGCTGGATCGCCGGATCGCGGCCGAAACCAAGATGCCCGTCTATATCGCCGAAGATCCGCTTTCGTGTGTGGCCCGTGGGGCCGGCAAAATGGTCGAAAATTTCGAGAACAAGGTGTATCAGGATATTCTGATGCGTACCCAAAGTTCGCGGCGGGCAAAGCTATAGCGTGCGCGATTTTCTTGATGATAAACCCCTAAAGCTGCGCCGTGAGCGTGGCACGACCCCGGCGAGTCTGCGCCCCATCCTGCTTGGCCTGGCGCTCTGTCTGTTTGCGGGTCTGCTGATTGTGCTTGATCGCCAGGGCGTGATCACGCCGACGCGCCATCGCCTCCAGCAACTGGCCCTACCCGTCGCCGGAACGCTTACCGGTCTGCGCGATGGGATGGGCACGGCGCTGGCTGGCCCCTGGGGCGATGGCGCACTCCAGGCCCGCATTGCCGAACTCGAACGCGAAAATGCGCGCCTGAGCGACGAAATCCTGCGCCTGGAACGGGCCCAGGTCGAGAATGTGTTTCTGCGCCAGCAATTGGCAATCGAGCGCGAACGGCCCTGGAATCTGCTCGGGGCCGAAGTGACGGTGCGCTCGCCTGATGCCGGTCGCCGCGTGATTATGTTGGCGCGCGGGAGCCGCAATGGTTTGCGTCCCGGTCAAGCTGTAGTTGGGCAAATGCCCGGTGGCCCCACGGCCCTGGTGGGGATTATCGAAACAGTTGGCCCGCATACCGCCGAGGTGCTACTGATTACCGATATTGGCAGTCAGATTAGTGGCCGAGTGATCAGTTCCGGTCGCGCCGGGGTGGGCCTGGTTCATGGGCAATGGCAACTTGGCTCGCGCCTGCGGCTTGATCAGGTGGAACGTGTGACCTCCATGCAGGTTGGTGACCCTGTGGTAACGGCCGGCCTGTCGGCGGCACTGGGTCTGCCTTTCGACCTCGCGGCGGTGCCTGCCGATATTCCGATTGGGAGCGTGGAACAGATCGGGTTGGCCGATCAGTATCAGTATGCCGAACTGCGCCCCTATGTTGACCCCGACCAGGTGCGATACGTGTGGGTGATACTCAGTCAAGACGATTAGAAGAGCGCCTTGCGGGCGAACTGCTGCGCCTGGTAGCGATCGCCCTGCTGGCCCTGGTGCAGGTGACGCTGCTGCGCACACCGCTGGGCTTTACTGTGCCTCTCGTGCTGGTGCTTGTGATCAGCAGGGCCTTGCTTGGGGTGGCGGCAGCCTTCCCTGATCGCGAAGTGACCCGTAGTCTGCGCTGGGCACTGTATGGCGGACTGAGCCTCGATCTACTGGCGAATACGGCCCTGGGCAGCCACGCCCTGGCCCTGCTGGTGCCAACGTTACTCGTCCTGGGCTTAACACTGCGCCTGCGTACCGCTGGCCCGCTCTTGTTGTTGCTCGCCACTGCCCTGGCGACCCTGATCTACGAACTGATCCTGGCCCTGCTGAATCAACCCCTGCCGTCAGCCTGGAATCAGTATCTGTTGGTGGTGATTGTGCCGAGTATCCTGCTGGCACTGCTTCCCGCCCTGCCGATCTTCTTTGGGTTGCGTTGGCTCTTACGGGAACGCGGATGAGACGATTTTAGATTTTGGATGATGTAGGGACGCAGCGTGCTGCGATTGCTGGGTATGGTATAGTCTTAAGACTCCTATCAATTGGGATACACGCATGCCTCGACCTGCAAGTCACAATCCAAAATTAGGTACCTTATGCCACGGTTGATCATCTTGCGGGTAGTCTTGCTCCTTGCGGCAACGGTCTTGCTCGGACGGCTGTATCAACTCCAGTTGGTGCCAACCGAGAGCCGCCGCTTTGGTAGTGCGCCTGATGAGGTCTACCGGCGCTATTTGACGGTTTTGCCTCGGCGAGGCGAGATTTTTGCGGCTGATGGGGTTTCGCTCCTGGCCGAGAGTGTGCCGGTCTATAATCTGGCGGTGGTGCCAGGACGTCTGCCCAATGCCGTGCGCCAGGCCGAGTATCGTAGCGAGGTACTGGCCCGGGTAGGCCAAGTTGCTGGCTTGAGTGCCACGCTGACGATTTCGCCGAGTGCGCTGCTGGCGACGCAACCCTTGCTACGCGCCGAATTACGTGAATTGGGCGTAACGAATTTTAGTACCGCCACCGATCCCTTGACGGTCACGGTGGCCCCGGCGTTCTCGCTCGAGGCCCTGGAACTGAGTCGGCGGCATAGCGATCTGGTACGTTTTCTCAGTCCGATCGAGGCGTTAGTGCCAAGTGGGAGTGTGCGCGGCTATGAGCGGGTGGTGGTGCAAAGTGGGGTCAGTCCTAATCTGGCGCTGGCCATTCGTGAAAATGCCAACTATTTGCCTGGGGTCGAGGTCGTCGAAGGCTATGCGCGGGCGTATCCCGCTAGTGCCACGACGCCCTCCTTGTCGCATCTGTTGGGGTATATCGGGCGCATTACCGAATGCGAGTTGATGGCGCTCAATCCAGCCAGTAGTTGGCTGACTGGTCTCGCCGAGGTTGTGCGTCAGTCGGGGCGCTGTGGCTTTATTCCTAAAACGATTGACCCGCCGACGCTGGGCTTTCCACCCTATCAGGTGGATGATCGGATCGGTAAAGATGGCCTCGAAGCGGCCTACGAGGCCGAGTTGCGTGGTCAAATTGGCCTCGATACGCTGCTGGTCGATGTCTTGCAGCGCCCGGTCAGTGCGATCGAGCAGTTGCGCCCGGTGCAGAACGGGCACAATCTGGTACTCACGGTTGATCTGGAATTTCAGGCCGAAGTTGAGCGCATTATGCAACGCTGGATCGCCGAGGGTGAGCGGCGACGGTTGGCCGCGCCCGAAGCCTATAAACGGGCCTATGACCCGATTGTGGCCGGTTCAGCAGTGGTCATTGATCCTCGGGACGGGCGGGTGCTGGCGATGGTCTCGTTGCCAACCTATGATAATAATATCTGGATCGATCCAACCCGTCGCGCCGAGTTGGCGAGCCTGCTGAGCCGCAGCGATCCCGAAGGGTTGGCTGAATTGCTGCGCCTGGCCCCCTTGACCAACCGCTCGGTGGCGGGACTCTATCCACCTGGTTCGACGATTAAGCAGTTTGTGGGGGCTGCGGCCTTGCAACAGGGGGTGATCGCGCCTGATACCCGCCTGCGTGATCCCGGTCTGCTCCGCCTGCTCGAACGCAGCGGTGCGATCTTCGAGCTACCAAACTCAGTGCGGAACCGCGACAATGGCTTGCTGAATGTGGCTGATGCGCTACGGCTCTCCTCGAACGTCTTTTTTGCCTCGATTGCCGGTGGCAATGACCAGGCTACCAACCTTGATGCGCGGGCTTTGCGCATCAACGGCATGCAGATTGCCGGCCTCAGCGAAGGGCTCGAGTGGTTCCATTTCGGGCGTACCACCGGGATTGACCTGGCCGGTGAACTGGCCGGTCTGGTGCCGAGCCCAACCTGGAAGGCCCAGGCCAAACGCGAAGCCTGGACCACGGGTGATACCTACAATATGGCAATTGGTCAGGGTGATCTGCTCGTGACCCCCTTGCAGTTGGCGGTGGCGACCGGGGGCGTCGCGCTTGATGGGGACATCTATCGGCCACATCTGGTCGCCCGGGTCACAGATGGCAATGGCCGCACGGTGCGCGAGGTTGTGCCCGAAGTGATCAGCCGTGCCCCGGTCGAGCGGACCTATCTACAAGTGATCCGCCAGGGCATGCTCGACTCAGTCGTGAGCGGCCTTAATCTCGCCGCCCGCCCCGAGTGTTCCGGGCTTACGATTGCGGGCAAGACTGGTACGGCTGAATTTGGGCCATTGATTCTGCGCACCGATGGCCGCCTCGTGCGTCAGAGCCACGCCTGGTTTGTGGGCTTTGCACCCTATGATAATCCCGAAGTCGTGGTGGCTGTGCTGCTCGAAGGGGTCGGTGACTTGAACGACGGCTCTTCGACCATGGCGGTACCGGCCACAACCCAGATCCTGCAAGCCTATTATGGCGTCACTCCACCCCAAGATGCGCCCCGGATCTGCCCTGTCCTGCCCAGCGATCCAATTGACGCCCCCTAGGCGCTGTGCTATACTGCCGCACGTCATTTACTAACCGTTGCGGAACAAGGCTACGCTACCATGACGCTGCCACTGACTGATCTGCCGATGACTTCCCGCCCGGCGCTGCCCGGTGCCCTCCGTCGTCGCTTCCGTCGTCAGCCGGCCATGCGCCCCGGCTAGCTTCGCTTGTCCGCCGTTCCGGTTGTCAGGCCAGCTTGCCAAAGGGCAAGGCTGGCTCTTTTGTTGTCTGGTCGCGTTATACAGGGAGTGAGGAGCAACATGGCGAAGGGTGATGTCCAGAAGGTCGTGCTCGCCTATTCGGGTGGCCTGGATACCTCGGTGATTGTGCCGTGGTTGCGTGAAAACTATGGCTGTGAGGTAATCTGCTTCTGTGCCGATCTGGGGCAGGCCGAAGAGCTTGAGGGTCTGGAGGCCAAGGCGTTGGCGAGTGGGGCCAGCAAGTTGATCGTGCGGGATCTGCGCGAAGAGTTTCTGCGCGAGTATATTCTGCCGACCCTGCAGGCCGGGGCGATCTACGAGCGCAAGTACCTGCTCGGCACTTCGTTCGCCCGCCCAATCATCGCCAAGCACCAGGTGCTGGTCGCCGAAGCCGAAGGGGCCGATGCCGTCGCCCACGGGGCCACCGGTAAGGGCAATGACCAGGTGCGCTTCGAGTTGACCTATTTTGCCCTTAATCCCAAGCTGAAGATCATTGCACCCTGGCGTGAGTGGACGATCAAGAGCCGCCAGGATGCGATTGATTATGCCGCCGAGTATAACGTGCCGGTGACCGCGACGGCCGAAAAGATCTATAGCCGCGACCGCAATCTGTGGCACCTCAGCCACGAGGGTGGCGTGCTCGAAGATCCCTGGAACGAGCCCGAAGAGGATATGTACGAACTGAGTGTCAGCCCGCAGGCGGCCCCAGATGAGCCGGAGGAGTTGACGATCAGCTTCGAGCGCGGCGTGCCCGTGGCGGTCAACGGCCAGCAGTTGGGCCTGGTCGAACTGGTCGAACTGCTCAATACGATTGGTGGCAAACACGCAATTGGCCGTGCCGATCTGGTCGAAAATCGCCTAGTGGGCATGAAGAGCCACGGCGTCTACGAGACCCCGGCGGGCACGCTGCTCTACACCACCCACCGCGAACTCGAAAGCATTGTGCTCGATAAAGAGACGCTGCGGGCCAAGGATCGCATCGCCCTCGATTATGCCGACCTGGTCTACAACGGGCGCTGGTTCACGCCGGTACGCGAAGCCTACGACGCCTTTGTGCAGATGACCCAGCGCACCATGACCGGCGAGGTGCGGGTCAAGCTCTACAAGGGCAATGTCATCGTAGTGGGCCGCCGCTCGCCGCATTCGCTCTACAACGAAGACCTGGCGACCTTCGGGCCAGACATGGTCTACAACCAGCGCGACGCTGAAGCGTTCATCAAGCTCTACGGCCTGGGGATCAAAGTCCAGGCGTTGACGAAATAGGATGGTTGCCGCACATCACCACAGAGGCGCAGAGGACACCGAGTCCCGCAGAGGTGTTGAGGGCGCATGAGGTAAGACCGAGGACGACCTGTGCGGGAGGCGCGTGTCGCACGGCTGCAACCGCACATCACCACAGAGGCGCAGAGGGCACCGAGTCCCGCAGAGGTGTTGAGGGTGTAGGCAATCGCAGTTCGGCAGAGGGCGTGGGAGAACATGGTTCTCCCACTCATCCATCAGTTCGGCAGAGGGCGTGGGAGAACATGGTTCTCCCACTCATCTACTGTCAGGAAGAGCGCTTACGCTCTTCCTGACGGCAAAAAAGGAATCATGACTCACTTATACTTAATCCGTCACGGCGAAGCCTGGGGCAATGTCCAGCCGATTGTGGCGGGTATGCAGGGCGATAAGGGCCTGACCCCCCGTGGCGTGGCCCAGGCCGAACGGTTGCGCGACCGACTGGCGCGGGGGGAACTGAAGGCGGATGTGTTGATCGCCAGTACCCTGCCCCGCGCCCGTCAGACCGCCGAAATTATTCAACCGGCCCTCGATCTACCGATCATTTTTGATGATGAGGTGCAGGAGTTGATGATCGGCGAGGCCGATGGTATGACCAACCAGGAAGCCTGGGCCAAGTTTGGCTTGCCTGACTTCGATGGTCATCCGCTGCGCGAAATCGCCCCCGGTGGCGATAGCTGGGGCAGTTTTATGCTCCGGGTCGGGCGGGCGCTCACTCGGATTACGACCGAACACGCGGGCAAGACGATTGTGGTCGTCTGCCACGGTGGCGTGATTGACGGCTCGTTCATCCACTTCTTCCAGATGCCCTCATTGATCGTGCCGCCGACCGATTTCCATACCCGCAATACGAGTTTGACCCACTGGGAACAACTGGAGCGCCGCGGCCGCTTGATGTGGCGGCTCAATAGTTATAACGATATTGCCCATCTGCACGATATTGGCGCGGTCGAGTCGGTGCGTTGGGAAGATACCGACCTGACCGGTAACGGTCATCCGGCTTCGCCCGTGCCAACTGAAGAGTAAGGCGATGCATATCACATGGCTTGATGACGGTCATCCAACCACCCCGGAAGGCTGGCAGGCAGCAACCTGGGCCTGCGGGATCAAATATGCCGGACGCGACGATCTGGCCCTGCTGGTGAGTGACACGCCCTGTGTGGCGGCGGCAGTCTTTACGACCAATGCCGTGAAGGCGGCCCCTGTCCGTTACGACATGGCCCTGATGGCCCAGGGCCAACCCCTGCGTGGTCTGGTGGTCAATGCGGGCAATGCCAATGCCTGTACCGGGAGCGACGGTGATGCGGCGGCCCTGGCGATGGCAACTGGCACCGAAGCGGCGCTGGGCCTGCCTGCCGGGAGTGTCTTTGTGATGTCTACCGGTACGATTGGCGTGCCTATGCCCATCGCGAAGATCCAGGCCGGGATTGCCGAGGCGGCTACAAAGCTCGATCCGGCCCATGGAGCGGCGGCGGCGCGGGCGATCATGACTACTGATACCCGGCCCAAACACGCCGCACTGCGCGTACAGTTGCCCTCCGGGCATACCGTCAGCCTGGGTGGCATGGCTAAAGGGGCGGGCATGATCCACCCCAATATGGCAACCCTGCTTAGTGTTGTCACCAGCGATGTGGCGATCACGCCGGCGACGCTTGAGGCGGCCTTGCGCCAGGCGGTCGAGCTCAGTTTCAACAGTATTAGTATTGATGGCGATACGAGTACTAACGATACGCTGCTGGTCATGGCCAATGGTTTGGCCGCCAATCCGCCCATTAGCGACCTGACCAGCCCTGATGGCGTGGCCTTTCTGGCGGCCCTGACCGCCATCTGCCAACGCCTGGCCCACGCGGTCGTGCGTGATGGCGAAGGCGCAACCCGCTTTGTGACCATCACGGTGCAAGGCGCGGTCAGCAATGCCGATGCGAAACTCGCGGCCATGACCATCGCCAAGTCGCCCCTGGTCAAGACAGCGCTCTACGGGGCTGACCCCAATTGGGGCCGGGTGCTCTGTGCGCTGGGCTACAGTGGCGCAACCCTCGAACCCGAACGGGTCGTGCTCGATTTTGGTGGGTTACGGGTGCTTGAGGGCGGCTTGCCGCTGCCGTTTGATGAGCGCGCCGCGAGCGACCTGCTCAATGTGGCCGAGGTCAGCATTACTGCCGATTTGGGTTTGGGTGAGGGAGCCGCAACCGTCTGGACCTGTGATTTTAGCGAGGGCTATATCAAGGTCAATGCCGAGTACCGCACCTGATGGATACCGCAACCCGCCAGCAACTCGCTCGTGAATTGGCTGCCCGCCTGCGCAGCCACTACGGCACCGACCTGGTGCTGGTGGGTCTGTTTGGTTCGGCTGCCCGTGGCGACGACACCCCCTGGTCGGATCTCGATCTGCTGGTGGTGCTGCGTGACGGGGCACCACTGCCAAACTGGGCGTTTGTGCTACAAGGTGTTTCGGTCGAGGTGCAGGCGATCCACGAGCCGACGCTGCTGGCGGAGCTTGGGGGGGCCGGGCCGGCCTGGGTGCGCTGGATGGGTGTGTTGGCCGAACTGAAGCCCCTGCTGGGTGACCGGGCCCTGGTCAAACGCTGGCAAGCGGCGGGGCTGGCTATGGATGCGACGGCGTTTCGGTTGGCGGTTGCCCCCAGATTACCGGGGTTGGTCCTCGCACCCTACGGTCGAATCCGTTCGGCAGCAGTGCGCAACCAGCCCCTCGAAGCGCACCTGGCGGCGGTCAATCTGCTTGATGATCTGCTGATCGCCCTGAGCTTGCTCAATCGGCGCTGGGTAACCCAGAGTGGCAGCGCCGGTTTTCATCAAAGCAAGGCGTTTCTGCTCTTACCCGATAGTTATGTCGACCTTGTTCCGGCCCTATACGAGGCCCATGAACTCGAAATGATTGTCAGCCTGGCCGGTCAGGTGATGGCCGCCTACTGGCGCTTGTTGGCCAGTAACGATGCGATCATTCAGAACTATCAACGAGTTGATCAGGTACCGATGTGATTGTGGATTTTAGGTTTTGGATTTTGGATTGCCGCACAATTGGCCCGTAGGGACGCAGCGTGCTGCGTCCGCGGACGCAGCGTGCTGCGTCCCTACGAAGGGGTCGAGAAATGAACAGGAACCTACGTATGGATCATAAATTATGGGGTGGGCGTTTTAGCGAACCAACAGCAGAAACGATGCGTCGTTTCAACGATTCGTTTCGTTTTGATCGGCGGCTGGCCGAGGTAGACATTGCCGGGAGTGTGGCCTGGACAAGTGCGCTGGAGGCGGCTGGCCTGATCAGCAGTGATGAGGCCGCAACGCTGACCCAGGGCCTAGAGTTGGTGCGCCGCGAGTTTCAGGACGGTAGCTTTGCGGCGACCGAGGGTGATGAGGATATTCATACGGCGGTCGAGCGGCGCTTAAACGAACTGGTCGGCGCAGTCGCCCTCAAGCTGCACACTGGACGCTCGCGCAATGACCAGGTTGCGACCGATATGCGCCTGTTTGCGATTGGCGCGGCCCGCCTGATTGGCGAACGCTTGCAGGTTGTGCAACGAGCCTTGCTTGATCAGGCCGAGACCCACGCCGCAACCCTGATGCCTGGGTACACCCATTTGCAGCGGGCACAACCGATCACCTTCGGCCACTGGTGTCTGGCCTACCTCGAAATGTTCGAACGGGATCGGCAGCGCCTGGCTGATGCAACCCAGCGAGCGCGTATTTTGCCGCTCGGGGCCGGTGCACTGGCCGGGAACAGCCTGGGGATCGAGCGTGAGCGCTTGACCGAAGCGCTGGACGAGTTTGATGCCGTCGCGGGCAACTCGCTTGATGCAGTTGCCGACCGTGATTATCTGGCCGAACTCCTGTTTAGCTTTGCCCTGACCGGCGTGCATCTCAGCCGCCTCGCCGAAGATCTGATCCTCTACAGTAGCACCGAGTTCGGTTTTGTCGAACTGGCCGACGCCTACAGTACCGGCTCAAGCCTGATGCCGCAGAAGAAGAACCCTGATAGCATGGAACTCTTGCGGGGCAAAAGTGGTCGCCTGATTGGCAACCTGATGAGCCTGCTGACGGTGCTCAAGGGCCTGCCCATGACCTACAACAAGGATATGCAGGAGGACAAAGAGGGCTTCTTCGACAGCCTCGATACGCTGGATTTGGCGCTTGAGATCGCCGCAGCAGTGATTGCGACCCTCGAAGCACAGCCGGGACGGATGGCCGCCGCCCTTGACGATGCCATGCTGGCGACTGATCTGGCCGATGAACTGGTGCGGATCGGGGTGCCGTTCCGCGAGGCCCATGGCAAAGTAGGGCGTCTGGTACGGCGGGCGCTCGAATTGCGTGTCCCCCTCGGCGAACTGCCGCTCGCCGAATACCAGGCCGTACAGCCAGAACTGGATGACGGCGTCTATGCGATCTTTGATTTTGCGCGCAGCGTGGCCCGCAAAGACAGTCTGGGGGGCACGGCCCCGCAACGGGTACGCGAACAGTGTGCCCGCTGGCGTGAACTTTTGGATGAAGCGTAAATACGTGTGTGAGGTGAGACCAACCAACTATGACCAGTCTGCTCTACCAGCCGCCCGTGATGCTGCCCGCCTTGAATGTCGCCCCCGAGACCGCCGTCCAGATCCGCCGAGCGCGCGTCGGTGACATGCCTCGGCTCTACGAAATTATCAACTACTATGCGGCTCGGGGTGATATGCTGCCCAAAACCTTGGATCAGCTGTATAACCGGGTGCGTTCGTTCAACGTGGCCGATGCGGGCGGCGAAGTGGTGGGCTGCGCAGCCTTGCATATCACCTGGGCCGACCTGGCCGAAGTGGTTAGTCTGGCGGTGCATCCCGAGTTTCAGGGGCGTGGATTGGGGCGCCTGCTGGTCGAGCCACTGTTTGACGAGGCCCGCGACCTGGGGATTCCCACCCTGTTCACTTTGACCCTGCAAGTCGGCTTCTTTAGCCGGCTGGGCTTTCGCGAAGTGCCCAAATTGCGCTTGCCCCACAAGATCTGGCAGGACTGCAAGACCTGTTTTAAGCAGGATCGCTGTGACGAAGTGGCAATGGTGCGGCAGGTCTAAACCAACGGGCGGCTGGGGTTCACCCAGCCGCCCGTTGACTCAGCTTGACTTAACCCTGGACGAGAACCAGCGTGCTGCTATCCGCAGTCGTGATCGTCAGCGTGCCGTCGGCGATGCTATAGCTGACCGCGCTCTCGAGCAACTGGAAGACGCGCATCTCCTGCTGCATCAGTTCGTCCGAGCAGGCCATCATGGTGCTGCCGATCGGCCCGAAGCTGATGCTGCCTTCGCCACCACTGAACGAGCCAAAGAAGCGGTTGCAGCCCGCCGAGCCGGCAACCTGGCCTTCACTGCTGAACTCGATTTCGTTCGGACGGCTCGCATCCTTGATCGCAGGCTGGCCGTTGATTTCGCTCAATTCCCATTTGGTATCGACCAGGTCGCTGGGCAGGTCGGTCGGGTTCTGGGTCACGGCATCCTCCGAGGGGGTGGTGGCCATGGGCGGCTGCCCGGCCTGATTGTTTGAGGTCGCATTCCCGGCTGGTGCGCCACACGCGGTCAGCAGGATCGCGCCGAGGATCAGAGCAAGTAGTAGGCTAATACGGGCGTTCATTGAATGGGTCTCCTTCATCATACCTGAGAATCTGCTGCTGTTGCTTCGACATGGTTGATTGCGCAACAGTCATAGGTAGAACGAATCCCGGAACCAATTGGTTCCCAGGCGGTTCCTGGTTGTGCGTGCGAACTCCGCTGCATATCGCCAGACGTAGGGCCGTGTTGCTTGTGGCTTGAGGCGATAACGATAACGCTGATGCGATGTTTCAAATTGTACTTACATCAACAAAAATTGATGCAACGCTTGGCAAAACCAGCGAGCGAGACCGACAAAAGTATGAAATAAGTCGCTATTAACTCTCCGATTCACAGGACATTGCTCCTGATATATCAATTAACACTATATCATCTTTTGTTAACCTCTGCTTAATTAAAGGTGGTAACTCCATTAACATGACTAGGGTAGGCTAGTGTCTGCGACAAGCAAAATAATTTGGTGTCTCTGCGCCATGTTGTAAGCGCCGTTGATGGAGGGAATGAGATCATGATTCGCTCGAACCTGTTCCGCGTGTCGGTCGTGATGGTCGTTTTGATGGCCCTGCTCGCTGTGATGGCCCCGCCTGCCCAGGCCCAATCGTCGTGGAGTCCGCGCCCGGTGAATGCCAGTCTGCGTGGTTCGGGGGCTACCTTCCCGCTGCCACTCTATGGGGCCTGGATCGAGGCCTACAAGCAGGTCAATCCGTCGGTGACGATCAGCTATCAGGGTGTTGGCTCGGGTCAGGGCCAGCGCGACTTTATCAACTATCTGACTGACTTTGGTGGCACTGATGCGGCCTTGACCGCTAGCCGTGTCACTACCGAGGCTCCTGATGCCCTGCACATCCCAACCGTGATCGGGGCGGTGGTGCCAACCTACAACTTGCCTGGCAACCTCGATATCCGCTTCACGCCTGAGATTCTGGTTGGAATCTACCTCGGTGCCATTCGTAACTGGGATGATCCCCGCATTACTGCTGCGAATCCCGGAGTACGCTTGCCTGGTACGCGCATCACGGTGGTCTATCGCTCGGACGGCTCGGGCACGACCGCGATCTGGACTGACTATCTGAGCAAGGTCAGTACTGATTGGCGCACCCGCGTCGGCTCGGGCAACAGCGTACGCTGGCCGGTTGGGGTCGGTGCCCCTGGCAACCCGGGCGTTGCCAGCACCGTACGCAATACGGTTGGCGCGATTGGCTATGTCGAGCAGGTTTTTGCGGTTGCCAATCGCCTGCCGCTGCCCGCCGTCCAGAACGCCTCGGGCAACTTTGTCGCCGCCTCACTGGAAGCCACTTCGGCAGCAGCAGCCGGCGTGACCATGCCGGCCAACCAGGTACTCTCGATCACCAATTCGCCCAACCGCGATGCCTACCCGATTGCGGGCTTCACGTACCTGCTGGTGCGGGGTAACACCTATACCGATGTTCCCAAGGCCCAGGCCCTGACTGACTTCATCTACTGGAGCTTGACCGAAGGCCAGGGTGCCGCGATCCGGCTGGGTTATGCGCCGCTGCCCACTCAGTGGCGTGTCGGGGCGATCAACCAGTTGCGCAGCGTGACCGTGAATGGTCAGCGGATGTTTGATGAACCGGCCCGTTAGGATGAGTTACGCCGGGCGGGAAAACCAGGTTTTCCCGCCCGGCTTAATGAACTGAATTGGTCTCAGCGGTCTTGCCGCTGAGTCGTTTTATGTAAACGGAGTGCGCACGTATGGCTGAGGCGAAGGCGGAGCCGCGTACCCAGGCCACCAGCAATTGGGCCTATCGAACGCAGCATGGCGACCTAATCTTCTGGTTGCTAACTCTCTTCTTTGCGCTGGTGATCATTGGTCTGGTCGTAGCGGTGGGGGTAGTCACCTTTGGCGGTTCAGCCGAGGCGCGTGAGCGTTATGGGCTGAGTTTTTTGACCAATGTTGAGTGGAACCCGATCGAGACCGATCTGTTTCCGGCGACCTACGGAGCCTGGCCTGCGATGCGGGGAACACTCCTTTCATCGTTGCTGGCGCTGGTGCTTGCCGCGCCCACGGGTGTGGCGATTGGGGTCTTTCTTTCGGAATTGTGTCCCCTGCGGATCCGCGGCCCGCTGGGCTTTACGGTCGAGTTGCTGGCGGCCATTCCGAGTGTGATCTACGGCCTGTGGGGGGTGGCGGTGTTTGCACCCTGGTTCACGACCTTTGTCGCCGTGCCGATCAGCGAAAGTGTGGGTGGCGCGATCCCCTGGTTGGCCGGACCGGTTGCGGTCAGCCGTGGTCTGATTGTGACCGGGGTTATTCTGGCGATTATGATCCTGCCAACAGTGGCGGCAATCACGCGAGACGTTTTGCAAGCGGTGCCTAATAACCAACGTGATGTGATGCTCTCGCTTGGTGCAACACGTTGGGAAGTGATCTGGCTGTCCGTCTTGCCTTATGCCCGGGCCGGGATCATCGGCGGTATTATGCTCGGCCTGGGGCGGGCGCTCGGTGAGACGATGGCCGCCACGATGCTGATTGGCAATAGTACCCGGATTGAAGAGTCGCTCTTTGCCCCGGCCACGACCGCTGCGGCCCTGGTGGCGAGCGAACTGCCCAATGCCAACGATACCATGCACGAGAGTGCGCTGATCTATCTGGCCCTGGTGCTGTTTGGAATTACCCTTTTTCTCAATTTGATCGCCCGCTACCTGGTCTGGCAGACCTCACGCGGGCCTGCGGGAGCACGCGCATGAGCATTCAAACCAATATGACCAACTACCCGCAGCGGGCGGTGGTTGATAAGACCATGCGCGGCTGTGCCGTGGTCGCGACCAGTCTGGCGATTATTCCGCTGTTTCTGATCATCGGCTATGTCCTGATCATTGGCGGTGGGGCCTTGAGTTGGGAGTTTTTTACCGATACCTATCGGCCCCCGATTGTGACCGATGTTGAGTTTGTGATCGATCCTGCCACCGGGCTGCCGTTGCTAGATGAAGCTGGTAATTTTGTCGAGGCCGAAACCGACTTGAGCCAGGTACAAGCCCGTGGTGGCGTGCTCCATGGGATTGTCGGCACCCTGATGATCACCATGACCGCCCTGCTGATCGCCCTGCCAATTGGGATTATGGCCGGCATTTATCTGGCTGAATATCCCGATACGCCCTTCAATACCTTTATTCGTTTCTGCTCTGATGTGCTGAGTGGGGCTCCGTCGATTGTCGTCGGCGTCGTCGGTTTTACACTGCTGGTACAACAGACGAGAACCTATTCGGGCCTGGCCGGTGCGGTTGCCCTGACGTTCTTGATGGTGCCAACCATTGCCCGTACTACCGAAGAGATCCTGAAACTGGTGCCAACCGCTACCCGTGAGGCGGCGATGGCGATGGGCGCACCAATGTGGTACTCAACCCTCACGGTGGTCGTTCCTACTGCCCTGACCGGGATTGTTACCGGGGCCTTGCTCGCTTTTGCGCGTGGGGCTGGCGAAACCGCGCCTTTGCTACTGACTATCCAGGGTAATAGCAACCTGAGCTTTAACCTGCTCGCCCCGATGGCTGCCTTGCCGCTTCTTACCTACAAATATATCGAATCGCCCTTCCCCTCCGAAAATCAACTTGCCTGGGGCTCGGCCTTTGTGCTGATGATGCTGGTGCTGGGTGTCAATCTGCTGGTGCGCCTGACCACGGCGCGCATGAAGAGGGGGGTAAACTGATGGCTACTGCCTCCCAAAGTGCGCCCCGCGCCCATACTATGACCGTGCGCGGCTTGCGCCCGTTCTATAATAAGCGCCAGGCTGTCAAAGATGTCGATCTCGATGTGCGCGCTAACCAGATCCTGGCCCTGATCGGTCCCTCGGGTTGTGGTAAGAGTACGGTGCTGCGCTGCCTTAATCGTATGCACGAAACAATTCCTTATGCTCACGCCGAGGGCACGGTCAAGCTTGATGAACTCGATATTTACGACCCGGCCATCGACTCGACTCTGGTGCGTCGCAAGATCGGCATGGTCTTCCAGTTGCCGGTCGCGTTGCGTACCCGCAGTATCTTCGAGAATGTCGCCGTCGGCCTACGCCTCGGCGGGATTAGCAATAAAGACGAGATCGCGAGCCGGGTCGAAAAGGCGCTGCGTGATGCGAACCTCTGGGACGAGGCCAAGGATAAGCTTGAACTCTCCGGGCTAGCCCTTTCGGGTGGTCAGCAACAACGTTTGAGCATTGCGCGCACAATTGCGATCGAGCCAGCAGTCATCTTGTTTGATGAACCCTGCTCAGCGCTCGACCCGATCTCGACGCTGAAGATCGAGGAACTGTTGCTGCAATTGCGTGAGCAGTATACAATTGTGATTGTGACCCACAATATGCAGCAGGCGGCACGTATTTCGGATCGCACGGCCGTCTTTATGGTCGAAAAGAGTGCGAACGAGGTGCCGGTAGGACTGCTGGTGGAAGAGGGTCCAACCGAACGGATCTTCTCATCACCGGGTGACCAGCGTACCGAGGACTATATCAGTGGAAAGGTGGGCTAGCCCATGAGCGACGCACAAGCCCAGGCCAAGAATCTGCCGCTAGTAGGTGGCTTTGCGGCGACGGCGACGGCCCGTGCTCGTAGCCGTGACGATGCTGCTACCTTCGAGACTAAAATCGAGGCGAAGGACTTTAACTTCTACTATGGCAAGTTTAAGGCTCTGAATGCGATTACCATGGCCATCCCGAAGGGTGAGGTAACGGCGCTGATTGGGCCTTCGGGCTGTGGCAAGTCGACCTTGCTGCGGGCGATTAACCGGATGCACGATAAGACGCCCGGCTCGAAAGCCGAAGGCTCGCTGACCCTTGATGGCTCACCAGTCTATGGCCCTGGGGTTGACCCGATCATGTTGCGCCGCCGGGTGGGTATGGTCTTTCAGCGCCCTAACCCCTTTGTCAAATCCATCTTCGAGAATGTCGCCTACGGCTTGCGTGTGCTCGGTGAGCGGGATAATCGCAAGATCACTGAACGTGTCGAGTGGGCCTTACGGCGTGCTGCGCTCTGGGACGAGGTCAAGGATCGCCTCAAGACTCCTGGAACATCCCTTTCGGGTGGCCAGCAGCAACGCCTCTGCATTGCTCGTGCCGTCGCTACCGCGCCCGAAGTTGTTTTGATGGACGAGCCCTGTTCGGCGCTGGATCCGATTGCGACCCTGAAGGTCGAGGATCTGATTGCCGAGTTGCGGGGCGAGTTTACGATTGTGATTGTGACTCATAATATGCAACAGGCCGCTCGGGTCAGCGATCGCACGGCCTTTATGCTGATGGACTCAAAAAACCGGGCGGGCAATCTGGTTGAGTACAGTTTTACCAATGAACTGTTCACCAGCCCCAAAGATCCGCGCACCGAGGAATATTTGAGTGGGCGCTTTGGGTAGCTTGAGCGGTGAGGGCGTATCTGCTAGCCCTCACCCCTCACGGCCCAATCATGGTCAACGCGGCCCGTAAAATCGTGCGGATCCTGGCGCGTCCAATCCGCTTGAGCGCCCGCCGAACCGATATCCAGCGTACATTCAGGATGCGCTCGTGGGTGCCGGGTTGGAGCGTCCCGCTCAGGTTGGTGACCAGATAATAGATAACCGTCTTCTGGCGGGGCCGTCCGCCCTTCTGGATGCGGTAGAGTGCCTGCGAGAGCGGCTCGCCAACCTGCCCGCGCAGGCCGGTCTCTTAATACAGTTCACGCAGCAGGGCCGCCTCGTCACTTTCGCCACGTTTGACCCGGCCTTTGGGCAAGGTCCACATGCCGCCCTGCTTGCGAATCAGCAAGACCTCGATCTCATTCTTTGTACTCTCGCGCAGGGCTACGGCCCCAACTGCGCGGATGACCATGCGCCTGCCTCTCCGTTACCTGTTGGTCTGGTACAATGGGCGTAAAGGTTGCATTATACCAAACTTGCTTAGGTATGGCATGAAGCGTGTGCTCCTCATGGCCTTGCTGCTCCTGTTGCTCAGTATGCTCGTACCGTTTGATTCGGTTGCGGCCCAGGCGAGCCAACCCCTCGAACTCGACCGTTACGAGCGGTTGATCCGCGAGGCGCGAGCGGCAGCGGCTCGTGGCGACCGACTCGATCTCGAAGTCGCCGCCCGCGAACTGCTGGCCAGCCCCCAGGTGCTGATGCCTGATGGAACCCTTGCGCCCGCCGATAATCGCTGGCTCGCGGCTGAGTTAGCGCGCTCCGACCCCGATCTGGCCCTGATTGCGGCCCGCCTGGGTGCCCTGCTTGATGCGTTGGCTTTTGTTGCCCCCCCGGCCTCGCCCGAGGCCCAGCAGCGCTTGCAGGCGATTCTTGATCGTCCGCCGTTCGCTAATCAAACGGCCCCCCGCGAACCGTCGGCCTTCGAGCGCTGGCTGGATGAACTGCTGCGCCGGCTGTTTGAATGGCTCGCCGACCAACTTGGCCCGATCGCGGCCCCGGTGGCCGAAGCGGCAAGTGGCCCGCCCGGAACTATGCTGGCCTGGCTTTTGACTGCCCTGGCTGCGATCCTGCTCCTGGTCGTACTAGGGCTCTGGCTACGGGGAGCCAGACGGCGCTTGCAACCAACCACCACCCTGCCCAGTCCCGCCGAACGGGCGGCGCGTGATACAGCCGATGCCCGTGCCCAAGCATCAGCGCTGGCCGCAACCGGCGATTATCGCAATGCTGCCCGCATGCTTGCCCTGGCCGCACTGCTCTGGCTTGATGAGCGCGGCACGCTGCCCTATCGCCCCCACCAGACCAATCGGGAACATCTAGGCCGTCTGGCTGATCGTCCGGTGGTGCGTTCGCACCTGGCCCCGGTTGTCGAAACCACCGACCGGGTCTGGTATGGCGGTCAGCCGCTTGATGCCGAGGGCTACGCCGCAATCGAGCGCCAGGTCGAGGCGTTGAGCCACGAGGAGACCCCGCGATGATCCGCCGTGATCTGCTGCTGCTCATAGGGTTGCTGAGCCTGATTGTGGTCCTACTTGCGGTGAGTTCGAGCCGGAGTGCGGCTGATCAGCGCATGGTGCCCACGAGCCATAGTGCCGCCCCCGGCGGCGCGCTGGCCCTCTATCGTTGGCTCGAAAGCCTGGGCTACCAGGTCGAGCGGCTCCAGTACCAGCGCTTTGCGCCGCCCGCAGGGGCTGATCTGCTGGTGGTGCTTGGTCCCAGCGAACGCTACAACCGCGAAGAGGCCGAGGCGGTGCGGGCATGGGTGGACGCAGGTGGGGTTTTGCTGGTGGCCGAGCAGCGCCTGGGGGCCTTCGCGGGGGCGCAACCGTTGCTCGCCGCGTTTGAACTGCAAGTCGCCCTTGATGAAGCCGATCCACCCGGCCTGTTTGCCCCGGTCTTGCAGCCAGTCTTAGGTGCGCCGCTGGCAACACGCCTACACGTGCGCCAGGCGGCCCAACTGGCGAGCGAACGCAACGATCTGGCCCCCCTGGCAGGCCGCACCGAGGCCCCGGTACTGGTGGGGATGCAACACGGGGCTGGCTATGTGTTTGCCAGTGCGGCGGTGCATCCGTTTACCAACCTGGGGCTGCGTGACCGCGAAAATGCCGCGATGGTGCTCAATCTATTGCGGCGCATTCCACCCGGTTCGCGGATTGTCTTTGATGAAGTTCACCACGGCTTCGAGAGCGAAGATGCAAGTTTGCGCACGTTGCTGCTGGGGACGCCCTGGGGCTGGGCGACGCTGTATGTTACGGCGCTGGGGGCTGGTTACTTGATCCTGACCGGGCGGCGTATGGGCCGTCCGGTTCCGTTACAGGCCGAAGCGGCGCGGCGCAGTTCGGGCGAATATCTGGAGAGTATGGCCGGCCTGTGGCAACGCGCAGGCAAACGCGCCGATCTGCTGGCCCATTACCGCCACGAAGTGCGGCGGCGGCTCGCACGCGCCCATGGTCTGGCCCCCGATCTTGATGATGCCGCGCTCGTCACGGCAATCGCGGCGACCAATCCAGAGCTGGCCCGCACCGCCGCTGATCTGTTGGCCCGCATGGCCCAACCACCCACCGACGACGCGACCATGTTGGCCCTGGTGGCGGAGGCCGATGCCCTGTTAGCTTTTTAGAGGTTGGCCGTCCGACCCCCTCCCCCTCAGGTTTAAGGGAGGCCAGAAAATGCGTGCGCCAGATGCATCGGACGGCATCAGAACGGCACAGCCTCACCCCCTGTCCCCCTCTCCCAGTAGTGGGAGAGGGGGACAGGGGGTGAGGGCTTTCAGCACATTACAACGCCGTAAACCCTTCGCACCAAGCAGCGTTGCGGTCTACTGCCGGCGACTGGTCTCTTTGATCCGGGCAACCTGGAGCCGCACCATCTCTTTGCGCAGTTTGGCTTCGGCAATCGCCATGTCTTGCTCGCTCTGGGCCGTCTGGCGGCGCTCTTCGGCCAGTTTCACGGCCTGCTGCGCCCGCGCCTCGTCAATCTCATCGGCGCGTTCGACCGTATCAGCCAGGATGGTCACACGGGTGGGCAGGACCTCCATAAAGCCACCCGAGACGGCAAAGGGCGTGCGGACGCCATCCTTGAGGATGCTGAGCTCACCGGGTTGCAGCATGGTCAGCAGGGGCGCGTGGCGCGGCAGAATGCCAACCCGTCCATCACGGGTTGGCGCACTGATCATATCTACATCATCGGCGAGCACCACTCGCTCGGCGGTGACAATCTCAAGATGAATCGGCATGGCTTTCCCTACTTCTGGCTAGCTTCGTAGGCCGCAATCACCTCTTCGAAGTCACCCTGCATGTAGAAGAACGACTCGGGGATATGGTCGCCCTCGCCATTCAGCACGCGCCGGAAGCTCTCGACGGTCTTCTTGATTGGCACATACTTGCCGGGCCGCCCGGTGAACTGTTGGGCCACCGTGAAGGGCTGCGAGAAGAACAGTTCCATCTTGCGAGCGCGGGCGACGGTCAGCTTATCATCATCGCCCAATTCTTCCATACCAAGAATGGCGATAATGTCCTTCAGGTCCTTGTAGCGCTGGAGCACGCGCTTAACATCCTGAGCCACGGCGTAGTGCTCATCGCCGACCACGTTCGGGTCAAGGATGCGGCTGGTCGAAGCGAGCGGATCGACGGCAGGGAAGATCGCGCGCTCAGCGATGCTGCGCTCGAGCGAGATCGTCGCATCGAGGTGGGCAAACACCGTGGCGGGAGCCGGGTCGGTATAGTCGTCGGCGGGCACATAGACGGCCTGCATCGAGGTCACCGAACCACGCTTAGTCGAGGTGATGCGTTCCTGCAATTCACCCATTTCGGTGCCAAGGGTCGGCTGATAGCCCACCTGCGAAGGCATACGCCCGAGCAGCGACGAAACCTCGGAACCGGCCTGCACAAAGCGGAAGATATTATCCACGAAGAGCAGAATATCGCGGCCCTCATCGCGGAAATACTCGGCCATAGTCAGAGCGGTCAGGCCCACGCGCAGGCGGGCACCGGGTGGCTCATTCATCTGCCCGAAGACCATCACGGTTTTATCAAACACGGTGGTCGTCGCGTCAATCTGGGCTTCCTTCATTTCGTGCATCAGGTCATTGCCCTCGCGGGAGCGCTCGCCCACGCCGGCGAAGACCGAATAGCCCGACTGCTCTTTGGCGATATTGGCGATCAGTTCCTGGATGACCACGGTCTTACCCACGCCAGCCCCACCGAAGATCGCAGTCTTGCCACCCCGGGTAAAGGGGGCCATCAAGTCAATCACCTTAATGCCCGTCTCGAAGACCTGGGCCTCGGTGCTCTGCTCATCAAACGAGGGCGGGGGGCGATGGATGGGGCGGCGCTCGACCTCGGCCGGCACGGCGGCCTCGCCATCAATCGGTTGACCAAGCACATTGAAAACCCGGCCAAGGGTCGCCGGACCAACCGGCACCGCAATCGGCTTGCCGGTATCATAGACGGGCACGCCACGCTGGAGGCCATCGGTGGTACCCATGGCAACCGCTTTGACCAGCCCGTTCCCAAGCTGTTGCTGCACCTCACAGGTGAGGCGCGTTCCATCTTCGAGCGGAATCTCAACCGCATTGTAAATTTCAGGGACATGGCCGTCGAAGCGGCAGGTGACTACCACGCCGATAATTTCGAGAACCGTGCCCTGGGGCAGCGAGCCATTACTCATATCCAACTCTCTCCTTCGTAGCTGCAAGCGCAGGATCACGCCTCTGCGAGCGCATTAGCCCCCGAGGAGATCTCGCTGACCTCCTTGGTAATCGCGGCCTGGCGGGCCTTATTGTAGGTCAGAGTCAAATCGCGCACGAGATCCTTGGCACTCTTGGTGGCATTGCGCATCGCCACCATCTGGGCCGAATAGAAGCTGGCGATCGACTCAAGAATGGCCTGATAGATCTGGGTTTCGACGTAACGGGGCAACAGTTCGGTGAGCAGTTCTTCCTGGCTTGGCTCATAGGTAAAGTCAAGCCTACTCTCGCCACTCTCCTCGGGCGCATCAACCGGCACGAGTTTCTTGAGCGCGGGGCGCTGCACCAGGGTATTAATAAACTCGCTATAGATAAGATAGACTTCGCTATACTCACCGGACTGGACGCGGGCCAGAGCGGCGGTGGCGACCCCGAGGATCTGTTCAATCTTAGGCGCATCACCGAGTTTGATCGACTCGGCTTGAAGGTTCTGACCACTGCGGGCCAAAAAGTCGCGGCCCTTCTTGCCATAGGCATAGGTGTCTACCGTGCGCCCCAACTGGTTCTGCTCGATGATAAAGCGCCCAACCCGGCGCAGCACATTCGAAGTCAGGCTACCGGCCAGGCCACGGTCAGGGGTGACCACAATCAGGGCCACCTTGCCAGTTTCGGGCGGGGCTTCGAGCAGGGTGCCCTTGCGGGCCGTTCCGACCACGCGACTATTGAGGTCGCCAATCAGATCGCGCATGCGGTCGGCATAAGGTCGGGTCGCGAGCACATTGCGCTGGGCACGCCGCATCTTTGAAGCGGCGACCATCTCCATGGCGCGGGTGATCTGGCCGACATTCTTGACCGACTTGATGCGCCGCTTAATCTCACGGCTACTTGCCATAGCGTATCGTCCTGGGGGCTAACGACTGTGGCGACCCGGCAGGGCAAGGGTTCCCTACCGGGCCACTCCAATCTTAGCTATAGTTGCTCGTGGTCTTAAACTCTTTGATCGCGGCGATCAGGGCATTCTTGATCGCATCGGACGGGAACTTCTTATCGAGGCGATTCTCGCGAATCTGGGTCCGCACCTCGGGATGGGCAGTCTTGAGGAAGTTAATAAAGTCGTCGCGCCAGGTCGTGATCTGGGCCACCGGCACATCATCAAGGAAGTTGTTATTGGCGGCGAAGAGCATCGCCACCTGATCCTCGATCGGCAGCGGGTTGTACTGCGGCTGCTTGAGCAGTTCTTGCAGGCGCTGGCCGCGATCAATCTGGGCCTTGGTCGTCGCATCCAGATCGGAGGCGAACTGGGCAAAGGCGGCCAGATCGCGGAACTGGGCCAACTCGCCCTTGAGCTTGCCGGCCACCGAGCGCATGGCACGGGTCTGGGCTGCCGAGCCGACGCGGCTGACCGAGATACCGACGTTGAGCGCGGGGCGCTGGCCGGCATTGAACAGGTCGGACTCAAGGTAGATCTGGCCGTCGGTAATCGAGATCACGTTGGTCGGGATGTAGGCCGACACGTCGTTGGCCTGGGTCTCGATCACGGGCAGCGCGGTGAGCGAGCCACCACCGAAGTCCGGATTGAGGCGGGCGGCGCGCTCAAGCAGGCGTGAGTGCAGATAGAACACGTCGCCGGGATAGGCTTCGCGGCCGGGGGGGCGGCGCAGCAGCAGCGACACCTGGCGATAGGCAACGGCGTGCTTGCTCAGGTCGTCATAGACGATCAGGGCATCCTTAACCAGTTGCCCATCGAGCATCACCCCATTCTCCATCACCTCTTCGCCCATGGCACAGCCAGCGTAGGGCGCGATATACTGGAGCGCGGCCGACTCGGAGGCGGTGGCCGACACGATGATCGTATACTCCATCGCGCCATACTTCTCGAGGATACCTACGACCTGGGCGACCTGAGCGCGGCGCTGACCAATCGCCACATAGATACAGACCATCCCCTGGCCCTTCTGGTTGAGGATGGTATCAATCGCAACGGCGGTCTTACCAGTCTGGCGGTCGCCAATGATCAACTCACGCTGACCGCGGCCGACCGGGATCAGGGCATCAATTGCGGTAATCCCAGTCTGGACGGGCGTATCCACCGACTGGCGCGTAATCACACCAGGGGCGATGCGCTCGACTTCGCGGTAGCCACTGGCGGTAATCGTGCCCTTGCCATCAAGAGGCTGACCAAGCGGATTAACCACCCGGCCCAACAGGCCCTGGCCCACCGGCACCGAGATCACGCGCCCGGTCGAGGTGACCATGTCACCCTCTTCGACCGACTGGTAATCCCCGAGGATGATCGCACCGACGCTCTCTTCATTCAGATTGAGGGCATAGCCAAAGATCGACTCAGCGCGACCGGCCTTCGGCGGAAACTCAAGCAATTCCGAGGCACGGGCCTGATCAAGACCAACAATCCGGGCCACACCGTCGCCAACCGAGGCCACGGTGCCAACATTTACCTGGCGGGGTTTAAAATCAACGCCGGCCGAAATGCCTTCCTTCAGCCGCGCGAGCAATTCATCAGTACGCGTCATGCTAAGCTCCATCACGAAGAACAAAGGCCGGGGCCACCGGGCGCGGGTACGTCCTGAAGCCTCCAGCCCTACTGCATAACTAAGTGGGTGATCCTTAGCTCGCGAGCATATTGCGCTGGAGGGCGCTCAGGCGCGTGCGCAGGCTATTATCGAGCACCTGGTCGCCGACACGAATAATCAGGCCGCCGATCAGGCTTACATCAACCTCGAACGTAACCGTAACCCCGGCCCCATAGCGCTGGCGCAGATCAGCGAGAATGCTGGCTTGCTGGGCAGTCGTCAGGGCAACGGCACTCGTGACTGTCGCATCAAGGGCAGCGGCAGGTGGGTCAGTAGCGAAACTTGCAAAGGCCTCAGCGATCGCGCCCACCTGGTCAAGCAGCCCCTCTTTGCCGAGGCTCAGCAGGAAGTTGCGCACCTGGGGCAGGGCGTCGGCGGGTAGGGCAGCGTCCACATAAGCGGCGACGTCGCCACTCGCCCCCTTCTTGCTCAGGCGGGGGGCAGCAGCGCGCAACTGATCAAGCGCCGTACCAACCAGCGCCTCATACAGCGTTCCCGCAATTGCCCTGGCATCAACAGTGGTTGCCATGTCTGGTTCTCATTGGGCGCGAGCGCGGCAGCCAACAGGGCCAACCGCGCCTCGAGCGGTAAAACTAGTTGCGACGGTCAAGGGCCGCGAGTGATTCGGCGATCAGTTTATCGTGGCCGGCGGCTTTGAGTTCAGCATCAAGCACACGACTCGCGGTGAGGGTAACCAATTCCGCAATCTGGTTTTTGGCCTCACGCAGCATCTGGTCACGTTCTTGCATCGCCTGAACGCGGGCATCCTCACGCACCTTATCGGCATCCCGCCGGGCCTGCGCAATAATCTCGGCCTCTTGGGACTTGGCACGTTCCTGGGCCTGGGCCACAATCGTGGCGGCCTCCTGACGGGCCTTGGCGATCTCTGCATCGTAATCGCGCTTGGCGTTTGCGAGCTGGAGCTTGACCTGCTCGGCATCCTTCAGGCTCTGCTCGATGCGCTGGCGGCGCTCAGCGAGCATCGCAAGGATGCGCTTATAGAGCAGGGCGTAGAGGATGACCATCAACAGGACAAAGTTGATGATCTGGTAGATCAGCTTGGGAAGATTGAGTCCCAGCGCTTCCATGGTATCTCCCTCTACGGGTGGGCTGCTTAAATGACGCCAAAGCCGATAAGGAACGCGATCACCAGACCGAAGATGGCGAGCGCTTCAGCGAACACGATCCCGATGAACATGTTGGTCACAATCGTGCCCTGGGCCTCGGGGTTGCGGCCAATGGCCTGCAGCGCACCCGAAACCAGGAACCCGATGCCAATGCCAGGGCCGATCGCAGCAAGACCAATAGCAAGGGCTGTAGCGATCAGGCGAGCAGCATCTGCGTCCATAACGATGAACTCCTCAGCTATGCAGCGGTTTCAACAAACGTCCTACACGCATATGGTCAGGGCGTACGCGCCCGAACCGCCAATTAGTGGTGGGCACCCTCGGCGTGACCGTGATCATCACCGTGGTGCTCGGTTGCGAGCCCGATAAAGGCAATCGTCAAGACCGAGAAGATGAAGGCCTGGATGAAGCCGACAAAGACCTCGAAGATGTAGAAGGGCAAAGGCAGGGCTAGCGGCAGCAGGAAGATCATCACAATCAGCAGCACTTCGCCGGCGAAGATATTGCCGAAGAGACGAAACATAAACGCGGGGATACGGGCGATCTCAGAGATAAACTCGAAGATACCCACAATGAAACCCACCGGGCCACCTTTGAGGTTGAAGAACTTGCCCAGGTAGCCGAAGCCAAGCGCCTTGAAGCCAAAATACTCGATCGTGAAAAAGGCCACCAGCGCCAGGGCCAGGGTCAGGTTCAGGTCAGCAGTGGGCGCACGGAACAGTTCGAGCAGACCCTCGCCGGGTTGGCAACCCAGATACTTGCTCTTGCCATCTTCGGCGGCAGCGGGCGACTGCGGAAACTGCACCGGCAGCAAACCAGCGTAGGGGTCGCTGATGTTGAAGGCCAGTTCACCACGATTAGCGCCAGTTTCTTTGGACTCACAGAAGCCAATTGAGCCAAAGCCGGGCAGCAGACCGGCCCAGTTCGAGACGATCACCATCAGGAAGATCGTCGCCAGCAGTGGGAAGGCCGCTGGGGTCCACTGCTTGTTGATCGAGCTAAAGAAGTTGAACAGCGACTCGATCACCCATTCCATAAAGTTTTGCAAACCGCTCGGCACCAGTTGCATATTGCGCGTGGCCGCAAAGGCCAACCCAATCAGCAACAGATCCACGATCAGTAGCACCAGGAACGAGTTTGTGAAGTTCGGAATGCCAAATGGCAGAACCTCAGCCTTCACCGAAACAGCCGGCGCACCCATCGGGAAGACCAACCGGGCGATGATCCCGACAACGATCGCGCCGACCACGATCAGGATGCTGCGATTTCGTGACGACAACGGAAACCTCCTCGACCTTGCGTCCCGCCCGTGCGGCGGTCGCTGTCAGCCACCACTCAATAACGCTGCTGATCGGCCTCGTGACACACGAAGGGCGGCCACGTGCCGGGCCGGGGTGATCATCCCACTAGCCTGACTCTGTCCGCTCACCGGGCTCCACGTGGCCCATGTGACACATTTCACTTGGTTCGTTCCATCCTTCACAAGCATACCACAGGATGGCAATTTGCACAAGTGATGCGCCGCTTCTTTCATCATCTCGCACACACCTACCGGAACCGGCGCGAGTATACCACACGCCTGTTGGTGAGGCAAATAGGGTGGATGTTGGGGGGATGATGGAGCCATCCCACAACGTTTCATAGCAACGCCCGCAACGCTATCAGCAGATGCTCAAGGTCGGCCGGGCCATTGTAGACCTGGATCGAAATGCGCACATGAGGTCGTCCGTTCCAATCAATCACCGGCACCTCGATGGCGTAGTCGTCCCAGAGCCGCTGCTTGAGCCGGATTGGATCGCATGGTGGCAGGGGGATCGTTGCCATCTGGGCATACCAGGTCGGGGCATCGGTGCAGAGTTGCCCTTGCCCGGCCAGGTCGCCCACCGCCTGCCGCGCTTCGGCCAGCAGATCATGGCAGGCCGTGCGTAGCGCGGGCCAGTCATGCTCGGCCTGGAAGGCAATTGCAGCCGGAATGCTCAGATAGGCCGCCGGATCAGCCGTACCCGTCCAGCCAAACAGATCAACGAAACGCGATGGCCCGGGCTGTTCGGGTTGCCAGCCCCAACTGACGATCAGCGGTTCGAGTTGATCCTGCAGCGCCGGACGCGCATACAAAAAGGCCGCCCCTTTGGGCGCACAGAGCCATTTGTGGCAGTTGCCGGTGTAAAAATCGGCCCCGATGTCAGTCAAGTCAAGCGCGATCTGCCCCGGCGCGTGCGCTCCGTCAACCAGGGTCAAGATGCCCTCGGCGCGGGCGCGGGCACAGATGGCGGCCACCGGCAAGATCAGGGCGGTCGGCGAAGTGATATGGCTGACTACGATCATGCGCGTGCGCGGTGTCACCTGTTGCCAAAGCGCCTCGATGACGCGGGCGGAATCTTCCAACGGCATGGGCAGGGTCGCCTGACGATAGATCGCCCCGGCCCGCGCACAAATAAATTGCCACGTCCGGTTGACCGCCCCATACTCGTGATCAGTACCCAAGACCTCGTCGCCAGGCTGGAGATCAAGCGAGCGGGCCACGCTATTCACGCCGTGGGTCGCATTCGGTACCAGGGCCAGATCGTCGCCCGCCACGCCCAGATAGGTCCCGAGCGTGGTGCGGACTTCGGCTAATAAGGCGGGCAACTGCCGTCCCAGGAACGCGACCGGTTGGGCTTCGAGTTCGCGTTGCCACTGTTGGTAGGTGGCGAACACTGGCGCGGGACAGGCCCCAAAGCTGCCGTGGTTCAAGAACGTGATCCCGGAGCGCAGCAGGAAGTGCGGGGTTAGATTTGGGTGGGGGAGGATCATAGGGGGTTAGGCTGGATCAAGCACGGCGTCTACACTCACGCTAAAATCGGCGATCAAGGCGGAAGCTGCGCTTTGGCTGCGCCCATAGACCCCATGTTCGCGGTAGGCCGCGCCGTCGAGCACTAAGACCGTGATCGTTGACTGGAGTGGATTGACAATCCAGTACTCGGGAATACCGGCCTCGGCATAATCAAGCGGCTTTTCTTCGGTATCGCGCTGTGGCCGATCAGGGCTGACGATCTCAACCACTAGATCAGCCCCAGTCCAGTACTCATTTTGGGCGCGGGGATCATCGCGCTTGAGCACGAGCAGCAAATCAGGCTCACGGAACTTGCCCGAGCGCACTTCGAGGCGGAGGGGCGCGTAAAAGATGTCGCCGCCAATGCGCTGCATCACGGCGAGAAAAGCGAGAAAGAGCACCCGCGACATCGCTTGGTGGGCTTTGGTTGGCATGGGCAAGATCTCGATCACGCCATCGGTAAATTCAATCAAGCGCTTGGTCTGCTTGGTGAGTTGCAGGTACTGTTTGACACTCCAAAGCCCCTGGAGCGGTTCCAGATCGATCAGGTTTGGATCATCAGTCAGTTGCAAGTGCATCGCCGGTTGTTGCACCTCAAGGGTCATGTTGCTCCTCCGCATTGCGTAGCGAGCCTGATGCTTTCAGTATAACGTATGCAGCCGGGGCGGCGACGGGATCGCCGGGGCGGGCGACCGGATCGCCGGGGCGGGCGACGGGATCGCCGGGGCGGGCGACGGGATCGCCGGGGCGGGCGACGGGATCGCCGGGGCGGCGACGGGATCGCCGGGGCGGGCGACGGGATCGCCGGGGCGGGCGACGGGATCGCCGGGGCGGCGACGGGATCGCCGGGGCGGGCGACCGGATCGCCGGGGCGGGCGACCGGATCGCCGGGGCGGGGAAATGTACGGCCGAAGCATTCGCCACCGCATGATCGGTAAGGACACGGCGATCGGGTGG
>JBLWKA010000058.1:0-34106 GCA_048381555.1 Oscillochloridaceae bacterium umkhey_bin13
CCCTCATACGGCGGGGACAACCCAAACCTCCGTGGCCAAACGAGGGGGGCTCAGGGCTAAGTGGGTGCGCCTTCCCCCACCGAACGAAACCGTTCTTAGCGCGAGATCAACGGGAGCCAGAGCGAGGGAAGGGCCAGGCCACGCGTGATGCGAATGGTATTGGTGGCCCGCGCACTGCCCAGAATGTCACCGTCTGGCCCATCACGCAAGCCAATCGTGACGGTTTCGGTCTCGCCCGCCCGCAAATCACGCGGTAGGACGACAATCACTTCAAATTGGGCCTGGTTGTAACGACCCAAACCGGGATTGGCTTCGGCTTCGGTGTAGAGCGTAAAGCAGCCCTGGGTATCAATCACAAAGCCGGTGGTGGCCGACACGATCTGCACCGTGCTACCCTTGCTCGTTACGGGTGCAAGCAGACAGAACTGGCGGGTACTGTTGCTCAGGTTACGCACGGTATGAATAAAGCTTTCGCGTGCCCCGGCAACACTGTCAATTGGCGGATTGGTCGAGAGGCTCACATCAGTGAGTTGAAGCACCCGGGTACGAGCGGTCAAGAAGCGCGTGAAGGCTTCGAAGCCTGTGCCAGCGTCTACCGCAGCCGTAATCGTGGTCGTAGCCGTTGGGAAACCTTGCTGATTGGTGACGGGAGCACCATTCGGTACACGTACTTGCACCTCGACCGAGCGCTGCTCGCCGGGGGCCAGGTTCGTAATCACCTCGGGGATGACCGTGGTGGTCCAGTCACCCACGACGCCGGGCACTGGCGGCGTATCGGCACTGAGGCGAATGGTCATGGGCGTATTGCCATCATTGCGCAGCACATAGACATGGCCCACCGTGCCGCCAGGCGTATTGGCCCCGGTGCTCACTTCAGGGGTCGCGGTCAGCACCGGCTGAGGCAGGATCGTCGTATCCAGGCGAACGCTCGCCTGGACGCTGCCAGAACCATTACTGCGGGCGGTAATCGTCACTGGCACAGTCTGACCGGCAGGCACGCTGGCCCCCAGCGGCAGACGCAGCGTCACCGTGATCGTGCGGCTCTCGCCATCAGCCAGGGGAATAAAGCTGCCAGGAGCCGGATCGCCACCGAGCGTCCAACCCGCAGGCAGGTTGGGGGCCTCGATGCGCACATCAGGCAAGACCATACTGCCAGTATTGGTGAGTTGGAGGGTATAGGTTACGGTGCCACCGGGCGGGGCCACCCCAGTCGAGACGGCAGGGCCCATAGCGAGGCCAGCGGTCGCAAAGAAGATCGCATACTCGGAGCTATTGCCGAAGCCATCGGTTGCAATCAACAGCAGTTCACGATTAAGCGGCACCGGCCCATCCAACTGGCGCTCGAAATAGCCATTGGCGTTGGTGACCAAGAAACGATCCGCACTCGACCCGCCCCCAAGCGGCGTGGTGGGCAACAGTTCGAAGCCCTGGCCGGAACGGGCCGGAATTTCGGGATCGGGACTCCCGGTCACAAAGAGCTGGATGGTACAGGTGACACAGGCCGACGGCAAGAGCAGATCGGCCTCGTTGCGCACCGTTGTGGTAACCGTATTGGTAAAGACATAGCCCGCCAGCACGCCGGCATTGCTTAACTGAAGCCGGAGCGGACGATTGGCACCATACAGATCAACCGGAGGCGGATCAAGGTCATGGTTGGGATTGGTCAGCAGCCCCGGGTTGGTATCCGGCGGCGTGAAGAAGGTCGTATCGTTCAGGACAATCCCACCGAGATTGTTAGCCAGGCGATTGCTGAAGAAACTGGCGCGCTGGACATTGCCATTCAGCTTGATTGCCCAACCGGCATTGCCAACCAGGAGATTACCTTCAATCAGGGTACTGGTGATCAGATTGGTTGCATTCAGACTGATCGCATCACCACCATTGGCCGTGAACTGATTGTCGGTAATGCGTAGACGCTGCGCATCACCGGTGACGAGCAGGCCGCCAGCACCGTGGTTGGCAAACTGATTGGCGGTCACGGTGACCTGTTGGGTATTGCCCAGCAGGCGCAGCGCGGCTCCGCCATTGGCCAGGATCGCGGGCATGCCACTGGCTTGATCATTGCCCTGCACCGTCACACTGAGCGCATTGGTAAGCCGGAGCGCATCACCACTGCTGTAGCGAATGGTATTGCCACTATCAATCAGCAGATTGCGCACATCACTGGCGACAATCCCGGCAGCGTGGGGCATCGCCAGCATAGCCGGTTCTTCGAGATCAGCCATGACCCAACCGATCTGATTGGTCTGGATGGTCACATCCTGAAGATTCGGCCCGGTCAACTGGATGGCCGGATGCTGCCCCGGGATCGGCACATTCTCGGGATCAAGCGCTTCGGCCCCGGCCAGTTGATTCGCGGTAATGCGCACCTGGCTCACATTGGGGGCCACGTTGATCTGCGCGCCAAGATTGCCAGCGGGCATAATAAAGGCCTTGGTTTCGGCATCACGGCGCAGACCCAACACATTCGTGGTAATCGTGGTACTGACGGTACCGGCGCCACTCAGATTGATACCGGGGCCATTATTGGCCGCGATGGCATTATTGGCAATCAGGGTATTGCGGGCATTCGAGAGCGCAATCCCAGTCCCCTCATTAGGGAGCGTATCACGTTGATTGGCACTCAGGCCAATCGTATTGAGGCTAATCGTGGTCGTCTGGGCATTGGTCAAGCGTAGCGCCACCCCCTTATGACCACCAATCAGATTGCCTTCGATCAGATTGGTAAGGGTACTATTGACGAGCAGGCCCGCGCCATTGCCATTGAGTTGGTTATCGCTCACCACGAGATTGCTGCCGCCTTCGGTCTGGAGCGCCACACCGGGATTGGACAGCACACGATTAGCCGTGACGGTTACGGTGGTGGCGTTATTCAACTCGAGGGCCGCAGTAGTATGGCCCAGCACAATCAGATCATTGAGGGTGGTATTGGTCGCACCACTGACCAGCACGCCAACGGGGCGCGGGGTCACGGCGACCGGGCCAACTGCGCCAGGCACGGCCCCCAGATAGATGCCATTAAGCGTAGTATTGCGCGCGGCGCTATCCACCCGGACATTGGCGCCACTGGCAGTGGGGGCCAGGCTATTGCCAGCAATCTGCACGCCCCGGCCGGTGATCTGGGTGCCGGGGGCACTATCAGCAATGCGCACCCCTTCGAAGCCATTGCCAAGCGTACCCGCTTCGGTAAAATCAACCCCAATCAGGGTATTGCCCTCGATCCGATTATTGGCGGTGGTGCTGCCCTGGATCAATACGCCCGTACGCAGATTATCGCTGACAATCAGCGGCACATCAGCGGTACCAGCGAGCACATTGGCATTGGCGCCACTCTCGATCACAATCCCTTCGCCATCATTGCCGAGGTCAATTCCAACCAGATAGGCCCCAATATAGTTACCGCGGATCTGGTTTTGGCGAGCGCCCGGCCCGGTCAAACGGAGCCCAGCGCGATTATTGCCCGCAATAATATTTGTTTCGTTAGGATTCGTCCCGCCGATCAGATTCTCTTCGCTCGGAAAGTTCGCATTGGGGCTACTGATCTGGATACCATAGGAGCCATTGCCAAGCAGCGCAATCGGCGGCGAAGCCCCAAAAACTGGGCGCGCCCCAATAAAATTACCACTCACCTGATTGCGACTCGAGCTAAGAATATCAATCCCAACCCCTTCATTGCCAGCGATCACATTCGGAAAGCCACCTTGTGCGGTCAAACCGATAATATTACTACTCGAACCACCAGCAATTGTAATGCCACGGGCATTTGACGTCGCAACTACCCCACTTGGCGCTAAACCAATATAGGTATTCGAGACCCGATTATTACTACCTTGAATATAGATTCCGCTGCCCCCCTGAGGACTCGCAAACGAATCATTAAAGCCATAGATTGCCAGATTGCTAATGCTATTATTATCCGAAAAAATCTGTAGCCCGGCTCCCTGACTACTATTAAGGGGACTACCAACAATCGCAATCACGGGGGGGCTGCCGGGCCCACCGGGCAACGGGCCACTCAGACTGGTATTACCAGTCGCAAGTGCAGGGAGCAAACCGTTCTCGACCACAATGGTGCCACCACTAAACAGGGCCGAGGCAAACGAAATATTCTTCTGACCCTCCTCAATCTCGTTGGCTCGCGTCAGGGCCTGGCGCAACGAGCATGGCACCCCTATCGCCCCGGTACAGAACGGGCTGCCATCGGAAGGTTTAGGATCGTCAGTGAGGCGATTGACCACAATGGGGATTGGGGTCGTCTGGGCAGCCGTCGGAGCAACGAGCAGCGGCGTGAGGACGAGGACGAGCGCCGACAGGAGCAGCAGTGGGAGCCTGCGTGGAGTCATCATGAACTCCTTACGCCACGCTATGCGCGGCGGCTATGGAATGGGGCAGAGGTTCGCAGCAGTGGAAACCAACACGGCAGGTGGTTGCGGGGCTATTCTAGCATGAACTGTAAAGCCACGATAGGGGTTAGGACTAGGAATCGAGTCCTATGCGCCTGGGATCGCGCCGAGGGCACGCAGATAATTTAGACTGGCGGCGAACTGGCGATCCTCATATTGGGCGATCTGGTCAGGGGCGGCCCCACGTTCCCATGGGCTACGCCAATCATCATCACGGGAGCGGGCATGGGCGGCGAGTTCGCGCAAGACCGGGATGATCTGGCGCACATCACGCGGCGGATAGCCCTGCCACCAGGCATCGGTGAGCAAGCGCACATGGCGCGACGAATGGCTGACCAGTTCAATCTGGCAGGTCGCATCAGGGGCGAGGGCGGCCAGCATCACCAGCATGCGGCGCAGGTTTAGGTCGCCTTCACCGAGGGCACAGCGCACCAGGCGCCAACCTTCGTTGCTAGGATAGGCCAGATAGTCGGACAGGTGGATGTTACGAATGTAGGGGCCGAGCTGATCAAGCGCAGTGAAGGGATCTTCGGCCACGACCAGGGCATTGACCGGATCAAAGGTCACGCCAACCGCCGGACTATCCACTGCGGCCATAATCGTCAGCAGATCATCGGCGGTCAAATCCTGATGGTTTTCGACTGCCAGGACGACGCCATACTCGGTCGCCAGGGGAGCGAGATCACGGAGGATGGCGCTGACGGTGGCAAGGTGGGCTTCCCAATCGTTGGTAAAGGTAGCCCGCAGCCCTTCGAGCACCGGCGAGGCCAGGACACGCACGGTTGAGGCCCCGAGGGCGGCAGCGGTACGCATCGTGCCAGCCAGATCAACCTGGCCGATAATTTCGGCATCCACCACCAGCTTCAGGCCACAACTCAGCAGGCGATCACGCAAGGTAGGCAATTGGGGCGTGCCGAGGGCAGGCAATAAGGCAGCAGGCAGGGCCAGGCTGGTCAGGCCAGCCCGCACTGCAAGGGTAATCAGGGCATCAGCGCTTAAGGGGCTTGCCACCGCACGCGGGGTTCCCTGACCAACCAGCCCACAGCGATAGCTGAAGCTCAGGGCAGAAAGACCGATCCGCACCAGGCGCTCCTCGATCATTAGGTTTCAGGATAACCCCCAGTGTACCATAAGTGTACGGCTTGCGTAGAAGGCGCGGGTATGGTAAATTCAGGGTATGCGGGCGTAGCTCAGTGGTAGAGCATCTGCCTTCCAAGCAGATGGTCGCGCGTTCGAGTCGCGTCGCCCGCTCCAGATTAGGACGCGGAATCCCCAGCTTTGGGGGTTCCGCGTTTTGGCGTTTTCTGAGGGGGTGTGAGTCGTCATGTGAGTCATTGCCTTCTAAGCCCTCCGTAGCACCGCAGCAGCAGCAAGATCAACAGCCTGTAGGCGGCGCTCATCAAACACTTTGGCGTAGATTTTGGCAGTCGTTGCCGGGCTGCTATGGCCCAGGATCTTTGAGACGGTCAGCATATCGGCCCCGGCGTAGAGCATTACGCTGCCGGCCGTATGGCGTAGGCTGTGCCACCTCACCATTGGCAGGTTTGCAGCCTTGAGGCTGGCCCGAAGGTGGCGACGAAGGTTTGTGGTTTGGAGTGGCGTCCCGACCTCCGTCGTAAAGACCAGGTCGAGTCCCGGCCAACGCTCGCCTAGGATCAGGCGCTCCTGGGCCTGACGGATGCGCCAAGCGCGGAGAATAGCGACCAGATCCCCATTCAGCGGGATCTCACGCACCCCAGCAGCAGTCTTGGGCGTTTGGCGCACAATCTGGCGTTTGCCGGTACTAGCGTCACGGATGCGCTGAAGCTGCTCGGCAAGCCGAATGCGCGGAGCGTCACCATCGAGGGTGACGTTCGACCAGCGTAAGCCGATGAGTTCCGCTTGGCGCACCCCCAGAACCCCTGCCACGACATACGCGGCGTACAGGCGGTGATCAGCCACATTATTGAGCAAGGTTGCAACCTGAAGGTGATCGAGGGCCTTGATCGAGGGCGTCCCGGGCTTGGGGGCTTTGGCCTCTTCAGCAGGGTTTGTGGCAATAATGCGCTGGCGCACCGCTACATTCAAGCAGGTACGTACCCGGCGATAGGCAATAGCAAGAGTAGACTCGCTCAGTTTCTTGGCTCGCAACTTGATCAACCACTGACCAATATGCTGGGCGGTCAACTGATCGAGCCGCTTACTTCCCAGGTAGGGCAGGATATAACGATCACCTATCTGTTGGTAGCCATCAAGGGTTTTGGGCTTCAGATCGGCGGCCTGTGTGCTCAACCAATGGGTATACCACTCTTCGAAGGTCTGGCGGTCACTGCCCACCTTCAGGTTCAGCTTGCGGCGTTCGTGCAGCTCGCGCAGCTTCTTCCGGGCGTCTCGTTCATCCTTGGCACGGCGGCGCACTGGCTTGCCGTCAATAAAGAGCTGCGCCCACCATTGGCCGTGTTTATCCTGAAAGATCGACCCTTCACTATCTGGCATTAGGAAGCCCTCCTCCCGGATCGGCTGCGCTTCTGATAGTCGGCAATACTGACCAGTAGCACACGGCGCAAGGTACCCTTATACAGAGTTTCTAGTTCGCCCCGTGCGATCAGGCTGCGGACATGCTCCTCCGAACAGATGAGGATCGCGGCTGTCTCTTCAATCGTCGCAAGATCTTCCGGTAGAATCAACTCAACCTGCTCAGCGGAGTCGGAAAAGATACGGCGTGTCATAATCGCACCTCTTTGCGGCTGGAACGACGGGCAACAATCATGCGGCGTTGGTTGGCGGTTGGCGAGTGGTAGGCCAAAGCCTGGGTGGCGCGGCCTGCATCGTGGGCAGGGCATAATAAAGTGAGGGACACCATCGGTGCTCCTTGTCATGAGGAGCTACGTGGCGTACAATGAGGGGTAGAGTTAACTCCACATTGTTATCCGTGTAGCTCGTTGCAGATGGTTTAGAGCGCCGCCCCTTTACTGGAGGGGCGGCGTTCTGCTGTCTTAGGCAGGGTTATGATCGGACGGGGTTGCAATTGCAGCCAAATCGGCACGGGCAGCTTTGATCGCTACCTCCCGGATATAGGCTGATAACGACTTGCGGCTACGCCAGGCCGCATCTTTGATGAGGGTCGCCTCCTCTTCTGCCGCCACAAACCCAAAGGAATGCTTACGTTTGAAGGCGGCCTGCTGTTTCATTGGCTATTTCTCCTGTTGAATGTTTTTAATGGGCCATTATTACACTTAGATCGTATCATATTTCGGTCATTTGTCAATTAGAAAAAGTAATAGATTTTATAACACAAAGCGTACAGCAAGATAACACAAAGCGTACAATACACATTTTGTACGCTTTGTGTTATTAAAGCGTAAATCGTACAATTTTCTTGGCTTTGTTTATTTGTATTCAATCACGTCACCGATGACATGATAGCATTTCCCGTCATTATGACGTAGAAACATCGATTCCCTTGCACTGACCACCGTGCAGGGGCCAATGGTTGCGCCATGCCGCAGCAGCGCAAACTCGCTGCGGCATGGGCAGCCAGGAGCAGGATCAGTCTTCGTTGAGCATGCCGCACTGGCGTAGGTATGCTTGCGCTTCGGCTATTGCAACCAGGGTGGTAAGACTGTGTTCGACGAGGTGGGCCATAATCCCTGGCCCGATCTCCGCTTGGGTCTCCTGTTCGATCTTGTGGATTACCGGGGTCAACGCTGCGAACAGGATCTCTCGTACCCGATGTTTTGCAATGGCGTCCATTGTGAGTGTTCCTTTCTCGCGATGGGTCATAGTCCCTGGTTACAGGGCTTACCACGGGACGCCCAGCGCCTCGCGGCTGAAGGCATCCAGTTCGGCAGGATCGAGGGCGGGCGGGGTTGAGCGTACCCGCATGTCGTAAGCGATTTCGGCCCAGCACGGGCCACCACGGGGCGGCGCGGGCCAGGGTTCGGGGTCGAGGTCGAGGGTTAGTTGTTCAACAGGCTGGTGCGGCACGCGCAAGCGGCCCCCAGGATGATCCTGCCCGCAAATTGGGCAGAGGCGCGGGGCGGCCCGCAGTGCTTTGATTCGGCGCTCCAGGGTGCGCCCGCCCTCAGCTAGGATGAATAGTTCCCAGGTAATGCCGCTGGCAAGTGCAGCACGGGTCAGTGCCGCCCCGCGTCCCGCCTGATGCTCGGCGTTGCGGGCCTCGGGGTCGCGTGCCCAGCCCACATAGTGGCGGGCCTGCGCCAATGGATGTGCCAGGTTGCCCAGGGGCCGGGTGAAGTGCAGCAGGTAGATGTAGCCGATCATCGGGGTGATCCTCCAGCGAGAGGGGCCGAGGTTGCCCCCGGCCCCATCGGCTACGACTAGGCGGCCAGTGCTGCGGCAGAGCGGGCGACCAGGGTACGGATGCGGGCCGCGTCAGCCGCCAGATCCCACTGGGCGGCGAAGTTCGCCAGGGGCTGCAACTCGGCCTGAGCGGCGGCGCTTGCCGCATCCTGCACGTCAATCCAGTCGGCATCTGGATCGGCCTGGGCCAACGTTTCGTAGATCTCTGCCGTGAGCGCGGTCAGTTCAGCCGCTTGCCACGCTTCGACCTGGGCCTGCGCTTGCGCTGCTTCTGCGTTGTGTTCGAGCGCACGGCGCACGAGGCGGGCGGCGGCCCGGTGCCAGCACGCATGATCTTCGGCATAGGCACGGCACTGGCATGCCCCGTTGGCGGTATAGCTGCGCCCGGCCTGTGTGGCGCTCGCAACCGCTAGGCTGTGGGTGGCAAGGTCGTACTGCACCGCATCCTGATGCAGCAACCAGTCGTAGGCGCGGTCAAGCGCGTTCAACCAGCGCGGGTCATTGGCGGCAGCCTGCTTCGCAGCGGGTACCACGATCTCGCTTAGCGCATCAATGATCGTGGCAATGCGGATGGTGCTACACTGGTGGCTAGTCATTGGGCTTCACTCCCTTTGGCTCACGCCCCCGGCTGTTGCAGCAGCGCGGGGGCTTAACGTGTGGACTAGCCGTAGACTACACTACATATGTAGCGTTGTCAATACCTATGTATATATGTACCTATGTACTTATGTCTTGACAAGCAAGTATGAGCATACTACACTACAGGTGCAATGCTAGGAGGCACGATGATAGAGTTACGAATTCAGGAGGTGGCAAAAGAGCGTGGAATCCTCACGATCAAAGGATTGGCAGATCGCGCTGCACTTGCCTATGACACCGCTGCGGATCTATGGCACGGGAGGATGAAACGCCTCGATCTGGAGGTACTCAACCGGGTTTGTATGGCGCTCGACTGTGTTCCTAGCGACCTGTTGAGCTTTAGACGGGACGAAGAAGAAGGGCCTGAGAGTTGGCAAACCCTACGGGCGGCCGCCTAGTCAGCATGCCACCGCCCGTAGGGCGTCAAGTGAAGCGATTCCCCGTGTCGTCACCACGGGAAAGGCTTCGGGCGCATTGTAACGTAGAAAAGTAAAGGGCGTGGTGTTCTGAGCACCACGCCCGGTGCTGGCCCAGGGAACCAAGCCAGCGCAGTGAGTGTAACGGGGAACACCACAATGGGCAAATTATTTATCGGTGTGGTTGGCTTGACGCTCCTGCTCCTCTTGGCGGGGGCGATTTTCGGTCAGCTTCAGCGTGAACCCACCTATGTTGACTATGCGCGTCAGCAGGTCGAGGCCGAGCGGTTGTACCGTCAGGCTGCGCTTGATGCCTTCTGGGAACCAATTATGACGGCGGCGATCAACGTCGCCCTGATCGTGGCGCTCTTCGGGGGGGCGATCTATCTGGCTGCGCTGGGGGTCGGCCAGTTTGCCTTTTTTCGTCAATATGCTCGACCCGATGAGCGCGGACTGTTGCCGATTTTGCGGAGCGACCAGGATACCGCCCAGCGGGCCTTGGAGGGCCACCACACCGCCCAGATCGCCAGCGCAACCCGGCCCGTGCCCCCAGCCCACCTCGTCTACAGCCCCCACATCAGTTATCGAACAGACGGGGCCACAGGATCTCGCCTTTCTAGCGAGCCTGCTGCGCTCACCTTGCCCGGCCTAACCGATCTTGCACACCTGAACTTTACGCCCAGCGTCAACGCCATCTTGTTGGGCCTTGATGCGGGCGGCGTCCCAATCACCGTGCCCATGAAGGATCTGTGGCACATTGGCACGGCAGGGCCAACCGGGGCAGGAAAATCCAATATTGCCCGCCTGATCATTCCTCAGCTTCAGCGCCTGGGCGCGAACGTGGCGATCATTGATCCGAAGTGGACTCCCTATGACGCTGAGTCAGATGAAGACTGGCGACCAATTGCCCGACGGCTCTTTATGACCCCGGCCCGCAAGGCAGACGAGATTAGCGATACTATCGGCTTCTTTGATGCTGAGCTTGGCAAGCGTTTAGAGTTGCGCAACGCAGGGCAGAAGGTCGGGCCACCACTGTTTTTGTACGCCGATGAATTCACCACGATTACCGCCGATGTCAAAAAAGCCGAAGAACGGATCGCCCGGCTCAGTCGGCTTGGGCGTGGTGTCAAAATCTTTCTGCTGATTGCAGCTCACGATCTGTTGGTGAAATCAGGAGCAGGTGATACGCGAGATCAACTCCGTACTGGCTTTTATCTGGGAGGCGATACCAAAACAGGGAGTGTGCTGCTTGATTTGCCGCAGCGCACTGTGAGTGAGCAAGAGGTACACCTGACGCCTGGAATTGCGCTGCTGCGTTCAGTGGCGACCAGCCCGCCCAAACTGGTACGTATCCCCTATGCAAGTAATGCCGGGGTGCGGGCACTCTTGGGCGACGGGGCAGAAGATCGTGCCGACTTCGGCCTCCCTTCGTTTGCCACTTCGGGGAGTCACTCTGCTGATAGGGTGGGAAGCGACGCTGGAAGCGGGTACGAAGTGAGCCGCGAAGCCCCGGCTTCTGGCGTCCCGATGCCAAATTCGCGTGATGCGCGGATTTTGGCTCTGGTGCGCCAACAAAAGGGCGTGAGCGAGATCATTGCCGAGGTGTGGGGCGTAAAAGGTGGCTCAAAGTATAGCGAGTATAGTGCCGAGGTGATGCGCGTGATCGCGCAAGCGTTGAAGGTCGCACCATGATCCTGAGCCACTGGCGCGGCGTGTTGGCCCGCCTCCCCTTGCCGATGTTAGCCTTAGCCGCAAGCTATGGCGTGTTTGAGTTTGCCCGCCTGTTCGTGCCCTTCTGGGTGGCGTTGGTGCAAGCCGCTGCGTTTGAACTCACCTATGTCGGCCTGGCCGTGGCCCAGATTGAACCCAGCCAGCGACGGCGGGCACGGCTGATCAGCATCGGGGCCGTGGTGGTGAGCGTGCTCTACAATACGCTGGCGGGCCTGTTCCACCGCCGACCAGATCTGCTGCTCGACCTGCCGATCTGGGCCGATGTGGCCCTGGCGCTCTTGCACGGTGCGCCGCTGGCCTGGGTCGCGTTCCTGGTAGCTGACCTGCTCTTGCACCAGCCGCTCCCCGAAACGGCCCAGTCCGACGATGCGGCGATTCGGGGCATTGCAGCCCGAAACAGCCCGAAAACCTACCAGTGCAAACGCTGTGGCGCTGGCCCCTTCGACTTCGGTGAACTGGGTCGCCATAGTCGGGTCTGCCGCAGCATTGCCCCTGACCCTGAACCAGTCAACGCAGCAGACTAAGTGCGCATCGCCGAGGCAGATCTTGTTCATGGTGCTGCCCTTTCGCCAGTTGATGCCCTCGGCGCGGAAGGCAAGACCAACTTTCGTGGACGCATCAGGATGCCGGATGTATATCGATCACCGTGATCGATATGCAGCCCGTCATTCACCAGGGGGGGTGATCGTGATCACTCCCTCCCTGCCTTTGTGGGCGACCGTATTCCCCCACGTCTGCACCCGCCGACATTGCCCCTGGCCGTAGCTCTTCATCGCGTTCGTCGCGCCCAACCAGCCCAGTCTGCACCGCCACTGGCCTCGTCTGCACCGCCACCGGCCCTGTCGCACCCCACGGCAACGCCAGTCCGTTCGCCCCACGGCATACCCTGCTTCGCTGCGCAGTGCCTAGCCCTGGTGGGCATTGAGTTGGCGCTGCATCCAAGCAACTGGGGAGTGGCATAGGGCAACTGAACCCGCGAGTTGGGCGTCGTTCCTGTCACCGCTGACCTGAAGAATGTCGGTGAGCCTAGCTGCACCAGGAGCCAGGAAACCGACCCGCCGTATTGCACCTTTCCCGCCGCTTTCCCGCCGTTTGTTCGCCGCTTCTTCGCCGCATTACCCGTTCAGATCATCGCTTGCTCTTCGTCGAATTACCCGGAACCTTCCCCGCGTGGGGCTGGCGTGCTTTTTGAGCGTTGTTGGCTCTGTTTAGCCACGCCTTGCATGCGACGTTCCCATTCCTCGATGGTTCCGAGGAGCGTTCCGAGCAGGGACGTTGGTTGGACGGGGTTGGTACGAAGTGCGAAATAGGTGCCCCAGAGTACGCCATGATCTGCATGAGCGGTGCGTTCCACACTCGACACCAGGGCTGGTGATCCCGGCCATGCACTCATCCATGCCTCGGCAAAGGCCCGTGCGCGATGCCCAGACGGTGTAATGATCACTGGGCGGAAGCCGTTCGTTCTCCCTAGGTTTTGCTGATAGATCCTGGTCTCGGTGAGCCGCCGATAGGTCTGAGCCAGATCAACGATGCTGCGCATACTCATAATCCCGGTATCAAGCTCGATTGCCAGGTGAACAATCGTCCAGGATGAGGAAAGTGCGCCATCAGTGAGCCAGGGAATCACCCATTGGGGACGATCTACCGTGGTCTGATCCCGATCAAAGGCGATGCTCATAAGTGCGCCGACGGTCTGAAGGATGTTCCCTTCAGGATCAGTGATGGGATAGCGATGTTGGATGTGTAAACCCGCCAGCAGAGGGAAGCAACGGAGGTGTTCAATCAGGGACGCACACCACCAACTGAGGTAGGATTCGCTGGTGAGGGTGGCCTGTGGCGGGAGGGGCGCTTGCTTTGAACGTGAGAGCAACCGTCCAAAGGTGCCATCGTAGGGTTCGGCTCCCAGTGTCCCGAGCAGGGTGCGCCCATCGTCGGTTAGCCCATAGACGTGTGGCGCACGCCCGCGTGAACGCCCTGCCTCATTCATCAAGGGGACGCTGCCTTGCCAGATGAGTTTGCGTTCCGCGAGGCCGTGGAGCGCATTGCGGCATGTGTTCTCATGCTGATCGGGGTAGATCAGCACGCGGATCGTCTGGCCCATCACGATATGCAGACGACCGAGCAGGCGCAGCACGGCAATTTCGCGCTCCGACGCTGGAAGGATTGGCGAGGGCATGCGCAGCCGGGGCGTGAGGCTCATACGTACCTCCTGGTAGCATTGTGGATGGTGAATTGCCCTACGCAGCAGGGCGAATAAACAGGCGAGGAACAGAGCGGCATGGTATACTTGCATGCAGAAATGACTAAACCCACCCGTGCGGCCAAGCTTCAGGTGGGTTCAGTTATGCACTGTTTGATTGTGCGCTCCGTCCGCATTGTAGCACGTCCATGCGCCCCCCGCAAGGTGCTACGCCTGACGCAGCGCACGCCAGTGGCCCGTTCCCCGCTTGGCATCCCCTGTCACCCTTGCTGCTAAAGGTTCGTTCACGCCCATGCAAGCCAATCAACTCGCCTGGATTACCGGCTATATATGGGGTATCGCTGATGATGTGCTGCGCGATCTGTATGTGCGCGGCAAGTACCGTGATGTCATTCTGCCTATGACGGTGCTGCGCCGCCTCGATGCGGTGCTCGAACCGAGCAAGGCCGAGGTGCTGGCGATGAAGGCCCGCCTCGACCAGGTTGGCGTCATTGAACAAGATCCGGCACTGCGGCAGGCGTCAGGCCACGCTTTTTACAATACCTCGACCTTTACCCTGCGCGACTTGAAGGCGCGGGCGAATCGTCAGCAGTTGCGGGCCGATTTTGAAGCCTACCTCGATGGCTTTTCGCCCAATGTGCAGGATATTTTGGCGAATTTCGAGTTTCGCAACCAGATTCCGCGCCTCTCGAAGTCTGATGCGCTTGGGACGCTGATCGAGAAGTTGACCGCGCCGGATCTGAACCTCAGTCCCTATCCCACGCGGTACAGCGATGGCTCGCTCAAGCAGCCCGGCCTCGATAATCACGCCATGGGCACGATCTTCGAGGAGTTGGTGCGCAAGTTCAACGAGGAGAATAACGAGGAGGCCGGTGAGCACTGGACGCCCCGTGATGCGGTGAAGCTCATGGCGCAGTTGATCTTTCTGCCGATTGCCGAGACGCTCGAATCGGGGACGTATCTGCTCTACGATGGGGCCTGTGGCACCGGCGGTATGCTCACGGTTGCCGAAGAAACCCTGCGCGAGTTAGCGGCAGCACGCGGCAAACAGGTCTCGACCCATCTGTTTGGGCAAGAGATCAACGCCGAGACCTATGCGATCTGCAAGGCAGATCTGCTACTCAAGGGGGAGGGCGAGGCCGCTGATAATATCGTTGGTGGCCCTGAACATTCGACGCTTGCCAATGATGCCTTCCCGGGCCGCGAGTTCGATTTTATGCTCTCTAATCCGCCCTATGGCAAAAGCTGGAAGACCGACCTGGAGCGCATGGGCGGCAAGAAGGATATGCGCGATCCGCGCTTTGTGATCAGTCACGCCGATGAGGCCGATTTCTCGTTGGTGACACGCTCTAGCGACGGGCAGATGCTCTTTTTGGCGAACCTGCTCAGCAAGATGAAGCGCACGACCAAGCTGGGCAGTCGCATCGCCGAGGTGCATAACGGCAGTTCGCTCTTTACTGGCGATGCCGGCCAGGGCGAGAGCAACATCCGGCGCTGGATCATCGAGAATGATTGGCTCGAAGCGATTGTGGCGTTGCCGCTGAATATGTTCTACAACACCGGCATTGCGACCTATATCTGGGTGCTGACTAATCGCAAAGCGGCGCACCGTCAGGGCAAGGTGCAGTTGATTGATGCGACCCAGTGGTATCAGCCGCTGCGCAAGAATCTGGGCAAGAAGAATTGCGAATTGGGCGAAGCCGAGATTGAGCGGATCTGTGCGACCTTTCTGGCCTTTGAGCCGACACCGCAGAGCAAGATTTTTGCCAATGCAGAGTTTGGCTATTGGAAGGTGACGGTCGAGCGTCCGCTGCGCATCGTGGGAGCCGATCCGAACCGGGTGTACAAGCCTGCCGAGATCCGCACCCTGCGCGAGCGCGGCGAGCGCCAGGCCGATGCGCCGCTCGTGATCAAGACGATCCACAAGGCCGGGACGCAGGCCGATCCGCTGCGCGGACGCTTCGCTACCCGTGTGAACGGCAAGCCGGTGGTGGTTGAATATGAGCCAGATAGCGAACTGCGCGATACCGAGCAGATCCCCTTGACTGAGCCGGGTGGCATCGCTGCGTTCATCGAGCGCGAAGTGCTGCCCCACGCGCCTGATGCGTGGTACGACCCTGCCAGCGTCAAAATTGGCTACGAGATTAGCTTTACGCGCTACTTCTACCAGCCCCAGCCGCTGCGCAGTCTCGCTGAGATCCGCGCCGATATTCTGGCCCTAGAACGCGAGACCGATGGGTTGCTGGGCGAGATTATGGGTAGCGTCAATGCTAACGAAACATAAACTTGACAGGCGTCCGTTTCACCGTATAGTAGAGGGAGCAGACCCGCCCAGCCTCTACTCTCACGGAGAGCAAGCTCAAATCGGCGGGTTTTCTGTTGCCTCATTCCCCATGCGCTACGAGAAACCACCTCTCTCTTTTGCCCAACAGGCCGACCGCTTGATCCAGCGTGGGCTGCTTGTCAGCGACCGCGATCAGTTGATCGAACGGCTCAGCACGGTGAGTTACTACCGGCTCAGCGCCTACTGGCATCCGTTCAAACAGGCCGATAATCGGTTCAGCCCTGGCACGAGCTTTGAAACCGTGTGGCAGCGCTACGTCTTTGATCGGCACCTGCGCTTGATCGTCATGGATGCGATTGAGCGCGTTGAAGTCGCCGTGCTGCGGACGCGGATGGTCGAGCATGTGGCGCTCACGTATGGGCCGTTTAGCTACCGTCAACGCACCATCTTTCAGATCTCGTTCAACGACAACCACTACCAGCGCCTGCTCGAAGAGTGTGACCAGATGTTTGATCGTAGCAAAGAGCTATTCGCTGATCATTTCCGTGCCAAGTACACCGCTGAACGCTACCCTCCGCTCTGGATGATGGCTGAGGTGATGACGTATGGGCAACTCTTGACGATGTATCGCAACCTGAAGCACCAGGATCAGAAAGCAATTGCGTCCAATTTGGGCTTGGCCGCACCCGTCCTGGACTCATGGTTGCATACCCTGCACTACACCCGCAACGTCGTGGCCCACCATGCACGGCTGTGGAACCGCCATCTTGCCGTGAAGCCAAGGCTGCCGAAGCCGCAGCATCGGCCAGAGTTCCATACCCCGGTTGCCACAAGCAACGACCGGGTCTTTGGCGTGCTGTCCTTGTTGCGCTACTTGATGATGCAAGTGGCTCCGCAAAGCCGCTGGCCTCAACGTCTCGCGAACTTGCTCGCCGCGTACCCTGATCTTCCTTACGCGGCAATGGGATTTCCGCCGAACTGGCAAGAGTACCCGTTGTGGCGCGAATGAACGTCTTACCGACAAGTATTCACGCCCGCATGGCACTGCTAGGCATCAATGCACCACAGTACATGGCTACCGATCATAGATCTCGGAACGCCTCATCGGTTTGAAGCCGGGGGCTTGAAGCGGGTGCTGCATCAGATGTTCGATCATATTGGTTGCGGTTTGTTCTTCTTCAACCAGAATAATCACCCGAACGGTGCCCTTGAGCTTGGTTTGATATTGCGAGGGAACTTCTACCGTCCCATCTTTGATCTTGGTACGAAATTCAACTGCATACATGTCGCTTCTCCTTGGAGCTTGTTGACGCGGCTGTGGGGAGTATAACAAAGCCGTCGCGGCTGCGCTTGGCGCATCGCCCCAATCCACAATCCACAATCCACAATCCACAATCCAAAATCGTAAGAGGTTGCCCCATGCATGATGCGCTGCCCCCCTATCCCGCCTACAAGCCCTCCACTGTACCCTGGATTGGTTCCGTTCCGGCTCATTGGGAAGTGCGTCAATTAGGTCGGATCGGTAGATTTTCAAAGGGAAGCGGTGGAACCAAGGAAGATGAGGTCGATCAGGGTGTGCCGTGTGTGCGCTATGGCGACCTGTATACCCAATATCGCTTCTTTATTGAGCGTACCAAAGCGTATGTGTCTGCTGAAAAGGCGACGGGGTATACGCCTATTTACTATGGTGATGTGCTGTTTGCTGGTTCAGGTGAAACGCTAGAGGAAATTGGCAAGTCCGCGGTCAACCTATTGTCAGAACCAGCCTGTTGTGGTGGCGATGTCATTCTTTTTCGTCCATCAATTTCTGTAAATGCGCGGTTTTTGGGGTATGCCACCGATTGTCCTCAAGCTACTTACCAGAAGGCGGGTATGGGGCGTGGCATTACGGTCATGCATATCTATGCTAGTGAGTTGAAGTACCTCACTATAGCCCTCCCCCCCCTCGCCGAACAAGCCGCCATCGTGCGCTACCTAGACTACGTAGATCGCCGGGTGCGCCGCCTCATCCGGGCCAAGCGCCGCCTCATTGCGTTGCTCAATGAACAGAAGCAGGTGCTGATCCACCAGGCCGTGACCCGTGGCCTCGATCCCGCTGTGCCGCTCAAGGATTCCGGTGTGGCCTGGTTGGGCCAGGTGCCCGCGCATTGGGAGGTGCGGCGATTGCGTTCACTCATGGATGTTACTACAGGGGATCGCGATACTGCACATAAGTCAGAAAATGGTTTATACCCATTTTTTGTGCGCTCGCAAATAGTAGAGCGTATTAACACATGGTCTTTTGAGGGTGAAGCTGTGCTTACCGCAGGTGATGGTGCTGGGGTTGCAAAAGTCTTTCATCACATCATCGGAAAATTTGATTATCATCAACGGGTTTATAAGTTCAGTAATTTCCAAAGGGTACTTGGACGGTTCTTTTTTGAGTATTTCCGGGCCACATTGCGCTTCGAGGCATTAGCAGGAAATGCAAAGTCAACGGTTGATTCGCTTAGAAGACCAATGTTGCAAAATTTTCCGGTACTACTCCCTTCCTTCACTGAACAAGAAGCCATCGTCGCCTACCTTGATCAAGCCACCGCCGACCTAGACAGCGCGATCAGCCGTGCCCAGCGCGAGATCGATCTGCTGAACGAATACCGCACGCGGCTGATCGCCGATGTGGTCACGGGGCAACTTGATGTGCGGGCGGCGGCGGCAGCGTTGCCCACCGATGATCCGTTGGAAGCTGAGGAAGCCGAGGGGTTGGAGGAAGCCGAGGGGCTGGAAGAGGAATTGTAGCTTTTGGATTTTAGATTTTGGATTGAGGGCAAGATGGATGTTCGCTTAGCTAGGCAAGCCACAAGCCACAAGCTACAATCCAAAATGCGCTAAAGGAGGCTCAGCGATGCCCAGCGATACCTCAGAACGTGGCTTCGAGCAACGGAGTTGTACGCTCTTGGCGGGGCATGGCTGCGAGCCGCCCAGCGGCAAGACCATCGGCGAGCCAGCGGTGGGCTATGGCGGGGTTGGTTGGAGCGCGGGCAATCCCCACGATTATGATCGCGAGCATTGCCTTGACCTGGTGCAACTGGCCGCCTTTTTGCACGCGACCCAGCCCGAAGTCGCGGCGAGTCTCGATCTGACCCACGATGGCCCGACGCGGCGCAAATTTTTGGCGCGGCTTCAGGGCGAGATCAACAAACGCGGCACGATTGAGGTCTTGCGCCACGGGTTCAGCCATGGTGCCCATAGCCTCGAACTGTTTTATGGCACGCCCTCGCCAGGCAATGCGCTGGCCCAGGCGCGCTTCGCCCAGAACCGTTTCACGGTCACGCGCCAGCTGCGCTACAGCCGCGAAGAACGCCAGCGAGCGCTCGATCTGGTGCTATTCATCAATGGGCTGCCGATCTGCACCTTTGAACTGAAGAACAGCCTGACCAAACAGACCGTAGACGATGCGGTCTGGCAGTACAAACGGGATCGCAACCCGCGTGAGGCGATCTTCGCCTTTGGGCGTTGCCTGGTTCACTTCGCGGTAGACGAAAGCGAAGTCCGTTTTTGCACCCACCTTCAGGGCAAAGCTTCCTGGTTTTTGCCCTTCAACCAGGGCTGGAACGACGGCGCGGGCAATCCGCCCAACCCGAGCGGCCTCAAAACCGATTACCTGTGGCGGGAGGTGTTGAGTCGCAGCAGTTTGACCAATCTGATCGAAAACTATGCCCAGGTTGTGCGCACCAAGGACGAGCAGACCGGCAAAGTTAAGCATACGCAGGTGTGGCCGCGCTACCACCAACTCGACGTGGTGCGGCGGCTCCTGGCGGATACAGCGGCGCGAAGCGTAGGGCAGCGTTACCTGATCCAGCACTCGGCCGGCAGCGGCAAAAGCAACTCCATCGCCTGGTTAGCGCATCAACTGATCGGTCTGAGCCAGGCGGATCAGCCGCTCTTTGACTCGATCATCGTGGTGACGGATCGGCGCATCCTCGACAAACAGATCCGCGATACGATCAAACAGTACGCCCAGGTGGGGGCCACGGTCGGGCACGCCGAACACTCTGGCGACCTGCGGCGCTTCATTGAAGACGGCAAGAAGATCATCATCTCGACGGTGCAGAAGTTCCCGGTCATTTTGCACGAGATCGGCAACGAGCAGCGCGGGCGGCGCTTTGCGATCATCATTGACGAAGCCCATTCGAGCCAGGGCGGGCGTACCAGTGCGGCGATGGCCCATGTGCTGGCTCCGGCGGGGGCGGCTGAGGAAGACGAGACGACCGAAGACCAGATCAACCGCATCATGGAGGCGCACAAACTGCTGGCGAACGCCAGCTACTACGCCTTCACGGCGACGCCCAAAGCCAAGACGCTCGAAATTTTCGGCAGCCCAGAGCCACAGGCCGACGGCACGACCAAATACCGCGCCTTCCACAGCTATACGATGAAGCAAGCCATTCAGGAAGGCTTCATTTTGGATGTGCTGGCCCACTACACCCCGGTCAGCAGCTACTACAAACTGACCAAAACGATCAGCGACGACCCGGAGTTCGACCGCAAAAAGGCCCAAAAGAAGTTACGGCGCTTCGTCGAGGGGCACGAGCGGGCGATCCAGCTCAAGGCCGAAATCATGGTTGACCACTTCCACGAACAGGTGCTGGCCCAGCACAAAGTGGGCGGCCAAGCGCGGGCGATGGTGGTCACGAACGGGATTGCGCGGGCCATCCAGTATGTGCATGCGATCAACGCCTATTTGCAGGAGCGCAAAAGCCCCTACCGGGCGCTGGTTGCCTTCTCGGGCGAGCACACGTATGGCGGCAACAAGGTCAGCGAAACCAGCCTGAACGGCTTCCCCTCGGCCCAGATTGCAACCAAGATTCGCGAAGAACCGTACCGCTTTTTGGTCTGCGCCGACAAATTCCAGACCGGCTATGACGAGCCGCTGCTGCATACGATGTACGTAGACAAAACCCTAGCGGGGATCAAAGCCGTGCAGACTCTTTCGCGGCTGAACCGAGCGCACCCGCAGAAACACGATGTCTTTGTGCTGGACTTCCTAAACGACGCCGACACCATCCGCGACGCCTTTGCGGCCTATTACCGCACAACGATCCTGGCTGACGCGACCGACCCGAACAAACTGCACGACCTTCAGCGCGAGTTGGACGAAGCGCAGGTCTACACCGTCGCAGAGATCGAACGCTTCGTGGCGCACTACCTGAACGGCGCGGCGCGTGACCAGCTTGACCCGATCCTCGATGCGGGTGTGGGGCGCTACCTGAGCGACCTGGACGAAGCGGGGCAGGTAGCCTTCAAGGGGCAGGCCAAAGCCTTCGTGCGCACCTACGCCTTTCTCTCCTCGGTGCTGCCCTACAACAACGCGGGCTGGGAGCAGCGGTCGATCTTTTTGAACTTCTTGATTGCCAAACTGCCCGCGCCGCGTGAAGACGATCTGGCGCGGGGCATTCTGGACGTGATTGACATTGATAGTTACCGGGTCGAGAAGCAGGCCATGCAGCGGATCAGCCTGCCCGACGCCGACGCCGAGATCGCAGCGATCCCGAGTGGGCGCGGCGGAATCCAGGCCGAAGCCGAACTCAACCCGCTCTCCGCGATTATCAAAGCCTTCAACGAGCTTTATGGCAACATCGCCTGGCAAGACACCGACCGGGTACGACAGATGATCACCGCAACCATCCCCGAGCGGGTCGCGAAAGATGCGGCCTACCAAAACGCCCAGCGCAACTCGGATGCCGAAAACGCCCGCATTGAGCATGACAAAGCCTTATTACGGGTCATGACCGGGATCATGCAAGACGACACCGAACTATTCAAACGCTTTGTGGATGATGCAGGCTTCAAACGCTGGCTCGCCGACACGGTCTTTCGGCTGACCTACCATACCGCGCCGCCACCGGGGCCGTGAGGATTGTGGGGTTGCCCGTCACGTAGAGACACCGCGAGTTGCGTCTAGGCACGACTCGTCGTGCCCTTACCGTGGATTGCTCGCAATGCCGTAATGCCGCATCATCAACGCTCATTGGTAGTATGTGCCAAGGTCATTGATGTGATCGACGGAGGCGCTGCGTTTAGGCGTCTGCTACAATAGTCGTACCGATGTTGGCGCAATCCATTCGCGTATGAAGGGGGTTATTGTTATGACCACTGCCCAGGATCTCGTAGCGGCACGCCTCTACCCAAATGAAGCGGCTGTCTTCAACGATGCACTGCGCCATCTCTTGCGGACACGACCGGATCTGCGGATTGCGCTGGCCGTTTATCAGTATCAACACGACGGAATCTCGCTGGCGCGGGCGGCTGAGATCGCGGGCGTCAGTTGGCCGCAGATGCGCGACATCCTGCATGAGCAAGGGATTGCACTGGCACTCGGCCCTGAAACCCTTGCTGACGCAGCTGATGAGATCGCTGCGATCCGCAATCACCATGGTCGCCGCTCATGAGCGTTATCTCCAATACGACGGTAATTATCAACTTTGCGGCTATCGCTCAGTTAGAGCTATTACACCAAATTTTTGGCGTCCTCTACCTGCCAACTGAGGTCTATGCCGAAATTCGTGCTGGTCAGGCCGAGGGCTATAGCTATCTGGATGGGATTGAACAGATCATTGCGCCACTATCTCCTGATGGATGGCTCCATCTGACAAGCCTGCACAATGATGCAGAAATACGCCAGTACGGCATGCTGCCGACAAGCTTACACCACGGTGAGGCGGCTTGCCTAGCGATTGCCAAACAACGCGATTGGTTGTTGCTTACCGATGACCGTGCCGCACGCGCCGAGGCTCGCCGCCAACAGATCCGCCTCTCTGGTTCAATTGGCTGCCTCGTGCTGGCAATGACGCAAGGTATCGTTACGCTACCTGAAGCCAATCAACACCTAGCCGCAATGCGTGCCCAGGGTTATCACGCTCCCATTGTTGATCTCGCGTCACTGCTTGAGATCTAGCCGTGGCATAGCGTGGATGGGTATGGATTGCCCCGCATACTGGCAAAGCACCTCCACGCCAGACACGTTCCCTTGGCGTCAGCGGTGACATGATTACAGATCGCCGCACAAGGCTTCTTTCGGGTCTATTTGCGTTACCAAACAAATGTGTTATCATAAGCGAACGTTTCTTCTAGTAGTTTACGAGGAGGAGAAAGAATGCCGATAACACTGAGTGAAGTGGTTGCCCAGAGTTTTGGTTTGCGTCACCGCCCGGTTGACGATGCCCACAGCGACTATCGGAAATACGATGTCTTGGCAGGGATTATGACGCCGATAGCTGTGCTGGTTCCCCTCAGTCTGGTACACACCATCATCTTTCCTGGAATCGTCCCAACCTGGCTCGACAGCGTGTTCACGCTTGTTGGATTGGCGCTTGTATGCCTGGGCGGCGTGTTCTGGAAGCCAGGACTAGAGCATCTCGGGTTGCTCCAACCGGACGAGGTATCTGCGTCAACTCGGCAGCGCATCGTGATTGTCGCACGGGCCATTCCCTATGTATACGCCATCATCACCATCATCACCACGTTCCTATTCGCATGTCTGTTTGGTTTAACGTTTGCAACCCTCATCACCCAGGCTATGGGTATCGCGCCCGATGATAGCAGTTACACCAACACGATGCTTGGCCTTGGCGGGGCCATAGGCATCCTCGTGTGGGGCTTCATGGCCCACACCGTTGTGGTTGATGCCCGTCGGAAGCCTGATTGGGGGCTACCAACCTGGAGCGCGTGGATTGAACCGGGTCAGCAGTATCCAGCGGGTCAGAGGTTCTTTGGCCTCCTCGATGCGACGCTTGGGCGCTTCGCCCGCGCCATTACGAAGTAACGGAACAGTACCAGCGCGGGGCGGGGCGATCTAACTGCCCTGCCCCGTTTTGTATACTTTTTCACCTCCAAGGGGGGTGATCGTGGTTACTCCCCTTCTGGTGGATGTAGGCGAACTCCTTCACCCACGCCCACGCCCGCCGACATTGCCCCTGGCTGGATACCCACTGAGGGAATACGTTCCCCCACGCCCACGCCCACCGACATTGCCCCCTGGCCGTCTCTCCCCCTCGCCGCCCACCAGCGCCCTCGCCGCCCTCGCCGCCCTCGCCGCCCACCAGCGCCCGCCCTGCGCCCCTACGCCCGCCCTGCGCCCGCACGGCACTGCCAGCCCGCTCGCCACGGCGTGCCCTGCAATGCTTCGCTGTGATTCGCAGTGATTCCCGCTGCCCTGCCGTGATCAGTGCAAGGAGCACGAGGGGAACGGGCCAAGCGGGCGGCGCTCTCGTCACCGCTGACAGCACGGACGGTCGGCGGCGCACCGGCGGCGCTGCGCCCGCGCACCCGAGGCGGGCACAACCGGGGAGTGCAACAGGGCAACTGAACACGCAAGCAGCGCGGCGCTCCCGTCACCGCTGACGAGAAGAATGTCGGCGGAATAATCCGCACCAGGAGCCGCCAAACCCGCCCGCCGTAGGACACCATACGCGCACCATACGCGCACCATACGCGCACCATACGTGCCGGGTTTTGTGCGTTGCTCTGCGCACCATACGTGCCGAATTATGCGTAGGCCAACGCGCAGGGTTATGCGTATCAGGCGGGGATTGCTGCCCGTTGGCATGCCCTGCATGTCAGTGGGAAATCGGTGGCTCCCAATCAGCCTGAGCAATCCCCAGGTCGTCCCAGAGGGTCGCATCACGGGCCGGGTTGACCCCCATCGTTTTGTAGCGGCCCCACAGGACGCCGCCCCGCTGGTCGCGCAAGACTCCCTGGTAGCTGACGACACCGCGCCCATCGGGCCAGCCGTCCAGCCACTCACGGGCGATCTGGGCGGCTCTGCGGGCCGTGGGAGTCACCACCACCGGGAGCACGGGGCAGCCCAGCGTGTCCGCATAGTGACCGCTGACCGTCAGATCGCGGTACATGACCGCTTTGCCGAGCAACGTCACCAGGATTTCGGTGCCGCGATCCAGTTCGAGTGCCCAGGCTACGGTTCCAGGCGTGTTACGAGCAGGCCAACCCCACGGGATGGGAGCCGTAGCGGGCGGGGCAGGCTGCCCGCTGCGGCTTGGGTCAACCTGGACGAGCATCAGGGCGTCAATGCGTTGCAGGGCGGTGCCGGTCGGGGAGGCTGCACTGACATATTCCAGCACCACTTCGACCATGCGCGTCAGGGGCGATGTGCGGAGGGCCGCCAGCGCACGACAACACCAGTCTATGACCAACAGATCGTGGGCTAACTGCCCAAGTTTGAGTTCTGGCTTACGCCAATCGCGGACGATAGCGCGATCCAGCACCGCCGGATCATCTTCGACGCCCTCTGCGTCGAGCCACGCCCGTCCCTGTGCGGTCAGACCATACAGCATAGGCGTACATGGAGGCGGGGTCTGGTTGCTGGCTCCCATCGCCCCAGGCAGGCGGTTCGGATCGACCGGGAGCCGCCAGATCAGGCGCTGGTCGTGTGCCGCCTTCAGGATGCGCCGATAGTGCCGACGGCTCAGGTGCGGAGCCAGCAGGAGATGCAGATGCCGTTCCGCCACAAACTCCAACCGGGCCAGCAACCGCAGCAGGGCCGCTTCACGGCTGAGGGGCGAGTGGGAAGACTGGCGGGTTAGCAGATCACGCATCAGAATCGCATACCTTCTGGGGTAATCAGGGCTAAGACCGCCCTGATCACCCTATGGCTTCCTGGTCAGACACGGGATGCATTGGTCTGGATGGGGCCAGGGATGGATTGGTACACTGTGGCGCTTGGTGCGTGACGCTGGACGGGTCTGCGCTCTCCCAGAGGGCCAGTTGCGGCACTGGGGGCTTGGCGGTTGGCGTAGGGCGTGACACAGCGGGGCGTTGTTGCCACTGCTGATACGCACGCCACTCCGCCGGGGTGTAGATCTCCTCTAACTTGGCGGCCTCGCCCAAGAGCCACGCCCGTTGCTTGGCAGAGCGAGCTTTGTGGGCGGCTCCTCGCAACTTGTGGTACGCCCGCAGCCGTTCCGGGGTGCGCGGTGGCCCGCGACGGAGCGGCACAGGCGCAGGCAGGGGGGCAATGGTTGCGGCGGGGCGAGGACGAACATTTGGGAACCCCATTTTCTCGGCCTGGTCGTACAGTTGCGCCAGTGCCTCGAAGCCGTCCCGTGCCACACGGGTGGGCAGATTGAGATCAGCAACGCGGACGTTGGGGTCAAACCACGCCCCTCGGCCTTGCAGTGGCTCCAGATTCGCGTCAGTACCGTGATCTTCGGGCCGTGACGGTTGGCGGGTCGCGCACGCTTGGTCAAGCACAGGGCCTTCTGGTGCGCCTGCGGGCGGCAACAGAGCCGAGTCTGCCTCGGTCGTTGGTGCAACCGGGGCACGGCAGTGGCGGTCACGGAGGGCGCGTTCGGCAGGCGTGAGGGGTATCGGTGTCCAGCGGCGGGATGGCGGCTGATCGGCGGCAGTTGGCGCAATGGGCGGGTCAGCAGGGGGGCACACCCCGCCCTGTGCCGCTGGCGCGGCCTCGGGCGGCGCAGGGTTCACAGCGGGCAATGCAGGTTCTACGAGGTGCAACGTGGGTGCCGTGCAGGCGTCGGGGGCTGTGGGGTCGGCAGGGAGCGTGCAGGGGGGCGAAAGGGGGCGGGTGTGATCTCCTACAGAATCACTTCCGCTTCCTGATGCGGCAAACGGGGCGAAACTTCCACCCTCGACGCCCTCGGCGCAACGGGAATTATGTTCCACCGTCGCGGCGTCATCCTGAAGCGTGGCGGCTGGCGATACCCCTAAAAGCAGTGCAGGGGAATTAACTTCCACCCTCAGGCCCCGCGCTTCACGGGTAAGCTGGATCAGTCCATCCTGCTCAAGCTGGGCCAAGTGAGTGGTAATCGTGCGCTCAGTCAGCGCCAGCGCCTGTGCCAAATAGGCACGGGTGACGATCTGGCCCTCCTGCTCGCGCAGCAGCCGCACGAGTTTACTCGCCGTTTGGGCACGCTGCCCAATGGGGCGGCCTGGGCGGCGGCGGGGAAGGTCAGGGCGGTCAGCATGATCGTACACGCGGCTCTGCGCACACGGCTCTGGGCGGCGCGGTTTGTAGGCATCACCCAGCTCCGCCACGGTGAGCACAATCACGCGCACAATATCTTCCCAGATCGCCGCCGACCCTTTGACTTCTTCCCCGAATGCCGCGAGTTCACGGGCCAGGGCGGCGACTTCAGCCTGATTGTAGCCAATCCGCAACAGGCTCCCGATCACCACCCAGCGTTCGCGTGAGGCGTCCCAGTTGCCACTAGGCGAGCAATAGGCGATCTCACCACGCTGATGGGCGGTCAGTACTGCATAGCCCGGCTGGCGCTGGGTCAAGCCACGCGGGAGGCCGTTCGGGCCGAGCAAGCGGGCCACGTCTACGCGGTCGGCTGCGGCCCGCAAGGCTTCCCGGTACGCAGCCTTGCGCCAAGGCCGATCTGGATCATCCGCGTCTGGCCCAGGCCGATCAGCCCGCGTCGCGGATCGAGTCGCGCCACGACCGCTCACCAGATTGTGCATGCCCCCAGGAAGCGCCACGGCCGCGAGCTGCGCAATGGGATAGCGCGGCCCATCATCGCGCACCAAGCGCACGGGCCACCCTTCCGGCTCGATTCCCTGGTCAGGGTTGCCAGGGCGACCGACGCACGTAGGCTTGGTATTCAGGGTTCCCGCAAGCCGGATGAGTTGCGCGGCGTCCCATCCTGACGGGTCGGCCCCAACCCTGAGCGCCAGCCCTTGCCCGATCTGTTCAGCTTGATGCGGGGTCAGGAGCGCATCGCACAGATAGCCTACTTGATGGTTGCCCGGTGATGTTTGGGTGGCCCAGGTTGGGGGCAAGGGAAGGCTGTCCAGATCGGTTACGTCATCCAGAATGACGGTACGGCGCGGTCTTGGGACTTCGCGGCTCCAGCGCAGCCCGTAGCGGCGCTCGGCCTGGTCGAAGCTGCCAACCGATACATACACGTTCCCCCACAGAGCGGCCCGGCGTTGCGCCTCGGCGGCAATTGGGGCAAGGCTGGTCGGGTCGAGCCAGCGGCGGGTAGTCGTGATCGTTGACCGCTCGCGGGTCGGAACGAGCAACGCAATCCGGTCAGGATTGGCGGGGTCATTGGTTCCGGCTACCAGCTCGATCCGCCCGCCATCCCAGCCCTCGGCGAGAAGTTCAAGGTGGCGGCGCATATCGCGGGCAGCGCGGTCGAGGGACTCGGGTCGGTCGAGGGGGCGACGCTGGGCTACCATTGCGCACCCCCGGCTACTCGTGGTGTGAGTCCTGGTGTGAGTCGTTCGGCCCAGATCAGCCCAGATCGGCGCGGATCAGCCGAGCATTGCGGAGCATCCCAGGGTGATCGCGGTGTATGGCGTCCTAATGCGGAATGCGGCGCGTGCTGATCGCCGGAGCGGAGCGCAGATCGGCGCAGTGTGGGGCGCGTCCGTGCCTTCCAAGCAGATGGTCGCGCGTTCGAGTCGCGTCGCCCGCTCCACATCAGGACGCGGAATTCCCAGCTTTGGGGGTTCCGCGTTTTGCGGTTCCAACCACCTGTACACCCACCCCGAGGAGGCGGTGAGCTACGCTGCCCTCAGGCGCGAATTGGCCGCCCGTCCTGAATTTTACGCCCACAGTGCCCCTTATTACCTGGAGTCAGAGATTGCCGACGCCCTGGCTGCCGGTCACCGCGATCGCCTACCCGCCCTCGCTGCCACCCTGGCCGAAACCGCAGGCGACAGCCTTGATCTGTTCTATTACTCCTTCAACCGCCTCGCCTACCACGGTCACGTGGCGCTCCTTGCCGAAACGATGGCCCAGGCATGGCCGTTGGTTCGCGAGTCCGACAAGTTTCTTCCCGGCATAGACGTAGCGTTCGGCATGCAGGGGCAGCAATTCGCGATCCTGGCCTACCTGGAGCGCACGGCCGCACCTCGCGCCGATGATCCCACCCTGATTGCAGCGATTGAGCATTATGGGCCAGTCACATTCCCCGCGATTCTCGCTGACCGGATCGCCTTGATCACGGGCCAAGTGGATCGACCCTGGCTCCAGGCTGATGACCCCGAAGACCTGCGGCTCAACCGCCTGCTCTTCCGTTTCCAGGGCGAACTGGCCCGCCAATGGGGTCTGCCCCTCAGTCGAGTCGAACTTGCCCGGAGCGTCTTGCTCAGTTACCTCATCGAGCGACGCGACAGATCGCCGCCGACCGGCACCAGGCCGAGTTGTCGCTACCCGACGCGGCCCTCTGTGCCTTTGCCGAAAAGCTGACTCGCACGCCCGCCCAGATGCAGGAAGCCGACATCGTGCAGTTGCGCGCCGTCGGTTTTGACGACCGCGCCATCCACGATGCAACCCAGATCGCCGCCTATTTCAACTATATTAATCGAATTGCCGACGCGCTCCACGTCGAGCCGGAACCCTTTGTGCGTCATTGGGAGCAGCCGCCAGACAATCTACCGTGAGGAGGCCCTATGAGTGAACTTCTGACCCGCATCAAAGCGATCTTATCCACTTCGCCGCAGCGCTGGACCGAGCTTACCGCAGCCGTTCCCGAGGAGTTGTTGCGCCGCCGCCCCGCTCCCGAGGAGTGGTCGGCGTTGGAGTGTCTGGTACACATCCTCGACACCGAGCAGGTCTTTCCCCGCCGGGTCGTGGCGCTGCGGTTCGGTGCCGAGGCCCGCACGGATGACACCCTAATGTGGAGGTTTCAGCATGGATGATCACCGACAGCGAAGGAACTGGCGGGTGTACCTGCTCATCATGGGCCTCGCCCTTCTACCAACAACCGTGGCGGCCCATACCGTCCTTCGTGATTAGGTAATCAGTCAGCAGATCCCCTTCAGTTCCCTAGCATGCGCGAGGTGCGCAGCGCGATCGAGGGTCAGGCCGATGGCTTGATCGAAGCTTAAGTGCTACAATCCCAATTAGCGTCTCATCCTGCTTGTTGGGAGGTATCTGATGGCTGTTAATAGCAGTGCAGACTACCAAGCACCCGTCGCCGAACTCTTGACCGTCGGCGATGCCCGCGTTATAACGATCGAGACCCACGTCGCCGCGCTAGACCTGAAGCAAGAGCATGTGCCCGAACTGGTGCGGATGGTGCTTGATCCGACGTTAAACAATGCGCCTAGCGATAGTCTGGAAGTTTGGGCACCCATCCATGCACTGCACGCGCTCAAGCTATTTGATGCCTCCGCCCACGTCAGCGAACTGATGCCCCTGCTTGAGCGCTGGGACGACGATTGGTTCAGCGAGGACTTGCCAAAACTGTTTGGGCAGATCGGACAACCCGCCGTAGCGCCGCTTCAGGCTTACCTCGCTGATCCTGCCCACAACGAGTGGGCGCTCGCACTGGTGACGAGTGCCCTCGCAGCGATCGGCCAGAACCACCCCGCTATGCGCGACGAGGTGGTGACGATCCTGAGTGCGGTGCTTCGTGATGCCGAGCAGTACGAAGAGATTCCCTGCACCTACGCCATGGATGGCCTGGTCGAGCTTGACGCAGTTGAGAGCTTACCCTTGATCCGGCATGCGTTTGAACTCGATAAGATTGATACGATCGTGCGAGGATCATGGGGCGACATCCTCGACCAGTTCGGGGTTGACCCAGACCCCGCCGACCCGCTGATTGCGCTTTCCCAACAGTACGATGAAGAACGGCGCAAGCAATTCTTCCCGAAAGGGTTTCGCCACGACCTCTTAGCAGCGTTGGGCAGCGAGCCAGAGTCAGCCTTCGCCCGCTTAGCTGATCAGCACGGCGTGAACGCAGGCCTGCCTGACAGCCCGGCAGCCCTTCAGCAGGCAGATGACAAGGCCCGCAAGGAGCGGCAGCGCAACGCCGAGGCCCAGGCCCGCAAGGCAAAACAGAAGCGCAAGGCGGCCTCGGCGTCGCGAAAGGCGAATAAGAAAAAGAAGTAGCCCCTCGCGCTAGGCCAGGCGCGCCTGGTAGAGTGCCACGAGTGCCGCGCCAATCGCCTGCGAGAGATCGCCCAGGGTCGCAGGGGCCAGTTGCATCGTGCGCTGCTGGGCGGGCCACAAATAGGGGTACGCCGCCGCCCAGACCTGCTCCAGGTAACGCTCGCGAAAGACCGCCGAAGTCGATTCGTTGTCCATAAGTCCACCGCCAATGACGACGAACTGCGGATCAAGCGCCATCGCCAAGGTAGCAACGTGCAACCCAAGGGCACGCGCCTGAAAGTCGAAGATCGCATTGGCAAGCGCATCGCCCTGTTGGGCCAGGGTACGCAGGGTGAAAGCGCGCTCCTTCATGCTCAGGGGGGAACTGGCTAAGGGATGCGCGGGATGGGCCGCGAGTTGCTCGGCGAGCAGCAGCGGCAGGCCCGCGAGCGTCGTATAGACTTCGACACAGCCCCAGGTTCGGCCACAGCCACACGGGTAGGGGCGGGTCTCAAGCAGATGCAGCGGCGCGGGCATATGGGCAGCTTCCATGCCAGCGAGCGTATCGCCGTCAAGCGGTAGGCCCCGCTGGTCAATGTAGGCCGTACCTAGCCCCGAGCCGGGGGCGAGCATCAGGACGCTGCCGTTTGTATTGCCACGCACCCGCTGCGCCTCGGCGACGCCACCCATGTTGCCATCATTGCCGACTGCCACCGCAACCGGGCGACCGGCCCGCTCGGCCAACGCTTGACTGTAGGCGGTATAGACATCGAAGCCGACAAAACTCTCCGGCAGATTTGGCCCACGCTCAAGCACCCCGTAGCTGCGCTGCGGGCCAGGAATGGCAATCCCCACCCCCCGCACCTGCTCCCAGGTCAACCCGTTCTGCTCAAGATAGATGCTGATCGCATCCACCCAGCCCTGCACGACCAATGTTGGTCCCAGGTGCGAATTGGTTGGGCGCTGAAGCAGGTTGGTAGAGACAGGAGTGCCGTCATCCCAGACGCCCCCAATCTTCGAGGTAGTCGCGCCACTATCAGTCCCAATATAGACGGGTTGCGGTGTGTGCATAGCGTATGGCCCTACTTTCAGTTGTCAACGCACAATGGATCCTGCGTACCGGCAAGAACCCATGCCCAATCTGATGCTGCAACGTTGTGTGGCGATAGTATACCGTATCTGGCTGCGCTTCTAAAGCAGCACGTCACGCATCAGAGGCTGCTATAATGCAAGCATTATGCTTCCAGATCTAGCTCCAGAACAGACGCTCGCCCACGAACAGCTTGTTGCCGAAACGGCACGCCGACGCACTTTTGCGATCATTTCGCACCCCGATGCTGGCAAAACGACCCTCACCGAGAAGTTGCTACTCTATTCCGGGGCGATCGACCTTGCCGGTTCCGTGCGCACGCGCAAAAACCAACGCCACGCCACCTCTGACTGGATGGCGATGGAGCGTGAACGTGGTATCTCGATCACTTCGACCGTGCTCGCGGTTGATTATGCCGGCTATCGGATCAATCTGCTCGATACGCCGGGCCACCAGGACTTTAGCGAAGATACCTATCGCACCTTGATGGCGGTGGACAGCGCCGTGATGGTGCTTGATGCGGCAAAAGGGATTGAGGCCCAAACCCGCAAACTGTTCGAGGTATGCCGGATGCGCGGCGTGCCGATTCTGACCTTTATTAACAAGCTCGATCAGCCGGGACGCGATCCGCTCGATCTGCTTGATGAGATCGAACGCCTGCTCGAAATCAGCGCCGTACCGCTGAACTGGCCGATTGGCTCTGGCAGCGCCTTTCAGGGCGTCTATGATTTAGTGGAGCGCCAGGTGCTACGGTTTGAACGCACGACCCACGGGGCGCAGCGGGCACCAGTCCAGGTCGCCTCGCTCGACGATCCGGCGCTCGATGCGCTGATCCCAGCCAATGAGGCCCGGCAACTCCGCGATGATGTGAGCCTGCTCGAAGGTGCCGGTGCCGATTTTGCGCTAGAACCGTTTCTGCGCGGCACGGTGACGCCGGTCTTTTTCGGCAGCGCCCTGAACAACTTCGGCGTTGAGCCGTTTCTTCAGGCGTTGGTACGCCTCGCTCCGTCGCCCGTGGCGCGGGCAAGCTCGCGGGGCCAGATCGATCCCCTGACCGAGCCATTTTCTGGCTTTGTCTTCAAGATTCAGGCAAATATGGATCCGCTGCACCGTGATCGAACCGCGTTCATTCGGGTCTGCTCTGGCCGCTTTGTGAAAGATATCCAGGTGCAGAATCCCCGGCTTGGGCGCAGCATCAGGCTGACGCGGCCTAGCCGGATGTTTGCACGCGAGCGCGAAACGGTAGGCGAAGCCTTCCCCGGCGATGTGATCGGCGTGACCAACCCCGGCGTCTTTGCGATTGGCGATACGCTTTGTATTGGCGAACCATTCACCTATACACCGATGCCGCGCTTCGCCCCGGAATGCTTTGCCTTGCTGCGCAACCGCAATCTGTCCAAGCATAAGCAGTTCAACAAAGGGATCGAACAACTGGCGGAAGAAGGCGTCGTCCAGATCTTCACCGACCCGGAAGGCGTGCGACGTGAGCCGATTCTTGCTGCGGTCGGCGAGTTGCAGTTTGATGTGGTGCGGGCACGCATGGCGGTGGAGTATACGGTAGAGACCGAGATCGAAATGCTGACGTTCATTGCGGCACGCTGGCCGACGTGTGCGCCAGAAGCGCTGGCGCAGGTACGCTTGCCGTCGGCGGTACGGCTCGTTCACGACCTCGAACAGCGCTCGGTGCTCCTCTTTACGAGTGCTTGGGAAATCGGCTATCTTGAGCGTGAGTACCCGCAACTGGCCTTACGCAATGCGCCTGGCGCGTAGCCGAACGCACCGCCCTGAACGCATCACAGTGGAGCCTACGGGTTCCAGCGGGCAGTTACTATCTGCTCGCCTACCTGGCTGATCCAAGTGCGCCGCCGACCGTTGCCGGAGCCTATAGCGAATATGTGCGCTGTGGAATGGGGTTAGAATGTACCAACCATAGCCTGGTGCCCGTCACGGTTGGGGCCGGTCAGAGCATTGGCAACCTGAATATTGGGGACTGGTACGCCCCCGAAGGCAGCTTCCCGATGCGGCCCCAGGGTTCGGCCCAGCCCCAGCCCTAACCGATAGCCGATAGTGCTACTCTGTGTCGTTGGACAAGCCCACGGTTTACGTGCGTTGGGTGGGGGGCGGGCCCACCCACCCCCCGCAACCCCCCGCGGGGGGGGCGGCCCCCCCCGCCCCCCACCCCCCACACACAAAACA
>JBLWKA010000059.1:0-33631 GCA_048381555.1 Oscillochloridaceae bacterium umkhey_bin13
GCCCGCCCACCCCGGGCGGCGCCCGCCCCCGCGGGGCGGGCACGCGATCCCGGGGCGGGTGACGCAATCCCGGGGCGGGCACGCGATCCCGGGGCGGGTGACGCAATCCCGGGGCGGGCACGTGATCCCGGGGCGGGCACGCAATCCCGGGGCGGGCACGTGATCCCGGGGCGGGCACGCAAGCCCGGGGCGGGCACGTGATCCCGGGGCGGGCACGCAATCCCGGGGCGGGCACGCAATCCCGGGGCGGGCACGTGATCCCGGGGCGGGCACGTGATCCCGTTGCGAGCGACGCGATCCCGGCGCGGGTGACGCATAGTCAGGGGCGCGGGGAAACATGGTTTCCCCGTTTGTTAGCTAGTGGGAGCCGCAGGCTCCCACTAGCTAGATCGACTCATTGCGCTTCAGCGCCTCATACAACGCATCCGTCTCGGGCAACGGCTCCATCGCCAACTCGTCGCGCAGGGCCTGGGTACAACGGGCGTAGCTACGCAGGGCCTGCGAGCGGCTGCCAGCCCGGGCGTGGGCACGCATCAGGGCCTGGTAGGCCTCTTCGTAGCAGCGGTCACGCCGTAGTACCTGTTCGCAGAGCTGGATGGCCTGGGCTTGGTCGCCCTCGTTGCTGAGCCGATTGGCATAGCCTACCGCCGTCGCCAGAAAACGTGCCGTCAACCGTTCGCGCTCTTCGGTGGTCCAGGGATCGTAGAGCGATTCGGCCAAATAGTCGCCCCGATAGAGTTGCACCGCCAGTTGGGCATTGCGGCGGGCAAAGTCGGCATCATCACTTGAGGCCGAGGCCGCCGCCCGCAACTCAAACTCGTCAACGTCAATCCAGACTCCGTACGAAGGTGAAAAACTGTAAGCTAAGCCCTGCCGCCGCACGAAGAAGGGCGCAACCCGGGGCGGGCGGGCCGGTTCGAGGGCCGAGTTCAACGCATTCAACGTCACCTTGAATTGGCGCTCGGCCGCTTCGAGATCGGCTTCGGGCCAGAGCCAGGCGCAGATCTGTTCGCGCTGGATCCAGTGGCCGCGATGGGTCAAGAGCAGCTGGAAGAGTTGGCGCGCCTTTTCGCGTTGCCACTCGCGGGCCTGGATCTCCTGGCTGCCACGCCAGACCCGGAACGTGCCGAGCATCTGGACGCGCAAGGTATACCCAGGGTGGTAATCCTCGACCGTATCGTCGGCGGCAATCGTGGGGAAGCCCTGCCGCAACAGGACGCGGGCCAGTTCGCCGTGGTCGCCCAGGCGGCGGGCACGCAGCAACAAGGGCACCAGACTGGCCAGATCACGCGGCCCAAACAGGCTTGGACTGATCAGGATGCCCAGGTAGTTATGGGTAACCACGGCATCAAGCAGGCTGATCAGTTCGTGATCGGCCTGGGGATCGCCCGCCCGCAACGCGGCAATTGCGCGCCAAAGCGTCGTGACCGCCATGCCATACGCATCACCGCCACGGGCAAACTGTTGCCGCGCCTGCTCGATCCATTCGACGGCCCGCGGTTCACCATAGGCCACCGCCGCACCGCCGAGGGCCAACAGGATCAGGGCGGCAGTCCACTCATCACCGGCGGCGGCCGCAATCTGCATCCCCTCACGGGCATCAGCCTCGGCACGCGGTAAGTCGCCACTATGCCCATACAGCAAGGTCAGACCCAGGTAGCCTTCCGCGCGGGTGCGGGTCACACCGACGGTTTGAATAAGGCGTAGGGCCTCGGCGTAGCGTTGCAGGGACGGGGCCAGATCATTGGCTGCTACAAGTTGATAGGCGTGACCGAGCCGCAATTCCGCGATCGCCTCGGTCAAGCGTGCCCCGCTCTGTTGGGCTTCGACCAGACCACGACGGGCCATCGCCAGGGCGCGGGTGCCACTGCCCAGCATGGCATAGATCAGGGCCAGTAACAAGACTGGTTCGCGGTGAGCCCAGGGTCGGCGCGCTCCAGACTGGCCGGTACTCTCGGCCCAGAGTTGGGCTTCGAGTTGTTGACGGGCTTCGTTCAGCCGTCCCGAACGCAGCAACAGGCGCGGAGGCAACTCCACCGGAAGCTGATTTGGCTCAGCGGGATTACTCGTGGCTGGGTTCGCAAGCGTAGCGGGGAGCCCAGGCTGATCAGGCGCATGCTCTTCAATCTGGCGGGCAGCCTGTTCAAGGATCAGGGCCACATCGGCGCGCCCACGGTTGGCCCAATTCTCGGCCTGCATCCGCAACAGTTCGGCCCGTTCGCTGGCCCGGCTGGTTGGCAGCAAGCGCAAGGCTCGTTTGAGCAGATCAGTGGCGTGGGCCGGTTGCACCGTATCGAGGTACAGTTCAGCCTGGCCGCGTAACGCCCGGATCTGCCCATCGAGGTCGCCAACCTCGGCATAGGCGCTCGCGGCGGTCATATAGGCATGCAGCGCCTCGTCGTAGTGCCCAATCTGGCGCAACGCCATCGCCTGCGCCTCGATCAACGGGGGATAGGTACGGGTCTGCTCATCTAAACGTTTCGCCCATGCCAGCACTTGCTCGGGTTGACCTGCGGCAATCATGGTTGGGGCATAGGTCACGAGGGTTTCGGCGGCGGCGGCTTGATCATGACATAACAACAGATGATGAAGCACGCCATCGGCATCGTCCCTGGCCCGGAAATAGGCTGCCGCCCGTTGTTGCAATTCGGGCCAGGCCGGCACATGGCGAATGGCCTGGTTGATCAAAAAAGTACGCAGAATCGGCTGAATCTGGAGCAACCCGGTTGCGGTGCGTTCCACAAACAGGTGGCGCTGTTCGAGCTCGCTAAGCCATGGTTGGGGATCGCTTTGCTCGGTCAGCAATGCACAGACCCCCGGATCGAGGTAGCGCAGCCCGGCGGTGATCAGCAGAAACTGTTGCAGCGGCGCAGGCAGATCGGCCATCAACTCCTGGCTCAGATAGCCATCGATCGGGGCGGCCCCGCGCAGACCCAGTGCGGTACGCCAATCATCGGCCCCCAGCGCAATCTGAAGCGCAAGCGGCCAGCCGCGACTCAGGGTCACTAATTCGTCGAGGCTTTCGGGCGGTGGGCGATTGGCGAGGGCATAGAGGGCACGGGCCTCATCGAGGCTAAAGGCCAGGTCGACCTGCGTCACCAGGTGCAACTCCCCGCGCAGGCGGGTGGTCTCGACGGTGGCGAGGGTCGGATCGCTCCGGCAGGCCAGGGCCAGATGCAGGCGCAGGGGCAGAATCGCCACCATCCGCTCAATCACGGCCCTCAGATTGGGCCGCTGGTCAATCAAATGGTAATCATCAATCACCAGCAGGGTATCATCATCAAGGGCCGCAGCGAGCTCATTGACCAGCAGATCGAGGGCCGGGCCAGGTTCACCGGGATGGGCGAGCAGGGCCGCTGCGATGCGCGCTTCATCGAGCGCGGCCACCGGGCGGAACGCGGCGGTGAGGTGGCGCAGCAACTGGGCCGGATCATCGGACGGACGCGCCCGGCACCAGGCGGTAGGCCAACCTCCATAGGTGGCGAGTGCCGCCAACGCCGTGGTCTTGCCACTCCCGGCGGGGCCAACCACAAAACAGAGCGGATATTCCAATGCCACAGCGAGGTGCGCCTCGACGCGTTGACGCCGCAATAAACGGGTCTGCTGGGCGGGCGGGGCGAGCCGGGTAAGCAGCAGACTCGCGCCTTCGGGGTCGCCCCCGAACTGACCTGTAACTGCCGGTGATACCATCGCTTGAAGATACGTGGCCAAGAAATACAACGCGCCGCCAAGCGCATTCCAATGCGACGCGGCGCGTCATCAGAATACACCCGGAGGCACAAAATGGCAAATGACGACACGCAGGGTATGCAGGATCGAATGCGCCAGCAGTACAGTGAGACAACCGACACCATGCTGCGTTCGGTGCGGGCATGGAACGAGTTGATGATGGCGAGCACCGATATGGCGTTTGATGTAGTCTTACGCAACTGGGATTATAGTCGCAGTTTGCGTGGTTCGGCCGAACAGGCGGTTGCTGATGCCATTCGGGTTCAGCAACGGATGAACAAAGAGATGCAGCAGGCCTGGGATGGCTATTCGAGCGACATCAAAGACATTCTAGATCGTAATTTGAAGTAGACATCCAATGGTAGGGACGCAGCGTGGGGTAGGAATGCAGCGTGCTGCGTCCACGCTGCGTCCCTACGCTACGGCGTCCCTACCTAGTGGGCGTTACATGTAGGCCCCGCCATTGACGTTAAGCTGAGCACCGGTAATATAGTCGGCATCAGCGGCCAGGAAGACCACGGCCTTAGCGATCTCTTCGGGCTTGCCAAAGCGGCCCATCGGGATCTTCGACTTGATCTGATCCTGGACATTTTCGGGCACCTTGGCGAGCATGTCAGTCAGGGTGAAGCCGGGCGCTATCACATTGACGGTGATGTCGAACTTGGCAAGTTCGAGCGCCACAGTCTTGGTGAAGGCGATGATACCGCCCTTGCTCGCGCCATAGTTCGCCTGCCCAAAGGCTGCGGTCTGGCCATTCATCGAACTAATATTGATGATCCGGCCATGCTTCTGGGCGATCATCGGCTGCATCGCAGCAGTGGTACAGAAGAAGACTGCATTGAGGTTGGTCTGGATCACATCGAGCCAGTCCTCATCGGTCATCTTGCGGATCGACTTGTCGCGGGTGATCCCGGCATTATTGACCAGCACATCAACCCGCCCCCAACGCTCGACCACCGTTGAAATCAGGCCGCGAGCTTCGGCAGGATCACTCACATTGGCTTTGACCGCAAAGGCTCGCTCCTCATCGGTGCCACCCTGCTCGCGCCAGGCCGCATTGATCTGCGCGGCGACCTCTTCAGCAGCGGCGCTACTCGAATTGTAGTTGACCGCCACTTTGGCCCCTTCAGCCCCCAGGGTCAGAGCAATCGACCGCCCAATCCCGCGGCCCGCCCCGGTCACAATTGCGACCTGTCCGTCAAGCTTCCCCATAACACGATCCTCCTTACAGCCGCTCGAAAATCGCCGCGATCCCCTGACCGCCACCAATACACATCGTCACCAGCGCATAGCGGGCACCCGTACGCTGGAGTTCGTGGACCGCCTTGACGGTCAGGATGCAGCCGGTAGCCCCGATCGGGTGGCCGAGTGAGATCCCGCTGCCATTGGGGTTGGTCTTGTCGGCAGGCAGTTCCAGATCTTTACTCACGGCGAGGGCCTGGGCCGCGAAGGCTTCATTGACCTCGAAGATGTCAATTTCATCAAGCCGCACCCCCGTGCGCTCAAGCAGCCGCTTGACCGCTGGAACCGGCCCGATCCCCATATATTTTGGCTCGACGCCGGCGTGGGCATAGCCAACCAGGCGCGCCAGGGGCTTGTAGCCACGTCGCTCTGCTGTCGCTCGATCCATCAAGACCACAGCAGCGGCCGCATCATTGATGCTCGAAGCGTTGCCCGCCGTCACACTGCCGTCTTTCTGGAAAACCGGGCGCAGCTTGGCCAACTTCTCGATCGCTGTATCGCCGCGTACATTCTCGTCGGTATCGAAGACTTGCACGCCACCCTTGACCTTCAACTCAACCGGCACGATCTGGCTCTTGAAGTAGCCCGCCGCAATCGCCGCCGCCGCCCGTTGATGGCTCACCACCGCCAGGGCGTCCTGCTCCTCGCGGGTAATGCCCCACTTCGCCGCTACATTCTCGGCCGTAACGCCCATGTGGCAATCATCAAACGGATCGGAGAGCGCCCCGGTCATCATATCAACCAGCTTGGCATCACCCATGCGACCGCCCCAGCGCATCGCTGGCACTGTGTAGGGTGCTCGGCTCATCACCTCGGCCCCGCCACCAATGGCGGCATCGGCGTCACCCAGCATAATCGACTGGGCCGCCGAAACAATTGCCTGCAAGCCACTGCCACAAAGCCGGTTCAAAGTCATAGCCGGGGTCTCGACCGGAACACCACCCTTGACGGCTGCGACCCGGCCCAGGTACATATCGTGCGGCTCGGTATTGATTACATGCCCAAACACGACATGCTCGATCTCCTGCGCCTCAACCCCGGCCCGGCTGATCGCTTCACGTACAATCATGGCTGCGAGCTCTGAGGGAGGCTGATCCTTCAGGCTGCCACCAAAGCCCCCAATCGCCGTACGAACCCCGCTGAGGACCACAACCTCACGCTGGCTGCTCATTTGACCTCCTTGTCTGCTCGATTGCACACAGTGGCAGGACCGAGCTTATCGTTGGGTACGCGCCATATGGATCGGCGCAATTATACCAGCAAACGCGCTTGCCTGCCGGATCCAATCTGGTCTATTCTGTGTGATAGAAGGGACGTGTTTGCTGCTGCCTTAGTCTGATGCCTGAACCCGGATCTTCGAGTAAAGAGATCGCCAGCCGTACAAGATATTCGACAACCGAAGTAACTAGCATGTAACTTCCTTGTGCTATAGTGCGCCCATCGTGTTGCGAATAGCGTAATCCCAACCAACATCTAAAGATCCGACAGGAGGCATGCGGATGGCCCAGCGCATCGAGGCGGCAGGCAGTGTGGCACTTAAGGATGGCCGTCATGTGACGATCCGGAACCTCGCTGAGAGTGACCGGACCGTGCTCGCAGAGTTTGGCCAGGCGCTGCCCAAAAACGATCTGCTTTATCTCGAGGATGATTTTACCCATCCCGAAATTATTACGCGTCTTGCCAATGCAGCCCATGCCGAAAATTGGCGTCAGATCGTTGCTGTCACCGATGATGGTGCGATTGTGGGCTATACCGCTGCGCTGCGTCTCCCCGGTTGGTCGTACCACGTCGCCAATATTCGCCTGATTGTGCAGCCCGGCTATCGCCGCAGCGGGCTGGGTATGCATCTGGCTCAGGCCATCGTCGAAGCCGCACGCGACCTTGGGGCCGCCAAAGTGACGGTTGATATGCTCGCTGCGCTTACCGCAGGCCAGGCGATCTTCAGTCGGCTCGGCTTTGCCGTTGAAGGTCAACTCGCCCGCCACGCGATTGACCGCGATGGCAATCTGCACGATATTGTGATTATGTCGGCGTTTGTGCGGGTCTAGTTGTTTGGTTGCAGCGGGCCGTGGGCGTAAACCCACGGCCCGCTGGTGATTCAGGGAACACCAGGTGTTCCCTGGCCCTGCCGTGGGCGTGAACGATCCTGCTAGCGAAACGGCTAGACCTCAGTGCCGTGGGCTTTCAGCCCAACGGAGCAAAGACCTTACCTGCCCCTCTGCATTGTGCGCCGCAACCGCATTGCCCCTACCCCCATCAACCCCCCACCCAAGCCGATGATCAGCAGGGCCAACAGGGTGCGCCGTGGCCCTGCGAGTTCGGAACGGGGCAGGTACCAGGCCCAATGGTCTACCAGGTGTTGGTTGGGTGGATCGTAGTACCAGGCCCAGCGTGGCCGCGCCCGCGCCGGCAACGGTGCAATCGCGGTATCGGCTAGCGTTACCGTAGCCCCCGCCGGGGTCTGCCCGCGCAGTTCGGTCAACTGTGGCCCCAGGTTGTCGTCGCGCTCGCTAAACCCAACGCTGCGCGGATTCCAGGGCACCGCCTCGATCCGCAGACGGCTCCGTGCGGTTGGTAACAGCAGACGATACTCACGCAGTTGCCCACTTGGGGGCGTCGCCAGTACCTCCCCATCGAGCCACAGCGTCAGTTCGCTAGCAGGTGTTGCCGGCGGGCGGCGGTCATCAAGCCCAAACCGCAGGCGTGCTCCGGCGGCTGTGCAATGCAGTTCGCCCCAGGCCCCCGTCCGGCGCGGCAGGCTCGCCCCACCCGGATCTTCACTCGCAAATAGGCCGTCAGCCAGCCGACACATCGGGGCCGGACTGGTATACGCCGCCCAGCGTGTGCCCAACATCCGCCAGTGACCGACGAGCGACGATCCGGCGAGACGATAGACTTTATCGTAGGGGCTGTCCGCCACGACGTAGGTGCTGAAGTTCAACAAGACCCCGCCCAGGTTGCCCACCAACCCAACCATCCCGAGCAGCCCAACCAGCAGCAGGCGTCCTAGCCCCAGCCCCGGAGCCAGTCCCAGCCCTGCTGCCAGCACCAGCGTTGGCGCAAGCACCGGCAGCAAAAAGCGTGGCCCCCAGACCCCGCCGCCCTCCCAGACGCCCCAACTGGCGTAGAGCAGCAGATGGCCCAGCAACAGCCCTGCACCCAGCAGTACCACCGCAGCACGGCCGTGCCGCCAAAGCACGACTGCGCCAGGCAGCGCCAGCATGATCAGGGGGGCGTACAGCAGCACGCTTTTCCCCGGGCTGAACACCAACCCGTACAAGCCCTCAGCCAGGGGGGTCGTGAAGAGCGTCGCCTCGCTGCCGTACCCCGAGGCCAGCGGCGTCCCGAAGCGGGCGTAGTTATACCACAATACAATCGCCAACCCCGGGATCAGCCCAAGCCCAAATACGGCGGGCTGACTGATCAAGGCGCTTCTCGGCCCATTGCGGCGGCTGCGCCCGTCAGTAGCCTGCCAACTGCCCCACAGCAGATACAGCCCCAATACGGGCAGCGCAACCCCGGCCGCCAAACGGGTGGGCAGCAACAGACCCGCCGCCAACCCCGCCCCGATCAGCCAAAACAGCGCGGGGCGGCCCGTAGTCTGTTGGGCCTGCCAGAGCGCATAGGCCGCCGTGGTGATCAATAGGGCTGCCAGCGGCTCCGAAAAGAAGGTGCGCGCATACGGCCAGGCCAAACTGGTCAGTCCGTAACCCAACCCCAGGATCACGGCCCAGATCCGCTGCGCCCCCAGGCCCATCGCCCACGCCGTGATCAGCGCGGCTGTCGCCGCCGTGATCGGCCCATTCAGGGCCGTAACCGCAAAACGGCTGGTGTAATCATTGGCTCCCGGATCGGGGCCACCCAGCCAACTGCCGACTAGATGGAATGGCACGGCCAGCAACGAGGGCAAGACCCCATAGGGCGAATAGCGTCCGCCATCACGACCAGGGCGCAAAGCCGACACCGGCGCATCAGGCTCGACCTGAAGTGCAACTTCGCCCCGTTCAAGCAGGCTGCGCGTCACCGCGAGCATGGTCTCTTCATCAGGCGAATAGGTATGCCCGCTCATCGTGAGCAGGTAAAAACCCGTAAGTAGCAGAAAAATAGCAAGGGGTAAGCGCATACAAGTGGCGAGTGACGAGTGATGAGTGACGAGTGATGGGTGGTGAGTGACGCGCCATCTTAGCATATCCTCGGGATGGTTAATAGACATACCATCGCTCGGCACTCCAGTAGGCATTTCGTCAGATCTGGCCCAGTTTAACGAGCAAAGCGCCAGCGGGTTGCGCCGTGCGGTTCGGCAATCGCATTGCCAATTGCCGTATGGTAGCTGAAGCAGTAGAGGTGCCAGGGTGGCGGGCCGGCACTCGGTGCGGCATAGGGGGCGGTCAAGGCATCATCCATGATCTGCACCGGCCAACCGCCTGCGCGAATGTGGGCTGCAACTCGTTCCAGGGTCTCATGATCGGTAACCCTGACCGCTTCGCCTTCCAAGACAAGATCCAGACTTGCCAGGCGCATCGCGATGGTGCAAGCCGGATTCACGGCCAGATTGCGGGCCTTGCGGGTCTCTAAACTACTCGTGAAATAGATCTTGCCGTCAAGCCAGACCGCCCCGATAAAGGCTGCATGCGGGCGTCCATCGGGGCGGGTGGTGCCAAGCAGTGTGGCGGGCAAAAAGATGTTGGCTGCAAAATGTTCACGGGGCCTGCTCCACGGCAGTGGCGCATTGCCACTCAGGTCGAGATTCTTGGTCTCAATTGGTTCATGTTCAGTCATTGGCTTGCCTCCGTCCCACGCCCGATGCGCCCGCATCGTCGCGTGGTTATCCTGATCTCTTGCTATGCAACTCTACTACGAAATTGCGCTGCGCTCGTTGCGCCGGGCCACGACCTACCGGCTGGCCTTCTTTGGGGGCATTGTGACCAATGCCTTCTTTGGAGCCTTGGTCTGCTATGTCTACCAGGCGTTGTATGGCGTGGGCGGCAGTGTAGCCGGGCTGAGTCTGAACGACGCGATTAGCTACAGTTGGGCCACCCAGGCCCTGATCTCGGTCGGGGCCGGTTGGGTCAGTTCGCACGAGATCAGCGCCTCGATTCGAACCGGTGACGTCGTCACCGACCTGATGCGCCTGTGGAGCTTTTACCTCTATTGGCTGAGCCGTTCGTTAGGCGAGCGCGTCTTTAACTTATTGGCCCGTGGTTCGTTGACCTACCTGGTTGGGGTCATCTTGTTTGGGGCACGCGTACCAAGCGGGGGCGATCTGCTTGCGTTTGGGCCTGCGATCATGTTCGCGCTGCTGATCTCGTTCGCGTTTACCTTTTGCATTAACCTGACTGCCTTTTGGTTACTCGACAACCTGGGGGTGATTCTGCTGGCGAACGTAGCCCTGAGCTTCTTTTCGGGCTTTCTGGTGCCAATTGCCTTCTTTCCACCGCTACTGCAAACCATCACCCGCGCCTTACCTTTTCAGGCGATCACCGGGCTACCCGCCCAAATCTTTCTCGGCCAGATCAACCAGGCCGATCTGCTCACTACATTCGCCCTGCAACTGTTTTGGCTACTGGTTTTGACCGCCCTGGCCCTGCTTATGCAGGCTGCCGCCTTGCGGAAAGTCGTGGTGCAAGGGGGATGATTGGCGCAGGTGTGCCCGGCACGTACGTACCGGGCACACCTGCGGGTGCTGGGAGCACCATGAGCTCCCAGGCCCACCGGGGCGCGGGCGGGGACGGGATCGCCGGGGCGGGGACGGGCACACGGGGGTGGGCAACAGGCCCACAGGCGTGACCCGAGACGGGATCGCGCGGGACGGCACGGGCACACGGGGGTGGGCAACAGGCCCACAGGCGCGACCCGAGACGGGTTCGCGGGGCGGACGGGCGACGCGGGGCGGGCAACGGGTTCGCGGGGCGGCACGGGCACGCGGGGCGGGGACGGGATCGCCGGGGCGGGGACGGGCCACGGAATCACGAGGAAGACCATGATGAGTCTGTATTTTCGCTTGATTGGGTCGCGTATCCGTTCCCAGATGCAGTATCCGGTCTCGTTTTGGCTCGAAATCCTCGGCTTTGCGTTGGTAACGAGCCTGGATTTTGTGGTGGTGGTGATTCTGGCGAGCCGTTTTGGCGGAATTGCCGATTGGAGTCTCGCCGAGGTGGCGTTGTTGTATGGCTTGACCTCGTTGGCGCTCAGCCTGGCCGAGATGGTCGGACGTGGTTTTGATGCGCCTTTCGAGCGGCTGATTGCCCAGGGCCTATTTGACGGTATTTTGGCCCGGCCCCTGGGAGCCTTCTTCCAGGTGCTTGGTTCCGAGTTTCAGTTGCGGCGGTTGGGGCGCAGCCTGCAGGCCCTGATCGTGCTGGCCTACGCGCTGAGTCAGTTGCCCCAGGCGTGGCAACCGACCACCCTCCTGCTCATTCCGCTCACCGTCGTTTCCGGAACGATGATCTATCTGGCCCTGATCGTGATTGGCGCAACCATGTGCTTCTGGACGGTACGCACCCCCGAGGTGATCAACGTCTTTACCTTTGGCGGTGCCCAGATGACCAGTTATCCACTCAGTATCTATCACGAGTGGTTGCGAACCTTCTTTTTGGGCCTGGTGCCGGTGGGCTTTGCCAACTACCCGGCGGCGCTGTACCTGTTGGGGCGCAGCGACCCGGGCGGGCTACCGGCCTGGATCGCCTGGCTGGCCCCGCTGATCGCCAGCCTGTTTATGGCGTTGGCACTACGTTTTTGGCGCTTCGGGGTTTCCAAATACACTTCGACCGGTTCATAACCAAGGAGTTGCCCATGCCACTGATCGAAGTCGAAGATCTGCGCAAAGATTTTACCCGCCTGGTGCGTCAGCGTGGGCGCTTTGCGGCGCTGCGCACCATGCTGGCCCGTGAATACCAGACGATCACGGCGGTGGATGGGGTTTCGTTCCAGCTTGCCGCAGGCGAAATGGTAGGCTATCTGGGGCCAAATGGCGCGGGCAAGTCCACGACGATTAAGATGCTGACCGGCATTCTGGTGCCTACAGCGGGCCAAATTACGGTGGCCGGGCTCATCCCCCACCGCCAGCGCGTGGCCCACGTCCGCCGGATTGGGGTGGTCTTCGGCCAGCGCAGCCAACTCTGGTGGGATCTGCCCACGATTGAGTCATTTGAACTCTTGCGCCATGTCTACCGCATCCCCGCCGAGCGCTACCGGGCTAATCTGCGCCGCTATTGTGCTTTGCTCGACATGGAACCGTTTCTGCCAACCCCGGTGCGCCAGCTCTCGTTGGGGCAGCGCATGCGCGCCGATCTGGCCGCTGCCCTCTTGCACGACCCGGCCATCCTGTTTTTGGACGAGCCAACGATTGGGCTGGATGTGGTCGCCCGTGAGCGCATCCGTGGGTTTTTGACCGAACTGAACCGGAGCGCAGGCGTAACCGTTATTCTGACCACCCACGACATGGGTGATATTGCGCGGCTCTGTCGGCGAGTCGTGCTGATCGACCAGGGTCGTGTGCTCTACGATGGTGCCCTGGCAGCCCTGCACGAGCAGCACGGGCGCTGGCGGACGCTGGTCGTCGATCTAGCTGATCCTGCCGACGATCCCGCCGTGCCGGGGGCCGAACTGGTGCGGCGTGAAGGGCCACGGGCCTGGTTGCGCTTTGATCGCGAACGGATCACCGCTGCTGCCCTGATCGCTGTGGTGGCGAGCCGCTGTGCCGTGCGTGATCTGACCCTCGAAGAGCCAGCGATTGAGGATGTTGTGCGCGGGTTGTACGAAGGGTCGGCTCAGGGGGCGCGGGTGTGACGGGACATCTGTCCATGCTATACTGGCGCCCAAGCATGCCTCGCCTCGCTCAATGTTGACCAGCGACACCTTCCAGCCGTTGCGTTGACTTTCCTCGCTTGAGGCCGGGTGAAGAAAGAGTCGTCTATGTCACGCCGTGCATCTGGCCGCCGCGCTCAGGTGATCAGTCTGTTGACCACCATCGGGATTGCGTTTGTGCTCATCATCGGGTTCCTGCTTTGGCTGGAAAGTGCGTCCGAGTTTGCGAACGAACCACTAGCCGCTGAGCCTGCTACGGCAGGCCGCCATCTGGCCCTGGGCAATCCGAGTGGGGCGACCACCAGTCTGAACCAACCGACCAATTACCTGATCATGCGTGACCAGTATGCCCTAAGTTACCACCGCGATTTGGGCACGCCCAATTGGGTGAGTTGGCACCTGCAAATCAGTGATCTGGGCGATACGCCGCGTTACAGTGGGCCGTTTATTACCGATACAACCCTGCCGTCTGGTTGGTATCAAGTGACCCACGGCGACTATAGTGGCTCGGGGTATGATCGCGGCCATATGACCCCTTCGGCGGATCGGACTGCGAGTGCCGAGGCGAACCGGGCGACGTTTATTTTGACCAATATTGTGCCCCAGGCCCCCGAGAATAACCAGGGTCTATGGGCCAGGCTCGAAGATGAGACCCGCGCTTTGCTCAATCGGGGCTACGAGGTGTACATCATTTCGGGGCGGGCCGGCAGCCTCGGCACCCTGGCGAACGGCCGCCTCGATATTCCCGCCCATGTCTGGAAAGTGGTGCTGGCCCTACCTGCGGCACCGGGTGATGATGCCGCTCGTGTTACCGCCGATACGATGCTGATTACGATCTGGACGCCGAACGATGCCGGTGTGGCCGGCCGATCCTGGCAAGACTACCAGACCTCGTTGCGCTGTATCGAGGAGCGCACCGGCTTGGTCTTTTTTGCGGCGATCAACCCCGTAGTGAAAGCGGCGCTGGCTGGTCCGGGTTGCGAAACCGCCGCCGCGCCACCAGTGGCCCCGCCTGCTGCGAACCAGGGCTTCCCGGGTTGTAGCGTTGACCCTGGCCCGGGCGTGGCCCCCGATACGCCTGTCCAGATCGTGACGGTTGATAAAGTCACCGAAGAGGTTACCCTGACCAATCGCACCAGCCGATCGATCGATTTAACCGGCTGGACGCTGTGTAGTATTCGGGGTGGGCAGCAGCATCCGATCAGTGGAACCCTACCCGCCCGGGCAACCGAGGTCTTCCCGAATCCCGGTGGAGCAATCTGGAGCAATAGTAGCTCTGATCCGGGGGCCTTGTACGATGCCGAGGGCCGTCTGGTGAGCTATTGGCCCGATTGATTGCCCAACGGGATGCGAGGTTTTGGGCTGCCCAGTGTGGCAATCTAGAACCTAAAACCTAACATCCAAAATGATATACCTACGTACCTGTAGGCGCATGATACTGCCCATCGCAGTTGTCGATCAGTAGCTTACGGTATAGCTCTTGCTCATCGAACGATCCATGATGGGGGAGGCGGTTAGTGTAGAAAGGAGACGGCGATGAGCGAGAGTGTATACAAAGTGATCGAAGTTGTTGGCACGAGCAAAGAGTCATGGGAGCAGGCGGCCACGATAGCGATGATGACTGCGGCCAAGACCCTCCGCGATATTAGGGTTGGCGAAGTAGTGAGCGCCGACCTTCATCTTGATGGAGAAGCGATAGTCTATCGTACCAGGATCAAGGTCTCGTTCCGGTATCACGATGATGCGTAGACTGTAGCTAGCGGCCAAAGCGGGATCCAATGAGCCTGAGCACCTGCGTGCTCAGGCTCATTGGATGCCTGCAAAGCCTTCCGTCGCCTACCCAATTGCCCGCTGATTCATGGCTGTATTGGGCTGAGGTTGCGCCAGCAGATCGTGGTACACCCGCAGATAGGCCTCAACCATGCGTTGCTGGCTAAAATGATCGGCAGCATAACGCCGGATCGCCACCCGATCAAGCAGCGCCGCTGCCTCAACTGCGTGAACTGCCTCGCCCATAGTCTCGACAATATACCCTGTCTCGCGGTGGCGCACCAGTTCGGCCACCGAACCGCAGTTGAAGGCGATCACCGGCGTGCCACAAGCCATTGCCTCGACGATGCTCAGCCCGAACGGATCGTTGAAACTGATCAGGTGTAACAACGCACTTGCCTTGCCGAGGAGTTCGTCGCGCAGTTCAGGGCCAACCGGACCGAGGTAGCGGACGCGTTTACCGTCAATGAGCGGCCAGATATGGCGCCGGAAGTAGGCTCTGTTGGGGATAATCCCGGCCATAATCAGACGTCGCCCCGCACGCCGGGCCACCTCGATGGCGTTGAGCACCCCCCGGTGCGGGTGCATGTGCCCGAGGAACAGCAGATAGTCGTCGGGTTGTTTTTGAAACGTGAACTGCGAAAAATCGAGGCCATGGTGAATGGTCGCCATGTAGTTCAGGGCGGGATGGCGTACCGCATCGCTGATTGCCACGTACCCGCCATCGTCGTTATAGGCACTATAGATGGGCAAGTTACGCTCGGACACAAAGCCGTGCAGGGTTGTCAGCATAGGAGGCGCGACTAGGCGACTGTAGGCCAGGGGCAGAAAGTCGAGATGGTTGTGGATGAGGTCGAACGCATGCGCCCGCTCGAAGAGTGCCCCGATATGCAGGGATTCCCAGACCTTGGGATCGAGTGAAGGATCTTCGGCTAGCGGGCATGGACAGGTACTAACCAACGTAGCGCTAGTCTGCGAGTCCGCCGTTGCGAAGAGCGTAACCTCTACGCCACGGGCTACCAACCCTTCGGTCAGCACCGATGCAACTTGCTCCCAGGGGCCGTAGGCCCGCGGGGGCACCCGCCAGGTGATCGGAGCGAGCATGGCAACGTGCATTGCTCGCCTCCTTAGAACTGCGAGCTAGCCGCGCCCGGATCAACGCTACCCGACCGTCGCGCCTCTTCCCGCAAATCGGTTGCTTTCGACTGGTTGGCAAAGTGCCGCCCTCGGCTGGCGAGCCAGGCCCAGACCCGTTCGTGTTGTGTCATGCTAGACCCCCTCTTTGCTATGATGCGCAGGATGTGCCAGGCGTGACTTCAATTAGCGGCGTGTTCTTCGGGACGCGACCGACGGTGCAATGAGGCGGGGCAGTTCATCAAGAATGGCTAACTGGCTGGTTTCTTCGTTCCGGTACACCGTGATCTGCGCGATCGCTTGGGCCCTGTCCTCGTGGAGTGCGACAATGGCCGTTCCGCAGGTCATGACCGTGATGCGTATTGCTCCAACGGCACGCTGAAGGGGCAATGCAACCAGATACCCCTCGGCAGCAAGCGCCGACTCGATCACAGGCAACAGTTCGCGGGGGCAGTTATAATATTCCACACTAGGCTGATCCTTGGACAAGACGAACCTCCCTTTGTGTTCTAAGGTGGGCTTTTAAGGCAGTGATGCTCGAATCCGCCATCGGGGCATGGCACAGCCATCCCTCGGTTGGCTTAGATTGGTAGCCGCACCAGCACTGTGGTACTGCCCCCTACGGCACTCTGAATCGCAAAACTCCCACCGTGCAACTCGACGACCTCGCGTACACTAGCTAGCCCGAAGCCGGTCCCCGGGATCGGGCCAACATTGCGTGCGCGATAGCCTGGTTGGGAAAGTTGGGGAAAGTCTTGGAGGGGAATGCCGGGGCCATGATTTTGGACGCTGAGCGTCGCCCATCGGCCAAGGGCGTCCTCGTCGTAGCTCACACCAATCTGGATATCACCGCCATCAGGGCAGTACTTGATTGCATTCAGCAACATGTTGCCAAGGACCCGTTCGATGTGCGCCCGCGTCCAGTGGCCGTACAGTTCGGCGACATCGCTAGCGACAATCAGGGTGTGTTGCTCCGTGGTTTGCTGGTAGAAGTTGGCCATGAGCCGGGTGATCATAACCAGATCGATTGGCTCGTCTGCGCCTACGCTCCGCAGCGCACCAGCACGCGGCGTCAGACTAAGTGCGTTCACCTGGGTCTCGAGTTGGGCGACTGCCGCCTCTGCGATCTCGATCAGGCGGGCCAAGCGCCCGATGTTTGGGTCCCAGGAACCTTTCAACTCACGGACTAACATTTGCACACTCGAACTGAGCGAGGTCAAGGGCGTACGCAGATCGTGGGCCAATAAAGAGAGTATCAAGTCCACCGCTTGTCCACTAGTGGGGGCAGTCTCGGCGGTTGGGGTTGGGGTGCATTGGGCCAAATAGTCTGCCGTATCGATCGCTAACGCCGCCGACACTGCCAACTCACGCAATAGGCGCTGATTGTGGCGCAGGTGCAACTCCGTGTTGGTTGGGATGACGACATCAATTTTTCCGATGCGCCGACCACGGGCATGCATCGGTGCGAGCAGCAGTTCAGCGCCAGTGTCGGTTGGGGGGCTGCTTTTACCCCACATTGCCGCTGGCTCCCCGACCGCGTTTTCACGGATCTGCGCCGGATTGTGCAGTTGCCGATACTCCTCCAGTCGGGTAAGCAACTCGAGGTAGGTGGCTGCACTACTACTCACGGTGCAGATTCGTGCTGGTGCGTTTGGAATGGACACTACACACCGCGAGTCGGCTGGCCGCTGAGCCGGTGTGAATTGTATCCGGCAGACGCCTTGAAACACATTGGCAACATTCCAGGCGATCTGTTCGAGCACGCTTGATAGTTCCAGATGTTCGAAGAACTGAAGCGTCAGGAGGGCTAGTGTTGGCTGGGGGGGGTGCTCAGGGGTGCTCTTGCTCTGGGGGTGCAAAACACCGTAAGAGGCAGACGCGTGCCCGGGTGCGATCGGCATGATATGCCTCCAGTTGTGTGTAGTGGATGGCTATGCCTATTGGCCCCCTCACTATAAGAGAGTTCATAGTATTTTGACGATACCATTGCCTACGGATTTCAGGCTACGTGAAGTGGTATAGCAGTTCTACGGATACGTACGTAGGGGCCTCAATCGGAACCTGGTAGGCGGGGGGATTGGGTCGGCACGTCCGTCATGCCGCGTTCGGTGACGAAATGGGCCAACTCGGCCTGGGTGTGCAGTTCCAACTTGCGCATCAGGTTCGCCCGATGGGTCTCTACGGTACGTGGACTGATCTGGAGTTGTGCGGCGATCAGCGTACTGGTATAGCCTTTTGCCACGAGCCACAGGATCTCGCGTTCACGGGGGGTAAGCAATTGGAAGGGATCGATGGGCGCGGATTGGGTCTGGTGGATATAGGCGTCAATCGCCCGTTCGCTGAGGGGCGAACTTAGGTAGTGTTGGCCCGCCGCAACCGTCCGCACGGCAGTGATCACCTCTGCCGGGTCGTTCTCCTTGAGCACATAGGCCGCCGCGCCGCTCCGCAACGCCTCCAGGACATACTGTTCGTCGGCATGCATCGAGAGCACAACAATAGATGGCGGAGAGGGCAGCATCCGCACCCGCCGTACGACTTCGAGGCCACCCAGGCCGGGCATCATCAGATCAACGACCAGCACCGTCGGCTGGAGTTGCTCGACTAGCCGGGTTGCGGTGAAGCTTTCGGCGGCTTCGCCAATCACCGTGCAGTCATGCTCGGCATCCAAAAGCGCAACCAGCCCGCGGCGCACAATCGGGTGATCATCAGCCAGGACAATCGTGATCATGGCTCTGGCTCCTTGTTTAGTGGCAACTCCACGGTTAACCATGTGCCATGCCCAAGCTCACTTTCGATGCTCAAGGTGCCATTGAGCAGGGCCACCCGCTCATGCATGCCTGCCAGCCCACTCGAACGAGTTCCCTTCCGTAGTGCTGCAGGCGCAAAACCGTGTCCATTGTCGTGGATCTGGATGAGCAAGTGAAGGGGGGCTTTTTAATTAATGACGAGAGATCTCTCAGTATAATTGGGTCTGAGCAAAAAGCAAGGATCAGCCTACGGCTAGTCATGCCCCTGTTGTGTTCGCGAAACTGCTATTATGTTAAACCCGTTGACTTCGACACATCTTCTAGCAACTTATTTTTATGGTATGATTTATGAAATTAAAATCAGGATATACATGTTACTCTTTGCTGATAACTCTACTGCCAATTACCTTTGAGATGGTATAAACCCCTCGTGTCAGTCGCGTACTGTTTGGCTCCAGTCATAACAAGGACGCGCTCATGTGCCTGCTCCCTTCAGAGTTCTTGGTGGTGGGGATTGGGGCTTCAGCCGGTGGGATTGAGGCCTTGCAGCAGTTCTTTGCCAATGTGCCCGCGAACTCGGGCTGTGCCTATGTGGTGATTTTGCACCTCTCGCCCGATTACAAGAGTCGGCTGGCCGCGATCCTGCAGACCGTTGCTAACGTTCCGGTTCGGCAGGTCACCGAACGGTTGCGCATCCTCCCCGATCATGTGTATGTCGTGCCGCCGAATCAGCACCTGACTCTGGTTGATGGCGAACTCCAGGTGACGCCCAATACGCTCAGCGAAGAGCGCCGCGCCCCGCTTGACCTTTTCTTTCGTAGTCTCGCCGAATCCCATGAAGGCCGTGCCGTCTGTGTGATCCTCTCCGGTACCGGGGCTGATGGTTCGCTCGGGCTGAAGCGCATCAAGGAGTTGGGAGGCGCTGCGTTTGTGCAGAGCCCGAGCGAGGCCGCGTTCGCTGATATGCCGCAGAACGCGATCGCGACCAAGTTGGTTGACGCGGTATTGCCTGTGGCTGCCATCCCTGCCCGGATTGCGGCCTATTTTGCCGGTCTCGGGCATATCACGATTGCGGTGGAGACCGAACAGCGCCCTGATGACCAGCAACAGGCCCTGCGAGAGGTCTTCGCCCAGTTACGTCTGCATACCGGCCACGATTTTGCCAGCTACAAGCGGCCCACCATCCTGCGCCGGATCGAGCGCCGCATCAGTGCCTGCGCCTTGCCTGATCTGCCTACCTATGCGCTCTTTTTGCGCGACCATCCCGATGAAGTGCAAGCCTTGCTCAAGAACTTGCTGATCTCTGTGACCAACTTCTTTCGTGATCAGGCAGCCTTCGCGACCCTGGCCCAAGACGTATTGCCACGGATCATCACATCACGCAAACTGGGCGAGCAGGTGCGGATCTGGGTCGTTGGTTGTGCCACGGGCGAAGAAGCCTATAGCATCGCCATGCTGATCGCGGAATTGACGGCTGATCTGCTCGATGCGCCCAGTATCCAGATTTTTGCTACCGATATTGACGATGCGGCGATCGCTCATGCCCGTGAAGCCCTCTATAGTGTCAATGACACGGTAGATCTTACCCCGGAACAGTTGCGCCAGTTTTTTGTCCGCGAGGACAACTCCTACCGGGTACGGAACGAACTTCGTGAACAGGTGCTCTTTGCTAATCATAATATTCTCAAAGACCCTCCCTTCTCGCGGATTGATCTGATCGCCTGCCGTAACCTGCTGATCTATCTCAACCATACGGCCCAGGAACGGGTGCTCGAAACCCTGCACTTTGCCCTCAACCCGGACGGCTATCTATTTATCGGTAACTCCGAGGCGATTGACAGTGCGGGCGATCTTTTTAGTACGCTAAGCCGTGAGCATCATCTGTTCCAGCGCCGCGCAGTCGCTTCCCGCCCCCCACCGTTGCCGGTACCCATCCCGCTGATCCGCTTCAATCCCCAGCCTGCCCTGCCTCGCTCCCCTGTAGACGATGATCAGGATCGCGCACCGCTCAGTTTTGGCGTCCTGCACCAGCGTCTGCTTGAGCAGTATGCGCCGCCGTCAGTGGTGATCAATCAGGACTATACGGTGCTGCACCTTTCTGAGCGCGTCGGACGCTACTTGCAGATCGGCGGCGGCGAACTTTCGACCAATCTGCTCGTGCTGGTACGCCCCGAGTTGCGCCTGGATCTGCGTACGGCGCTGCATCAGGCCAAACAATACCAGCGCAATGTTGATGCCGGGCCGATCGGCGTATTGATCAATGATCAGCCCGAGTTGGTGCTGCTGCGGGTGCGCCCCGTCCTGCAGAGTGACGAAGTATCTCGGGGTTTGCTGCTCGTGTTATTCGAGACCGAAGTCGCGAGTCTACGTGATGTAGAACCCGTTACGCGTGTAGATGAGCCGGTGAGCCGTCAACTTGAGCACGAGATTTTGTACCTTGAGCAGCAACTCCGCCGCTCGACCGAACAGTATGAGTTCCAGTCCGAAGAGTTGAAGGCGAGCAACGAAGAACTCCAGGCCCTCAACGAAGAACTGCGCTCTTCAACGGAGGAACTCGAGACCAGTAAAGAGGAGTTGCAGTCGATCAACGAGGAGCTCCGCACTGTCAACCAGGAACTGAAAGTCAAGGTCGAAGAAGCGACCCTGTACAGTACGAACCTGCAGAACCTGGTGAACTCGGCCGAAGTCGGTACGATTTTTCTTGACCGCAACCTACGGGTCAAGCTGTTTACGCCAACAGCGCGGGCACTCTTCAACCTGATTCCGGCCGACCATGATCGTCAGTTGGCTGACATTACCCATCGCCTGATTGACGTTGATGTGCTGGCGGACGCGCTGGCGGTTCTGAGTAGCCTGCAGACGATCGAGCGCGAGGTTACCACCGACGATGAACGAGTCTTTATGCTGCGAGTCTTGCCGTACCGCACCGCCGAGGATCGCATTGATGGCATCGTCCTGACCTTCTTTGATATTACCGCCCGTAAAGCGGTCGAGGCCCAGGTTCGTGCGTCTTTGGCCGCCGAACAAGCCGCCCGTCTGGCGGCAGAGACAACCTCGACCCGGTTGGCGGGCCTCCAGACGATCACCGCGGCGCTTGCCAGTGCCGCTACCTACGAGGCGATTTACACCGCGATCACCCAATATAGTGCCATCATCACTGGAGCGACCACCGTCGCGGTCGCCATGCTCGATCCCACCGAAGCGCATGTGCGTCTGGTCAGTTGGACTGGCCACAGTGCCGAGGAGCTTGCCGCGATGGTTCCGCTCGCGCTCAGCGAGCCGCTGCCGATGGCGGTGGCGATCAACGAGCGCATCCCGCTTTGGCTTGCGACCCCTGATGAAGCTGAAGTGCGCTTGCCGGGTTTGCGTGCGCTGATGGAGCGGGCGGGGTTCCAGTCCATCGCTACCTTTCCTTTGCTGGTGGATCAGCATGCCTTGGGCGCGATCTGTTTTGGGTATGCACTGCCGCAGCGCTTTGGGGCCGAGGATGGGAGCTTGATCGAGACTCTGGCCCAGCAGTGCGCCCAGGCCCTTGAGCGCACGCGGCTGAATCGTGAACTGCAGGAAAGCCAGACGCGCCTGCAATTCCTCTCGCAGCAGTTGCTCAAAACCCAAGAGCAAGAACGCCGTCATCTCGCTCGCGAGTTGCATGATGAGGTCGGCCAGGCCCTCACTGGTTTGCGCCTCGAACTAGAGTTGTTCAGTCGGAGTTTGCCCGAGGGCCATGCCGACCAGCTTGCGAACGCCCATCACATGACCCAACAGTTGATCGAACAGATCCAGACCCTGTCGCTCGATCTGCGTCCTGCGATGCTTGATGACCAGGGCTTGTTGCCAGCCGTGCTCTGGTTGATCAGCCGCTACCGTAAACAGACCGGGATCAGCGTGGAATTACGTCATCGCGGCCTGGATCAACGCCTCCTATCAGAGCATGAGACTGTTGCGTACCGGGTGGTGCAAGAGGCCCTGACCAATATTGCCCGTCACGCCAAAGTTGTCCAGGCCACGGTGGCCCTGTTGTTTACTCCGCCCCAGTTGCTGGTTCAGATACGCGACGAAGGGTGTGGTTTTGTGCTCGAAGATGCCTTGGCCGGAGGTCGTTCTAGCGGGTTGTTGGGCATGCAAGAGCGGGTCGCATTGCTGGGGGGGACACTGAATGTCGAGACGGCCCCTGGTAAAGGTACAACCATCCTCGCTGATCTCCCTTTGCATGGAATGGAGGCCAGGCTTGATGATAACGCTCCTGCTAGTTGATGATCATCCGATTGTGCGTCAAGGTTTGCGGGCTCTGCTCACTGACGAACCAACCTTCCAGATCCTTGGCGAGGCTGCCGATGGGTTCGAAGCGATCGCACTGGCCGCGCAGTTGCAACCGGCGGTCTTGGTGGTGGATCTGATGATGCCCGGTGTGGGTGGGCTAGAGGTAACCCGCCGGCTACGGGCCTTGTCCAACCCGCCCCAGGTGGTGGTCTTCTCGATGCATGGCGACGAAGCGTATGTGCGCGACGTGCTGCGCAACGGGGCCGCCGCCTATGTCCTGAAGAAGAATGATACCGCCGAGTTGATCACGGCCATCCGTGCGGCGGCCGAGGGGCGGCGCTACCTGAGTCCCCCACTCAGTGATCAGGCGATCGCCAGTTACGCCCGTACCTCGTACGATCCGAACCTTGATAGTTTCGCCTTGCTGACGGCACGTGAACGCGAGGTGCTGAAACTGGTTGCCGAGGGGCGGAGTAGTGCCGAGGTGGCCGCGATGCTGAGCATCAGTCCCCGCACTGCCGAGACCCATCGCACCAACCTGATGCGTAAACTCGGTTTGCACAGCTATGCCGATCTGCTGCGCTTCGCCGAGCAGCGCGGGATCATTGGGCACCACTGAACCATCGTGAACTCGCCGCGCCCCGTTGTGACGCCGAACCCCTCACTGCCGATCCTAAGCAACAAAACCGTTTCTCGCCACACTACTGGCCGACGGGCCATAGGATCCTCAGGGTAAACTCCGTACCTAAAATAATATTACCCCCCGGTCGAAGGCTCCCCCGGCGCACGGCTTGCCGGGAGCGGTGCATCATTAATGAGGTAATTGTGCTGGTGTGATCCTGTTCGCAGATGAGGGCTATCGTACCCTGTTACCGCTCACCCATGTCCGACCGGCGTTTGGTCTGCGCTGCGGGCGTTATACCCTGCGCGAGCGTGTCGCCAGGATCCTTAGTTACGCGCCGCCAGAACTGACCCACAGTTGACGCAGCATGATCAGTGACTGTGCGCCCTGGTGGTGGGCATACGATTGTGCTAACGCCATTAACTGATACAATCATGGGGCATCGTTCAAAAACGGCCATTCCAACGTGACAGTTGTGCTACGTCCAAGGCGTCGGGCTAAAACCTTGCCTGAGACCCAAAGCTCTGCGGGGTGCCAGCACAACGGGTTCTGATGAGCCCGAAGGGCTTGGTGTATCAGCAAGGGCTTATGGTTTTTAAGAAATTACTTGGGTAGACGTCCGTGCCGTGGGGCTGAAGCCCTCGGCTATGGAAAGCGAAGCCCGTATACCCGAATTAATGCTTAAAATCAATCAGCCCGGCGGTAGGGCAGTTGCCAAACTGTCAAGCTCATGTGAACGATGCCTGGTGATGGTTTCCGACGGCGTGCCTTCCGCATGGGCTAGACGACCTCCTAACGGCTTGGAACGAGCACGCAAGCACAGCAGAGAAAGTGACATACCCGTGATTGACTTTGGCCCAGTTTTCCGTGGCGAGCAGCGCGCCCTCGATCTTGTGAACGGCCTGTCGCCGGCTGATCTGCGACGTGAGACGACTGAATTGATTAGTGCCATGCTGACGCTTGTCGCCGAGTGCAGTGACGCTGATGTGGTCTTTGTTCCCGTGGATCCCGCTGCCAACGACGCAGCGGCAGCCCATGCCTCCGAAACGAACATTCCCTGGACGCTCGGCCATGTTGTGGTCCATGTCACGGCTGGCTGCGAAGAGACGGCATTCCTCGGGGCCGAACTGGCCCGTGGCGTCCCCTTCCATGGTCGCTCGCGCTTCGAAGTGCCCTGGGAGCAGGTGACGACGATCGCCCAGGTACGCGAGCGGTTAGAAGAGAGCCAGCGCATGTGTCTCGCCTGCCTGGACGTCTGGCCCGCGCAGCCGAACCTCGACCTGACGCATGAAGTTTGGCCGGGTGGCCCGGTTGTGAACGCCCTTGGCTACCACCTGATCGGAACCAGCCACGGCTTTGGGCATCTGCCCCAGCTTGCCGAGATCATCCGACAGTCCAGAGCCGCCTAAGCTAAGCTTTCAGGAAACAGGGAGCGGGCCGGAGGCCTTAGGCCTCCGGTTCATCGTATTCCAGCCGTTTGCCCATGCTGATCACCGCATCCTGGGTGAAGCCAAGTGCTTGGTAGAAGGCAATCGCATCGAGATTGGCGGTGCGGATTTGCAGATTGATCTTCGGGCAGCCCAACGCCCGCAAACGGCGCTCAACGTCGTGCATGAGTTCCCGTGCCAGCCCGCTGCGTTGATACGCGGGGGCGACGGCCAGGTAGTTGATCCAGCCACGATGGCCTTGTTTGCACTACGGCCGCACGGTTTGGGCCGGGATCCAGCCGTTGCTGTTGCCACTCCAGCCCTGATTGACGTAGAACTCGCGCTGGTACTGCTTGTAGTCGGGAAGCACCGTGCGGTAGACCCAGCGCTCGCGGCGCTGGTAGCCGTAGGCCTACATTGACCTTGCAGCTGATCACCTCTTGGCAGCTGAGCAGGGTCGCCAGAAGATTGCGGTTGAGATTAAATCGATGCAGGAGGAGTCCCACTCCCCCATTACAGATGTGCATAGTGCTATTGGGCAGTACCTTCTCTATCGAACCTGGCTTGATCAGCAAGAACCGGATCGCGTGCTGTATCTGGCCGTCAACCATACGGTTGCAGATAACCTTCTGTTGCGGCCTGGAGTCCGAGCCGTTCTTGACCGTTATGGCGTTCACGTGATCGTGGTTGATGTGATAACCGAGGAGGTGGTACGGTGGGAGCAACGCTAACAGCCTATCGGGCCATTGTGTGGCGGGTACTTGAGGGCCATGCCGCGATCCCTCTTGGTGCGGGGACAGCGACATCCTTTGTTGTCTTTGACCCCCACCTCGACCGTTTTCTGCTGGTTACGGTGGGATGGCAGGGCGGGCGGCGCATTCACAGCACCGCCGCACACATTGCCCTCGCTGACGACAAAGTGTGGATTGAGCATGATGGTTTACCGCCTCCTGGCCTGGCGACGGAGTTGATCGAAGCCGGGATTCCCAAAACTGCGGTTGTGCTTGCATTTCAGACCCCTTACGCGCATTCGTCGCAGGACGTTGCCCTTTCCTAGCGCTCCCCTCATCGCTTGACCCAGCAGCACACCCGGCTTTTGCCGGGTGTGCTGCATTTTTTCCTATCCCCTACCGCCGGCGCGGATCACCCGATCCCGCCGGCGCGTGGGAGACGGTGATCGGCGTCGGCTTTTACACCGATGCAACGCAGTTTCTTCGACGACGACCCACCAGCAGAGTCGTCGCCCCATCCACCCGAGCCGCTCGATCTCCTGAGCTACGACCGCTACCTGGTGATGTTCAGCGGCGGCAAGGACTCCATCGCCGTCTATCTCTGGCTCCGTGAAGGCGGCGTACCCAACGAGCGGATCGAACTCTGGCACCACGAGATCGACGGGCACGAGGGGTCGCGCCTGATGGACTGGCCCTGCACGCGGGCCTATCGCCGTGCTTTCGCCCGAGCCTTCGACGTGCCGATCTTCTTTAGTTGGCGCGAAGGCGGTTTCGAGCGCGAGATGCTGCGTGAGCAGCAGGACACCGCGCCCGTCCACTTCGAGACCCCCGACGGCATGGGTCGCGCTGGTGGGGACAGCGGCAAATGCGGCACCCGCCGCCGCTTCCCCCAGGTCGCCGCGAGCCTGAGCGTGCGCTGGTGTTCGAGTGCGCTGAAGATCGATGTGGCCGCCGCGGCTATTCGCAACCAGGCCCGCTTCCATCAGGCTCGCACCCTCGTGTTGACCGGCGAACGGGCCGAGGAGAGTGCGGCCCGGTCTTGCTACGCAACCTTTGAACCTGACCGCACCGACCGGCGCGACTCAGCGAAATTGGCTCGCCACGTTGACCACCTGCGCCCGGTTCACGGTTGGCGCGAGGCCGAGGTCTGGCCCATCCTGCGCCGCTGGCGCATCAACCCCCACCCGGCCTACCGCTTGGGCTGGGGCCGGGTCAGTTGCGCCGCCTGCATCTTTGGATCACACCACCAATGGGCCAGCTTGCGCCAGGTCAACCCGGCCCAGTTCGCCCAAATCGCCCAGTACGAAGCCGCGTTCGGTTGCACCATCCGGCGCGACCGTCGCACCGTGGTTGAAGTCGCTGACCAGGGAACGCCCTACCCCAGCCTCACCGCAGCCCGGATCACCGAGGCACTCGATGACCACTGGGACGCGCCGATCATCCTGCCCCAAGCAGACTGGACGCTGCCCGCCGGTGCCTTCGGTGATAGCGCCGGGCCGATGTAGGATGCAACTGGACTTGATACTACCACCCCGAAGTAGCTACAATAGCAGAAGTTCGGGATGATTACCATTGAAGGAGAACGCGGTGGCATCACCGATGCTTGACCGGCGCTTGGCCGAACGGATCGCGGCCAAGCGCCACCGCCTTGACCAGTTTCGCCCCATGGATCCCGTGCTGGTGCGTCGGCTCCACACCGATATGCGGCTGCTCTCGACCTTTAACTCCAACGCCATTGAGGGCAATACCTTGACACTGCGCGAGACCGAAATGGTGATCGACCATGGCATCACGGTGGGGGGGAAGACGCTGCGTGAACATCTGGAAGCCACAAACCACGCCGAGGCATTTGATGAACTGACCACCCTGGCAACGCAGCACGAACCGATCACGCTATCGGGTATCTTGCGTTTGCACTAGGTGGTCATGGACAAGATCATCCCTGATGCCGGTCAATGGCGCACCATTCCTGTGCATATGCGCGGTTCAGCGCTCACCTTGCCCCACCCGCGAGAGGTTCCTGCCTTGATGCAGCAGTGGGTGGCATGGATCGTGAGCGAAGAAGCGCAGCGCCATCCGATCATCGTCAGTGCTGCGTTGGCCCATCACGGCTTCGAGGCCGTGCATCCCTTCAGTGACGGCAACGGGCGCGTGGGGCGGCTCGTACTGAACCTGATGCTCATGCGGGCGGGCTATCCCCCCGCCCTGCTGCTCCGTGAGTGGCGCATGGCCTATATCCATGCCCTTGAGGCAGCCAACCATGGCGATTATCGGGGCATCATTACCCTGGTGGGACGGGCGGTTGAACGCGGGCTGGATCTGTACCTCGAGTCGTGTGAAGCCGAGCCGAGTACGGCCTATCACACGTTGGCCGATCTGGCCGATCAGACCGAGTACGACGCCGATTACTTGGGGTGGCTCATTCGCAAGGGGCGGCTCCCTGCCGTCAAACGCGGCGGGCGCTGGTATACGACCCTTGAAGCCGTCAATCGCTACCGCGACGAGGTTGCCCGTGGGGTCTATCCACCTGGTCGACCACGCACGTGAGATATGTTGCCTGAATCACCACGCCCCCCGGCGCTTCTCGCTGGGGGGCGTTTTTATTGTGGTAGGTTTTGCGCTCATATGTTTTACTATATCACAGCAGGCGACGGTTTTGCCCATCAGGACACCATGACGCCGTGAAGCTAAAGTCGCTAAAGCGGGACACTTCATCCCAGGCGTAAATGCGCTGGATTTTCGTGCCTAAAAGCGAGCATCCGTAAGGATGAGGTGCTAATAGCGTAATTGGGCGAGGCGGTCACGAAAGACAGGTTGCCCTAATCAGCAAGCAGGCGCTTGTCAGTTTGAGAGTGCTCCAGCAGGGTCGTAAACGCCTGGTCAGTTAGCCGCTCAAATCCCCGTGGTGCCTGTTCGATGATGCCGAGTTCTCGCAGGCTCTTAAGGTTCAGGCGCTTGGGGAAAGAGTATATATAGGCGAAGTTGACGACAAATGGGCGATTGCGAGGCTGCCAATCCCAATACTCTTGGAGTTTTTTGTCAGAGAAGACGCTTCGCTTTCTGCATAACTCAACAAATCTTGTGAATGTACTGATGTTAGTGTGAACACTCTGCACAACGCCTATAGTGCTTGCAACCGAGGTGTAGTAAGCAGGGCCGTCTCCGGATGCAGTGCGATAGAACACAACCACATCACCTGGCTTCAATCCTTTTTCGTACGAACGTGAAATATAGACTTTGCTGATCGCATTCCTATTCGGGCGATTTTCAACAAAGTCAACTGGTGACTCCGTTCTCAAGATAGAGTCAGGAAACAACTCCGTGTGATACTCTGGGTAGATCGGGACGATAAATTTGCGCACCTTGCCCGAGAAGAATGGATACGTCAGGCAAGGATTGGCGAGATCTGCCCGCCGCGAGAAGTCCCGCACCAGAACAACCTCTTCGCCTGCGGCAGATCGCTTGACGCCGTGTTTAGAAAAGCCCCAATCCTCCAGGAGATAGATCAAACGCTCCTGATCGGCGCTACGGTCGAAGATCGTGACGTAGATTTCCTCGACCTTGTAGCGCAGGGCGTTATCGAAGATGATCTTCAGGAAGCGCTCGCCAAGCTTGTAGCCGTTGGAGATGACCTTGAATGTCCCGATCTTCAAGCGCTTCTTCGGAGCGAAGCTCGGCGTGATGTCGGAGTAGTTCTCTGTAGTTGCCTCGGGCTTCACATATAGGAAGGCAAGAATCTGTCCCTCGTCAGCCTTGCAAATATAGGCAATCTCATCAGACTTGCGCGCGAACCATTGCTCGAAGCCGGGATAGTCCTGCTTGAAGGAGTCGAAGAACGGGTCGCTGATGTCGATGTCGCCAAAGTACGCTTGTCGTACCGACAGGACTTTGTACTCAGCGAGGGACGGATTCTCCGCAGTGACCTTTTCCAGAAAGGCGTCAATCGTAAACACGCGCTCAGCGATGCCTAGATGCTGTGCTTTGACATGAACTTTCCGATCCTCTGTTATGAGCAGGTCAACACGCCCCGAGAAAACTTCATTGAGCAAGGAGGTGTCGATCGTATCGTTGGGGTTGGTGTCAAACTTTGCACGTAGTGCTTGTATTGTCGGACTATCTGGAGCCTGGGTGCGCAACAGATGATAGTTCTGCGCCTTAATCTCGAACGACGCTACTACTGCCGGGTCTTTGTGCTTCCGTATCTCGTCCAGCGAGAGCGGGTGAACACATTTTTCGTGCCCTAGCCTATCGAGCCAGTAGAAGAGCACCCCGATATCCTTGCGCACCACCCGGCCGGCTTCACGGTGAATGAGAATGTTGGTGTCGAGCAAGGTGCGCATGGACTCAGTCCTTCTGGTGTGTCGTTGTTCGTCGGATAAAATCGAGCGCTTCAGTCACATCACCACCTGTAACCGTCAGCAGAGGAATGTCCAATGTAGCACAGACAAGAGTCGCCTGCTGCGTCTCGGTTGTTTGCAAGGCTTCCAGAAGATCGAGCGGATAGCCAACGCTATCACGCGCCTGAAGTCGCTGCTGTATCGTTGCGACCTGCTCTTGGAGAAGGATGACCGCAACAGGGGACATCTCTCGGAAAGTCGCCACTGGCACTGATTCGATCGTATTTGCCGTGGTCAACAAACAGAAGTGACCATCCAATAGAAGGACTGGCGCCTCCCAGTGATGCTTTTGGAGTGCGGAGATGAGGGCATCCTGATTCTGGGCGACCGCCGCGACGGCTTTGTGCTGCTCAGACGACCGCTGCTGTGCGCGCCGGATCAGCGTGCTCGCGCTGATATGATCGAGAGCGAGTGCTTTCGCTACCCGCTGACAGAAAGAGGTCTTTCCGACCCCGTGAATACCCGCGACAAATATGATCGCTCGCTGCATTCCTGGGTGCCTTCATAGCTGGCTTTTTAGGGGTTCAGGCTTATGGGAGTATACGGTCGGAAATATGTAAAGTCAAGCACTGCCCCACCAACTGACTGTTCCGCCATCTCGCCACCATGTGTGACTGTCGCTGGCACCGAGTTCCCTATTATAGAACATGTGATCAGATTTGGGCAGTCGGTTCGCTTTGCGCGAAGACAGGGATCATGGTAAGGTGTACGCGATCCGAGGCTTTCTAAACAGGTATGAGGTTTCCCTACCATGAGCACCCCTAGCTTGTCACTTGACGTTGTCGCTGCTGCACTCCACGAAGACTCATTCTGGGGGCACTATTTACAGCAGCTTCAAGACACCAAGAGCAGTGCTCCAGCGCTCCATCTTGCGATCCTGGTCAACCCATACCTCGAACGGATTCTCAGCGGTCGCAAGACGATCGAGTCCCGCTTCTCGATGCAGCGGCGTGCGCCCTACCAGCAGATCCAGTCGGACGATATCGTGCTCTTTAAGCGCTCCGGTGGGCCTATTCTCGGCATTGGTCTGGTGGATGAGGTCATGTTTTATCAGCTCACACCGGCAGTGCTGATGGATATTCAAACTACCTATGCTGCGGAACTCGGGATCGACGACCCAAACTTTTGGTCTGAGCGGGCTCACGCAGCGTACGGTACCCTCACCCGCGTATCACACGTTCGGCGCCTGCCACCCATTCCCTTTGTCAAACGCGACCAGCGCGCCTGGATCGTGCTCCAGAACCGGGTTGTTCAACCTCAACTCATTCCCGCCCACGCTTACACCACCGCCGATTGAGCCCGTCTAAGCGCCCCCACACCGCGCCTACCAGCCTGCCCAAAAAGTCCATCACCTATCTTCCGCTGGCGGCCACCAGCCCACCGCGACCCAGAATTGCCGCGTGACGACGATGACGTCGTTATTGAGCCGGAGGGCGGCTACGGTCGCGCGCCCAAGTGGAGTCAGGCTGAGTATGTGGGTGCCAGATGCTGACCAGGCGAAGTGCTCGGCCCAGCGCTGCGTGCGCGGGTTGAACAGCGACAGCTCCTCGCCTGTCTCAGGGTCGTGTCCGCTGATGCGATCCCCCTTGAAGTCATTGCAGCGCGTGCAGTCCTGCCAGAGATTCTTGCGCTCGGTTGGCCCGCCCAGCGCCTCGGGATAGAGATGATCATATTCCAGCGGCATCCCGATGTACGCTTCGGGCGTGTGATAGTAGCCGCAGCGAGCGCCAGCATCGGCGCGCACCAGGCGGCGCAGCTCGACAGGGATGTAGGCAGGAGCCACAATCAGGTATCCAGTTCAGTCAGAGTAGGGACAGGCTGGCCCCGCAGCTTCAGCAGAACTGCGGCATACGCTTTGCGCAGCATCCGCAGGTCGGCGTCATGCATCAGGGCATCGAGGGTCTGCTGCTCGGACGTGGTGATGAGCCCGGCCCGTTGGCGTTCGCGCAGCTCTTCAAACTGCTCAACCTGGGCCTCGGACATGCGCTCGCGGGCAACCTGCTCCAGAGCCGTATCGTCGAACTGCTCTAGCGCCTGGAGCGCGTCACGCATCGTCGTGGGGATGTCATCGGGTAGCGGCGGTAGCCCGGCACTCAGAGTTTGCGCCACCAGGCTCTCCAGGGGGCGATTGGTCAGCGCCGCCAGTCGGGCGAGGCGCTGATAGAGTGGCACCGGTACCTGCACCGCAATGGTGTCTGTGCTCATCGCATCCTCCTGGGTGAGCCTGGTTCCACGCTGTTAGCATTGTACCATCCAGCGCGGTGCTGCGCCCTTTCTGCGTAATTGCCACCGGATGTTCGGTTCGGTTTCCTTCGCCTGAGCGATACGAATCGCAAAAGTGGCCGAAACGGTATGGATAGGGAGGGTACAGCATGAGATTAAATTCGCTCCTCTCCCTCCCCAACCGGCATCTGCCCCACCGCCCAGGCCGCGATGTGCCGACGCAGCCGGTTGCTCAGCCCGGTGGCGTGGGTGGCATAGGCGTACACATCGGCAGCCGTGACCCCATGATCGCTGGCACGACGGAGCAGGGCTTCAAGGGTGCTGTGCGCTGGCATGGTGAACGACGGCAGCGGCGCACCGCGGAGCGTTTCGAGCAGAACCTGAACGCGCTGGGCACGCTGTTGCGCATCGTTCACTCGCGCTGCCGCTTCGTCCCGTTGTCGCGCTGCCCCGAGTGCTGCAATCTGTGCTCAATCTCGGCATACCAACGCCGTGGCGCAAAGCCCGCTCCCGAAACAAACGTGGCCTCAGTATCTCCGGTCGGAGCATCAAGTAGATTGGTAACAGCCGATGGTGCTATTTGACAGGTACCCCTTAGATGGCTTATTCTATCCGGCATGAAAAAGGGAGAGGAGGTGATGACATGGAACCAACGAAAATTGAGACCTTTGCCCGGGCAAAGGGGATGACCCAGGAGACGCTGGCCTATACGTCGAAGGTCACGATTTCGACGGTGCGCCGACTTTGGCAAGATCGAGCCTATAAAGTGGATCCCAAGATCGGCACGTTACGCGCTCTTGCTCGTGTTTTAGAGGTAGACATCAACGACCTCGGTTATTCTGAACTCCAGGATCATCCCTCAAATAAGCATATGAGCCTTGTGAATACGGCTGCTTAACCGCTGTATTCACAAGGCTCATATGCTGTGGTCTGCGCTGCCTTCGTTTCTCAGGCCGAGTCAGCGCCGCCACTGGTTGCCCACCCCCCGTCGCATACGCGTAGGGTGGCGTATTGATACGCGCCGGTTAGCACGTTACCAATCCTATTCCTCAAACATCGGCCCGTCTCCTCAGAGGCTCCGCTATGGCAGCGTGAGAAGAGGAGCGGAACCCTGGTGATGCCCGTTGGGGCAAACACACCTCCAAACTGGATAAGGCTTGGCGGGCAGGGAGGGATTCGAACCCTCGACAGCGTTGCCGCTGTACGGCATTTCCAGTGCCGCGCACTAGACCAGACTATGCGACCTGCCCATCTCGCGGCGATTGTACCACGCCCGGAAGATGGCGTAAAGTCGTAAGGTATGTCCCAGATTACTACCCATTTCGGAGGTCATCCATGCCCCGTCGGTTGCACCTGCTGGCCCTCTTACTCCTCGCTACGCTCTCGTTATTGGCCTGGCCCACGCAGGCGGCCCCGGCTCCTGCCCCAGCCAACCTGACCCTCGGAGATGTCTACCTGGCCCTCGGTGATTCGCTCGGTACCGGGGCCGAAGCAGCGGTGAACAATGATGGTCAGCCCGGTTATCCCGTCTTCCTCCACCAAC
>JBLWKA010000060.1:0-33254 GCA_048381555.1 Oscillochloridaceae bacterium umkhey_bin13
GAGTCGTACCTCGTGGTCAGTTTTCATGACGCCCTCCTCTGAAGGCGTCATGGTAGGTCATGGTGCGAGCGGGGCGGAACCGGCAAAAGTAATTGTCGCCACCGGCAAATCTAATTATCGTTGATCAAACGATCTCACCGTTGGCGAAGAAGGGGAAGATCAGACTTCCGCAGAGATTCCAGTGGGCCCGGAGCGTCCCGTTGTGGTCACGCACCAGCACCCCGGCCTCCTCGGCATAGGGCAGCAGTTCTGGGGCGTCGTGCTCCAGATGGGTGACGAGGGCGTGGGGGTCGTGCAAGCCATACCCAAGCAGCGCACGGTGGGCGTCGTGACGGGTGAGGCCACGCTGCAGCACATAGGCAAGCGGGTCGGGGTTGGCCGCGTCGAGCAACCAGGCGTGGGCCCACAACGCGACGAGCGTATAGAGTTGGCGGTACTGCGGAATGTGGTCGGGACACGGTTCAGGCCGGGTCGGGGCCGGTTGTTGGCGCTGGGCGGCCCGGAGGCGGGCGGCGGTGCTGCGGTCGCGGTTGGCATCCGCCTGATCGCCGCCAAAGCGCGTCTCGAGCAGGCCCGACTCATCGCAACTACGACACCAGAAGCGCCGGGCGGGGCGACCGTCCGAGGCGGTCATCCAGACGTGGAAACGGTCGCTGCGGGCATCGCCGCCGCAGAAGGGGCAGGCTCCGGCGTATTCTTCGGTGCGCCGATTGACAAGGCGCAAAGGGGGCAGATCGGGGTGAATGGTGACGGCGGGTCGCACGGGATGCTCCCAGCCAACCGCTGAAATATGGCAGCACAACGCCATCCCGCTCGTCATGATCAATGCTTGACGAGCGGATCAGCGGATGGTATAGTGAAGCAAGCCGACCGAGCGGCAACAACAAAACCTGTCGCAGCAAACGCTGTGACCGAGAGCGGTGGGGCCTTCGACCTGAGCTTGGTGGCTAAGGGGTCGAGGGCCTTTCTCGTGCTCGCGTTTCGTAATGACGCGGGCCGTCTGCTTCGGCGGATGTCAGGAACGCTACTTCAGTTAGGTCATAGCAGGAACGTATCTAGCCAAGCTGGCTCAAGCTTTGCGTAGGTCTCCATGTTCCCTGATCGTAGCGATCCTGCGCGACATTGACAAGATACCTGCGCGACAAAATGTGTCGCATAGCGCGACATGTTTGGTGTTTTTACGCGACACGGATCCGACATGCGCGACATAGACCTGTCGCGCACGCTACGCGACAGGTTCTGTCACCCATGTCGCGTAGTATGGTTGCTCGAAGGTGGTTGCAGCAAGCAGGATGGACTGATTTTAATTGCGCGACATGCGCGACAATCTCTGTCGCGCAACTTAGAGCGGCAGGCTCGTTTGCTCAGGAGCGCTGTCAAAGAGGCGGTAGCGTGTCGCGTGAGAACCGCCAACGCTACGGATAAGACCGACAGCCAGCAACTCCTTGATATCGCGCTGCACCGAGCGTTGGGTGACAGTCCCACTAAACGCCGTGGTGATATCGTTGGTAGAGGATTCGCCTTGAGCGCGAATGATCGCAAGAATACGTCGCTGACGGTCAGAGAGACGGGAGTAGATGTCACTGGCGTAGAACGTCTCGAGCGGGCGACCCATCACGGTGGCAACGAAGAACGTATGATTGAGATCCTGGAACTGCGGGGCCTGCATTTGCTCTCGGGCCAGCACAGCTACGACCGTATCAAGACCCTGGCCCACACCTTCGATCAAGCCACTCTCCCAGAGGATTGAGAACAGCATGGGATTGCGGCTTTTCTGGGCGACGAGTAGGCGCTCGATCGTGACGCCTTCCGGCAAGCCGCCCGGGTTCATCCATTCGATGTGATTGGCAAAGAGTTGAACGCGAGCGGCTGAATGGATCTCTTTGTAGTCGCGGTGGGCGAGCATATTCACACTCAGTTCGCGCATAACGACGGCAGGGTACTCATCGATCTCGACGCGCTCAAAGCTGCCTGGCTTAATCGTCATGCCGTGGTGGGTATTCTTGAAGAGATAATCCTCAACACGAGCGAGTTGGTCAAAGATGGTGCCGCCGATATTGCGTTCAATGTGAACCGCATCGGTTGAATCGGGCACTGTACCTCGGTAGTGGGTTATATTCACGACCGCATGGGGCAGCACTTCCTGGGGATTGTAGCCAAAGCTGAGCAAACCGGCTGGTGTTACCAGGAGATTATCATTGTCATTGATCAGGCAGCGGCTATTGAGCAGGTAGACGGTAGGATTGTCGATGTCATTTGGGCCACTATAGCGTTTGCGATCAATTGCACGCTGAACATGGAGTTTCACTTTCTCCATGTTCAGCATACCTACATGGGTTTCACGAATAGGCAAGCTATCAATGCTCTGAAAGCTTACTCTATCAATAAAATCGTTATTGTCCGAGCCCATGCGTTTACCTTGTGCTGTCGTGATAGCCCAGGTCGTGCAGCCGTCGCCATTCGCTACCAAAGCCGTTGTTGCTAATCATGGTCACGTGGGCAAGGTCGTCTTGCGCTGCAAGGCCAACGCTACGGCAGCGCGGATCTCGTCAGGGTTATACCCAACCTGCTCGGCCGCATCGAGCACATCCTCAATGCGGTGCGCGAGACTCCCGATCACATCGTCATCATCAAGGGGGATCAGCGCATCGCGGGGTGCGATCTCCGGCCCATTCAGGGTCATGATCACCACCATCTGACGCGGCGGGATCGTCTCGGTGCTGGTAAACTCGCCGACGATCCGGCCTCCAAACGCGTGGGTGCGTGCCCATTGGGCGGTTACGTTACTCATCGTCCTACTCCCTTAAGATAGCGGCGGGCAAATACCGCCATATTGAGTGGGTGGCTGCGATCAAGACCCAGCGCGTCGAGGAGTTGGTTGTGCGTGACCTGGCGTTGGCTATCAAAATAACGGAGTGTCTCAGAGTCATGCCCGCCACGATCCATTTGCTCAATGTAGTCAAGGTAATCGCTGCAAAGACCCGTGAGTCCTTCGACGCGCAGCATCCACGGTTCGACACCAGAATTTCCAGCATTGCCGCGCATCCATGATGCTGCAACAATAAGGATCATGATACTCGCAATTGCTCCCCCGATCAGAAACAGAATCACGCTCCTCACCTCGTACTGGTTGGTTGGGATGTCCTGGAGGCTGATGGCTTCGGATGATCGTTGCGCAGACACGGGTTGCGACGTAGCTTCCACGATCTTAGCCCATGAGTTCAATTATATCTGTGTTGTGGGGTTCACGATAGGCATCAGTGAACTTGCCTGAGCCACGTGATGCGAATCCGGCATCTCGTCGCTGAACAGCAATGCGCGGGCTTTCCCTTGCAATTCCGCAATCGCCTCCGCAATCGTGCGTTGCTGCATCCCAAGCAGATCGGCATAGATGCTGGCCCGGTTGCGTACGGCCTGGTACGCAGCGAGACGGGCGGCAATGGTCTCGGGTTGGACGGTACGGGCTTTGCGGCGCAGGTCGTCGAGTTCGTTGTGCATCGCACGGAGTTCGCCCAGCAAGCCCCGCTGAATCGCCCGAGCCATGCTCCGGCGGGTGGCCTGCTCATCAGGCACACCAACCATATCGAGATAGGGCGTATGCTGGCCGTCAGTGGGCAGCCCTTCAACGAGGCGCTGAAGTCGTTTGAGGGTGGCATGTTGATCCGCCGGCACGAGGTAGACCCCACCTTCGCGCCGCACGCAGACCCGCCCTGGTATCGCATCAATAATTGTGCGTACCATCCGCGACAAGTCGCCAGAGATGTAGCACTCCTGGTAGTGCTGCCAGCGGGGGCGGAGTTCCTGCGTGAGCCGTTGGGCCTCGTTTTGGGCGGCAATGATGCCAACTGCTTCGGTCGTGCAGATCAGGGTTGGTGGATGCTGTTGGCGTTCACGCGGGCTTCGTTTTTCGAGCAGAATCCGGGCCTGGGTGCCGTAACTCAAGCCGAGTTGGGCCAGGTCAACGTTTTCTCCCACCAGAGCGAAGACGACATGCGTGCTACTGCGCGTATTGATCGGGCGCACCAGGTCGCGTACCGCCCGCCGTGTCCGACCTGGTTGCGGCTCGTCTTCCTCCTCTTCCTCGTTGATGCTGTACACGCCGCGCGTCTTGACCCAATCGTGGATCGCACGCTTGAGGGCAAGCGCAAGCGTTGGTGGTTCGGGGGCAAATGCGGCGAAGCCAGTCTGCTCAAGCATGGCAAGCAGATCGCTGCGTTGCACGCGCAGTCCTTTCAGTCCCCACCAGATGGTATAGCCAATCAGCGGAAGGTTGTGTTCGTACACGCTGCGCGGGGTCATCATCATCGTGCTCCTAAACAGCAAAGATCGTTTCCAGGATCGGCATATCGTCGGTCAAGGTCGCAAGGGTGAGCAGCGCATCACTGATTTGGGCGAGCACATGGGCACCTTCGTTGGTGCCGATCAGCACGCTGTAGGCCCGCATGCCGCGGGCGTCGCGGCGACGTTGCCAGGCAGCCTGGGCCTGGGCCTGGATCTGGGTCAGGCCGTCCGAAATGCAGATGACATCGGCGCGGTCGTACACGGCCTGGTCAACCAGGGTGAGAGCCTGCTCCATCCAGGGTTCAAAGACGGTGCCGCCGCCAACGAAATGGTCGGTACAGGCGATCACGTCGGCATGCGGGGCCGTGCCTTTGGGGAAGTGGTAGGTGGCAAGTTGGCCCGGCCCAGAGAAGTGGATGACGGCCATGTCGCGGCGTTGGAGCCGGGCGATGGCAAGCAGGGCGAGCATCACCGCTTTCGACCACACCTCTTTGGTCATGCCGCCGAAGCCAGTCCCTGCGGTCATGCTGCCTGATGAGTCGAGGGCCACGATGATCGGTCCCTGGCCCTGCCGTTCGTTGCCGATCAGGTCGTACTGCATCAGGCGTCCTTCGGCGTACTGCAAGAAAAAGCGCGCTTCAAGATCGCGGTCGGCAAGCAGGGCGAGTTCGCTGGGGAGGATGCGTCCGAGGTCGCGCCCGCTCGTAATGCTGGTGATCTCGTCGGGTGGGTGCTGCACCTTGCTCGTCTGTACCTGGAGCGCGATTCGGGTAAAGCGTCCACAGACGGCTGCGATTTGTTGCAAGCGTTGCGATTGACCAACCTGCTGGGCAAGAGCGATCTTTTCGCGGGTGGTGAGTTGGTTACTCCCGCCCATCCCTGGTCCATAGCCCCCGCCGAAGGTGGCGATTGCGGCCTGGGCTTCATCAATGGCGGCTTCGGCAGCAACGAGCGCAGTGCGGCTCACGCGGCGACTCGCCTCCTCGATCTGCTCCGTCGCGGCCACAAGCTCGTGCTGGAGTTGGGTTGCGGCGTGGGCCTGCGCTTCGGCGCGCTGACGGGCCGCGTGGGCTTCGGCAAAAAGCAGGGCTGCACGGTCGCCCTGGGCCTGGGCCGCCAATTCGTCGAGCGCCTCGGCCCGCGCGAACAGCTCGGTCGTGCCGGTTTCGAGCGCGTGGAGCTGATTCACCCGGTCGAGGGTCGCCTGGTCGAGGCTCTGGAGCAGGGTTGCAGCTACCCCCCGGGTTGCCATGGCACTGGTGAGCATGTCGCCTACCGTGCCGGCCTGGCGAACCTGTGCCCATTCGATGGTGCCCATCATCTGGGTGAGGATCAGCGCATTGACGTGGTAGGCCGGGCTCAGAGGCACGACCGGGGCAAGTGTTGGCGCTCGTTTGATAAAGCTCCAGAACAGGTCGGCCAGCAGCGCTGGTGCGGTGATCAGGCGCTGCCGGGCCTCCTGCGCAAGCGTGTCGAGCGAGCTATAGGTCGCCAGGGCTTCCTGATACTCTTGGACATCATAGCCATCATGGCGTAGCACCTGGCTCCCGTCGGTGATCGGGCTTGGTGCGAAGCCATAGCGGGCCACTGCTTCGCTTGGATCGGGTTCGGTCACCTGCGAAGCACTGGTCTCGTCTGCGTCGGTATTGGTCATCGGTTTGAATCCTTTCCTGAGCACGTCCATGGATGGCGTGATCGTTCAGCGCCACCGGAGGAGTGCGACGAGATCACAACACCAATTCGGCCACCTGCGTGCGCAACTCCTGCACCTGGGTAGCGATCTTCGCGATGCGGGTGGTCGTGCGACCTTGAGCTTGGGCCTGTTCGAGCAGGCGCTTAATCTGAGCGGCGGTCGTCTTGAGTCGGGTCGCCCCCTCAATGGCTGCCTGCATCTTGGCTTGCTCGTCCTGCCCATCGCGCTGCGCCGCCATAACCGCATCGTGAATGCTCGCACTCTGGTCGCCGAGTTCAACCGCCTTGGCGATCAGCGGGTTCGCGAGGCGTGCTGCAGCACGGCCAAGTTCGCTCCGCTGCTCAGGATTAGTCCAGAGCACATCACGCAGGATAGCGAGGTCATCTTCTTCGACGATACCACGCCCCTCGATCAGGGCATGGGCACGCAGCAGATCCAGACTCTGGCGCCAACGCCGGTCGCTGGCCGTCATGCCCTTGCCCGCCAACTCCTTGCGGAGCGCAGCCAGGGCATCAATGATCCCGTCGGGGATCGGGATGTGCTGCGTCGTCTGCTGAAGCGTCGCGAGTTCGCTTGCCGCCATGCATGCGGGCGGCGTTGTCAGGGCCGCCATTCGCAAAAGACGCGGGAACGCGGTGTCGGAGACGGGCGTGATCATGAGGCGGAGGGCGAAGCGATCCCACAGCGCCCGCAGATCGTCACCCTGGGGGAGTTCGTTCGATGCGCCGATGCAGGTCTGGAGCGGAACCGTCACGCGGCGGGGGCCATTGTCGAAGACGCGTTCATTGAGCAACGCGAGGAGCGCATTGAGGACGGCGGCATTCGCCTTAAAAATCTCGTCCAGAAAGGCGAAATCGGCCTCAGGCAGCTTGTTGGTCGTGATGCGGCGGTATTCGTCTTTTTTGAGTCCGGCCACGCTAATTGGGCCGAAGAGTTCATCGGGCGTGGTGAAACGGGTGAGCAGCCAGACAAAGATGCTGGCCGCGCTGCCAGCACTGGTGATTCGTGCGGCAAGGAGTTCGACGAGCATACTTTTGGCCGTACCGGGTGCGCCCAGCAGCACGATGTGCTGGCGGGCGATGACGGCGACGAGGGCCGCCCGCACGGTCTCGTCGCGTTCCAACAGCCGGGCACACAGATCGGCCTCCAGGGTCTGGAGATGCTGGAGCGGTGTACTGATGGGGGTAAGATCGAGCGCCGTGGACATGGAACCTCCTTCCGCGAGACAGGATACCTACCAAGATGTGATCTGGCCGCGTTCACGCATCGAGACAAACCGCCCGCCGGCGATGACCAGGTGATCGAGGCATGGACAATCCAAGAGTTTGCCCGCCTCAATGATCTGGCGCGTGACGAGAATATCCTCGGGGGAAGGCGTCGGGTCGGATGAGGGATGATTGTGGGCGACGATCACACTAGCCGCATTGAGCCGCAGCGCCTCTTTGAAGACTTCGCCCACCCGGATCATGGCGGTATTGACCGAACCGCGATAGACCGTGGTGAGGCGCAGGAGGCGATTTTTGGTATCAAGGGCCGCGACCCACAACTCTTCCTGATCGAGGGCCAGCATCTCGATCATCAGGAGTTGGGCGATGTCACTGGGCGACCTGACCTGATAGCGCCCTTCGTAGCCCGTGCTGAGCAGACGGCGTCCGATTTCGAGGGCCGCTTTGAGGCTGGCGGCGCGGCGGGGCGTGCCCAGGCTTGCCGTGACCGCCCGGAGATCGGCGCGCAGCAGGCCAACCCAGCCCTGGTAGTCGCGTAAACTCTGGGCACAGCGATCTAGATCAGGTTGGCCCGCAACTAGCGCGAGCAGTTCGGCGTCGCTGAGCGTGTGAACCCCATCGTCGGCAATCCGGCTGAGCGGCTGATCCTGGAGCGGTAACTCACTGATGCGCATAGCGTCCTTTGGGAGTTGCAATCGCCCGGAGGGCAATGCTGAGGCGGAAGCCACGGGTGATGAGGTGGGCCACGATGGCGGCGGTGGACGGGTCGGTAAGGACGAGGGTGGCGAAGCGTTGTTCGAGCCGGGAGTACGCACAGCGCCCGCCCTGGCGTCCTGCGACGGCAGCCGTTTCAGAGGTGAACCGAGGCATTGGGGGAACCTTTCCGCATGCATGCGCGAGAGCCATACCCCTTCAGGCCCAGCCGCCCGGGCGGCTGGTAGGTTCCTGGGACGCACATCAGTTGGTCAGTACCGAGGAGGAAGGCCATGCCAGCAAGAGGCGTCGGTCGTGAATACAATGACGCCCCCGGCTGATGCCAGGGGCGTCACGGATGCTCAAGGGCAGGCAATAGCTGCGTTGTAACCAATGGGGGCGGGGCAGGATCAGTGCACAAGCGCACGACCGCTAGGCATCGGTCGGCGCGTGCTGATCGAGCCAGATGCTCAAATCAGGTGGGGCCATGAAGTCGAGCAGGGCCTCACTGAGGTCAAGCAGCATTTCGGGCGTGAGCGCCGTCACCCGGTCGGTCAGGGTCGCATCAAGCGCGCCCAGCTTCCGAGTAAGTAAGCGTAGCACGATGGCTTTCCGCTCTTCGATCTGACCTTCGACGCGGCCCTCGCTGCGGCTGATGATTGCAATATCGGAAACTAACGTCGTCATGCCGGTTGGCTCACCGAAGTTGGCAATCGCGTATGAGGTTCAGGCCGCATCGGTCGGCGCGTGCTGATCGAGCCAGATGCTCAAATCAGACGGAGCCGTAAAGTCGAGCAGGGCCTCACTGAGGTCAAGCAGCATTTCGGGCGTGAGCGCCGTCACCCGGTCGGTCAGGGTCGCATCAAGCGCGCCAAGCTTCCGGGTGAGTTGGCGTACCACAATGGCTTTCCGCTCTTCGATTTGACCTTCGATGCGGCTGATGATTGCAATATCGGAAACTAATGTCGTCATGCCGGTTGGCTCACCGAAGGTGGCGATTGCATGCCAGGTTCAGACAGCATCGGTCGGCGCGTGCTGATCGAGCCAGATGCGCAAATCAGACGGGGCCGTAAAGTCGAGCAGGGCCTCACTGAGGTCAAGCAGCCCCTCGGGCGTGAGCGCCGTCACCCGGTCGGTCAGGGTCGCATCAAGCGTGCCCAGCTTCCGAGTGAGTTGGCGCAACACGATGGCTTTCCGCTCTTCGATCTGACCTTCGACGCGGCCCTCGCTGCGGCTGATGATTGCAATATCGGAAACTAACGTCGTCATGCCGGTTTCCTCCTGTTCGATACGTTTCATTGTAGCACGAGCTTCATCTTGCAGTTCGGGGGCAACCCGCAGGATGTGTTCCATCAGACGAAGAAGGATGTGGAGATCCTCGATGGGATAGCCGAGCCGGAGCAGGGCACGGAAACGGGTGAGTTTGCGCTGCAGGCGGGCCACCGGGTTGCCGCGGGTTTCCTGGGCGTCGCGATGGATGAGGGTGAGTGTCGCGAAGGGGTTGCGCATCGTGGCGAGTGCCTCGGCATCGAGGTGCAAGAGTTTGACGGTGGGGAAGGTAAAGGCGAGGGTGCAACCCCAGAGCCCATACCCAAAATCGTTTGGCTCCCAGGTGGGATGGTCATCGCCAAGTACCGCAAGGCTGACGATAGGCTGGCGTTCGCGGTCAAAGAGCCGAGCGTTGTAGCGAAACATGCGCATCGGAAAGTCGCTATCGTGCTGCGACTGGACTTCGATGTGAATGAAGATCCAGGCGGGCGTGCCATCCCGGCGTCGTACCTGAACCAGCGTATCGGCGCGTTGTTTGCCGACCTGATCTTCCGGAGCGATTTGCTGGAGTTCGTTGTTGCGGAAGCTGAAGGGGTGGTGCCAGTCAATGGCGGCGAAGGCCTCGGGGAAGAAGAGCTCAAGAAAGGGCGGGAAGAACTGTTCAAGGGCGTACTTCCAGGCTCCATCGTAGTCGGAGGCGGGCTGTTCCATGGCGGTTCCTCAGGTGGTATCGGTGTGGGTGCTGCTGCGCATAGGATACTCGAAAGCGAACATATATTCAACTCCGCTTGGGCGCATGCGTGGACTGCGCCAACGTCAGCATGCGCATGCCTTCTGGGTAAGGGGCATCGCGGCCCCCCTCCATCGGGTACCCTCTTGGCCGCTCGGCGCGTGGCCGCTCGGCTCTGCTCAGAGCAGGCGCAGTTGGACGAGGTTCGCAGCCAGTGGGGGTAGTGCGGCTATGAGCGGTTCCGCGCTTGGGATGGTGGCCGGTGTGTGCTGGATCATGCGCCCGGTGGCGATGATTTGCAACCAACGCACCCCGCGCAAATCGCAGGCATACCAGGTGTGGGTGGTGATACTGCCACTGTCCAGGCGCTGGATGCGCCGCCCGTAGCGGGTGATCGCTCCATCGGTGCCAATGCGGTAGTGTGCGCCCCGCGTGGTGCGCACGTAGAGCCAGGGTACCGCAGGGCGGCGGGCGGTGCCGGGCTGCGGGAGCAGATAGGCGATGGGGGTGGTTTGAAGCTGCGTGGCTTCCTGGCGCTGTTTCTGGCGCTGGCGAGCCGTCAGGCTGAGATCGGCTAGCGGTGAGGCGAAGCGATAGGGGAGCCACCCTGCTGCGCTGAGCAACTCCCAGACGGTTCCTTCCGTCCATGTTTTGCGGCGTAGTTCAGGGGGGATACGGCGACGGCGTGGCATCAGCATGTCCTCCTGGCCGGGTCCCAGATCGCACCCGGCCGATCAATAGTTCAGAAGAGCGGGAGTTGCCAGAATTGCTCGGCGGAATGGGATGCGGCGGGCGCACGTGGCGGGTGGACACGGTGGCGGGGATCGGGGGTGGCCGCGCTGCGTGGTGCGGCGGGCTGTGGCGGAGGGGTTGTAGCAACAGAGTCTGACGGAGCCTCTGCTTGAAGCTCCGGCTTGGTGGGTGGTAGGGACGCCTGATGGGCGCATGCGGCTGCCATCCAGGCGCGTAGTGCTGGGGCGGGCGGAATGCATGGTTGCCAGGTCGTCTCGTTCGCCTCCGCACGCTCAGCCCGCGCCAGGGCCAGGAGTTCCTCGGCCAGGGTTGGCCCATGGTCGAGCGGGGACGCCGGGGTGGTCACCGGGACGGGCGCTGGCGCTACTCCGGCGGCTGCATCCTCACCCCGGGCGCGCTGCAGGTCGGCGTTGGCGTCGGCCTCGGCCGCCGCCGCAAAGGCCGCCGTGATTACGCTGAGCTCGCGAGTGGCAGCAACGTAGGCAGCTTGGCCATCCCAGGTCGCCAACCGGGCATGCTCGTGCTCCAGGGTGGCAATGCGCGCCTCGACCTCGGCGCGGCGTGCATCTTGCTGCCGAATCCGCTCGGGAATGTTGCTCACACCGTGCGCGACACTCTGCCAGATTCCGCTATCGGTCGTGGCGGTAACATGCTCAAGGCTGGTGCCGTCGGGAAGGCAGAGGTGGAGATCGGGATCGAAGACGGCGTGGGCGGTCACGATCAGCTGGAGGCCCCGGTAGTGGGCGATGACCTCGCGCTGGCGTTGGCGCTGGAGGCTGGCCGTACGCTGGGTATCGGTGATGCGTGCGCGTACGGCAGCCCCGGCTGCGGCGCGCTCGGTGAAGGTCTGGCGGGCAGGCTGATCGCGGGTTCCCACCACCTGGGCGACAAAGGGCTCGTGGGGGTGGTCGGCGACGATGGCGGCCGCCTGGGCCCATTGGGCGCGCCGGGCTGCAATCCGCGCCACATCCTCGTCAGCGGCGAGCCGTTCGCGCTGGAGGCTGTGGCGGGTAGCGAGCCAGACTGCACGTACGCGCTCCATGCGGGCGACCTCGGCTTCGAGCTGAACTTTGCGCACCACCTGCGGATTGCCACTGGCGATGGCCTTGATCTCGGCGGCGCTGAGCACGCTGTCGGCGGTATCCTCGACTGTGCGGGCGGTGATTTCGCCGGCCATGACCTGTTCGATGAAGTGCGCTTTGCGTTCAATTGTCTGCCACATATACCCATCCAGTGAGCCTTCGCTGAGATAGGCGAAGAGGTAGACTTCGGGCCACTGGTTGCCTTGGCGAAGGATGCGCCCGTGGCGCTGCTCGAGGTCGCCGGGACGCCAGGGGCAGTCCAGATTGTGGAGTGCGATCAGGCGCTGCTGGACGTTCATGCCGGTGCTCATCTTGCCGGTCGAGCCGATCAGGACGCGGATGCGCCCATCGTTGACGGCGGCGAAGAGCGCGTCGCGCTGGGCTTTGGTGGTGGCATCGTGAATGAAGGCAATCGCTTCGGAGGGGAGGCCGTGCGCGATGAGTCCGGCCCGGATTTCAGCGTAGACGAAATGGCTCAGCCAGCGCTCCTCGGCGGTCTCGACCTCCTGGGCACCCTCGACAGGCTCGCCCTCCAGTTCGGCGGCGCTAAGCCGGGTGGGCGGTTCGTCCTCGCCGCGGCGGCTGCCCTTGGGGGTGGCGAGGTCGCAGAAGATCAGTTGGGTGCCGCGCACGGGGGTGGTGGTGTGGTAGAGCTGGGCGACATGGGCGACGAGGGCGGCGATCTTGCTCTGGCGCGGTCGTGGGGCCTGCGGCACGACCAGACGAATGTCGAGCGCGGCCTTGCGCCCATCCCCCACCACGCGGAGCATATTGTCCACGGTGGGGTCAACCCGCCCGCTGCGCACGGCTTCGGCGCGGGCCGCCAGGGATTGCACGTAGCGCGTCAGGGCGGCTGACGGGGGCACCACGACGGGAATGAGCTTGCCGGTGACGAGTGCGGGTTCGGGGAGGTGCATCTGCGCTTTGGTGCGCACGGTGAGCACCTGCCGCCACATGGTGGCAAGTTCGGGCAGGTTGACGAAGCTGGCGAGGCGGGTGTGCATGCGGAAGCCGGATCCATCGGGCTTGAGCTCAAACGCCATGCTGGGCTGCGCATAGAGCGAGACCCACTCGTCGAAGTGGTGAATGCCGAGGGCTTCGAGCTGGGCTTGCTGGAGGTAGAGTTGCATCACGTAGGCTTCGCCGATGGTGTTCATGATCGGGGTGGCGGTCAGGAAGACGACCTTCTTCTGTCGTCGCAACAGATCCCAGGTCTTCATGCGCATATCCAGGGCGCGCTGGCTGTGGGCGCTGGGCAGGCCCGCGATGCCGGTGAGGCGGGTGGGTACAAAGAGGTTTTTGAAGGCCTGGACCTCATCCACGATCAACAGATCAACGCCAAGTTCGTCCCAGGTGATGGTGCGACTGCTATCGCGGGCAATGCGATCGAGCAAGCCATGGAGGCGGGCGTCGAACTGTTTGAGGGCACGTTCGATCTGCTTGAGCGAACGCTTTTCGTCGCTGGTGGTCGCGGTGGCGCGCTGCTCCTCGAGATAGGCCCGCAGGCGGTCGGTCTCCTGGTCGCGGAAGGTGGTAACGAGCGCGGTGCTGAGCGGCAGCAGGGTGAAGCTGGTATGGGCGATGACCATGAGATCCCAGTCACCGGTGGCGATACGGCTGAGCACCGTTCCGCGTCGTGCTTTGGTGAAATCTTCGGGTGCCATGGCGAGCACGTTGATGCCGGGATAGAGCCGCCGGGCTTCGTTGGCCCACTGGCTCACGAGATGGTTCGGGACGACGGCGAGTGGCTTGCGGCAGATCCCCAGGCGGCGCGCCTCGACTGCGGCCGCGATGGCCGTGAAGGTCTTGCCACCGCCGACGGCGAAGCCGAGCAGGGTGCTCGGCGACTGGAGAATCTGCCAGACCGCGTCCTTCTGGTGGCGGGCCAGGTCACCGTCGCGGAGGAGCGTGGTCGTGATGCCGGGGAAGGAGAGGTGACTCCCGTCGAAGGAGCGGATGCGGGTGGTATTGAAGCGGGCGTTGTAACGGGCGCAGAGATCATCAGCCCGAGCGGGGTCATCCCAGAGCCAGGTCTGGAAGGCGTGATGAATGGCCTGCTGCTTCTCCTGGGCAGCAACCGTCTCGGCGGGATTGAGCACGCGCCGCTCGCGACCGTCCCGGATGACGAGGTCGGAGACGGTGATCGGCACGCCGCGCAGCGAGGCCTGAATGATCGCCATGGCATGGGCGCGTGGGGTCCCCCAGCGGGTGGTGGCCTCGACCGTGGTGGCCCCGCGGTTGCCTGGATCGCTGAGCAGCCAGTCGCTGAGGGCAGCACGATAGTGGGCAGAGCCGGTCCAGGCGGGGAGCAGGGTCTGGATGAAGGTGGTCACGACGGTATCAGGCAGCCAGAATGCCCCCAGGTTGACGCGGATGTCCTGTGGCCCGAGGGGGGTGGGCTGGACGGCTTCGAGGGCCGCGACATTGCGCCCGAAGGCGGGATCGCGCGCGGCCCAGGCGCGGGCGTCGCGCAGCTTCGTGCCAACATCGCCACTCAGATAGACGTCCGCGAGTTCGTAGGCGTGGGTGCCGGGGAGGCGGTAGATGCGGGCACCGAGGGCGGCGATAGTCTGATCGCGAGGCAGCCCGGCGAGGGTGGCGACATAGTCCAGATCCAGCGTGCCACGCTCGTCGAGGCAGCAGAGCAGGGCGTCGCCGGGGCTGCGCGAGCCGGGAGCCGCAGTGCGCTGGGGGCGAATGGTACGGGTGGTAAAGATAGGCTCGCGGTCGGCGAGCCAGCGTCCGCTCGGCGTGCGGCGGGGATTGCGCTCCAGGGCGAGCAGGAACTGGAGCTCGGGCAGATCGCGGAAGACCTGCTGATTGCGCGGGTCGTGGATGACCCCGTACGCCGCAATGAACTGATCGTAGATCTGATTGAGGTTGGCACGAGCTGCGTCGGTTGCGGGGTCGTCCTGAAGTTCAGCCTTGATCAGCGCCTTGGCGGCATTGTAGATCGTTGCCAGACCGGTAGCGCGGGCCTGGGTTGCACCGCCAAGCTGGGGGAGGGCGATGGGCTGGGCGCGGCGATCTGCGAGGGGTAGGAGCTCGCGGTTGGGATGCGTAGCGGAGCAGCCCAGCGTCTGGGTGTCCGTTGGTGCCATGACGGCGGCGGGGAGCATCTGGCGCATGCGCGTGGCAAGCACACTGGCGACTGGTACTGCGGGAGGGGCAACATGGAACCAGAGGCTCTGGTCGTGAACGACAATGCGCGGCTCACCGATGAGACTGGCGGGCTGATCACACCAGTGCTGATTAACGGTGATGCGGGCCGCAGCGAGCTGATCCGGGTCGCTGATCGGGCTGGTGTAGCGCGAACCGGTGGTCATCGAGCGGGTATCACTCGAACGCGGGTAGTCCGCCTCGGTCGTCGCGAGCCAGCGGGGTTGTTCTGGTGCAGGCTGAGGCTTCTTCTGGAGGATGATCAGATCCGTGGCGCTGGCTGAGCCGCTGATCTGCGCGAAGACCCCATTGGGCAGGCGAAAAGCGCCGAGCAGGGTGGCCTGTTCGGCCAGGAAGGTACGCACGGCGTGGGCCTGCTTATCGAGCGTACCCCAACTGGTGAGGCAGACGACCAGGCCGCCGGGGCGCACGAGATGCAGCGCTTTGGCCAGAAAATAGTCGTGGATCTGATGACACAGCGCGGGCGGCACGTGGGGATCGTGAACGCGGAAAGAGCCGAAGGGCACGTTGGAGATGACGAGGTCGAACCAGGCGGGCGGGAGGTCGGTCTGCTCGATGCCAAGCCCGGCGTGGAGGGTGAGGTCAGGGTGGAGGTGGCGCAGGATGCGGGCACTGACGGGGTCGAGCTCGACAGCAGTGATCGCAGCCCTGGCCCGCAGGTCGGGCGGCATGGCCGAGATGAAGTGACCAACGCCGGCGGCGGGTTCGAGGATGCGCGGCTGTTCCAGTTGGTCGAGCCCAAGCTGAATGACGGCCTGCCAGATCGTGGCGATCAGGTCGAGCGGTGTATAGAAGGCGGTGAGCGCAGCGCTGCGCAGGGCGCGGGCATCGTCAGGGCTGAGAAAGGCGGCATAGGCAGGGAGCAGCACATAGCGATTGCTCGTCGGGTCATAGCGAAAGAGCCGATTGAGCAGGGCTGACTCACCGAAGGCACTGTAATGTGCAAGGATGCGGCGCTCGTCCATGGTCGCCGGGCGGCCCGTGGTCTCCAATTGGTGAACCAATTGAAGCGCGGCGAGATTCTTGTGAAAACGGTCAGCGGAACCAGCAAACGACAGGTCAGCAGGGGCCAGGAAAAAGGGCAACGCAGCCACAGCAGTGCTCCTTGGATGAACCCGGAAGCCTGCGGTGGTCGCATCACGCCAGCGAAGCGGCGTGATACAGGACTGTGGATGGGGGAGGGTGTGTCGTGGGAGATGATGATCGTGATGCCGAGTTTGCACCAATCGAATTCGATGCTGCGAGTGCGATGCGCTTGCGCCGGCTTCCGGGTGAACGTATGATTACGTGGTATCCCAGCCTCCGGGACGAACATCCCAAAAAGATCTGACACCGGTCCCGTGATCTGGGACGGTACCGGCGCTATGCTGATTGCATCGATACACGGCATAGCGCGAAAGGAAGTCCCGATGACTCGCCCACGCAACTACACGATTGCCGCAATCTTGCAGGCGCTGATGAGCCTCGTCGCAATTGTAATGGCGCTGACTTTCCTGCCTCAGGGTTCGGCCGGCCTGGATGGTACGGAAGGCCCTGGTTATGGCTTCATCCTGCTCTTCGGCCTTTTTCTTCCGATGCTAGGACTTTTTGGGGCCTTCGGCGTCTGGCGGATGCAGAAGTGGGGCGTCGTGCTGACGATCATTACTCGTGCCCTCGATGGGCTTGGTGCCGCGCCGGGAGTCATTTTCGCGCCTGATCTCTCCTGGCGTATCGCGGCAATCAGCAGTGTCGTTGTGGCGATCCTGGTTATTGCGCTGTTGCTCTGGCCGCAGACCAGGTCTAACCCGGCAATGAGCCAGACGCAATAACGCAATGCGGCAAGCGAACGACACCCCTGGACGGTTCCATCGGCTCCTGGCCCGCCTGGGCCGGGGGCCTGACGGCATCTGGCGACCGTTAAACGACGCCCTGCTTGCCGGCGGGTTGCTCGCCCTCCTGGTGGCCGCTTATGCGGTGATCATCTATGTCGGCGTGCTGGCAATTGGCGGGATCAACACCCCAGATGCCGAGGTTCCCTGGTGGCTCAATCTGATCGCACTGCTGCTGATCAGCCTGGGCTTTGTGCCGGTGAGCCGTTGGATGCGCCGCGGCATCGACCAGCTGATCTACGGCTGGCCCGACGACCCTTACGGCGTGCTGAGTCGCCTGCAGGCCGGTTTGCTCCAGAACCCATCCCCCCAGGCGATCGTGCCCGTGGTCGTTGCATCGGTCACCGCCACACTCAAGCTGCCCTACGCGGCCATCACTCGTCTACCCGACGGCGAGACGTTCATCATTGGCACGCCACCGGCCGATGCCGAGCGCGCATCGATTCCACTGACCTACGGCGAGACGGTTGTCGGTAACCTGGAGGTGGCGGCCCGTCGGCCCGGCGCAACCCTTTCGGCGAGCGAACTGCACCTGCTGTATGACCTGGCCCGCCAGGTGGGGATCACGCTGTACGCCGCGCAGCTCTCTGAAGCGTTGCAGGACTCGCGCACCCAGCTGGTGGCCGCCCGCGAGGAGGAGCGTCGGCGCATCCGGCGCGATCTGCACGATGGTCTGGGGCCAACCCTGGCTTCTATGCGCATCCAGCTTGGCGTGGCCCGTCGCGTGCTGCGCAGCGAGCCCGCCACTGCCGAGGCCCTGCTCGACGAGTTGCGCTCCGATGTGGCCGAGGCCACCGGCATGATCCGCCGACTGGTCTATGACTTACGCCCGCCCATGCTCGATGAACACGGCCTGGTCGGCGCCCTACAGAGTCTGGGGCGTCTGATTGAGCCGACCGTATTGCACCTCGACCTCCCTGAAAAGACGCCACCACTGTCGGCCGCAGTGGAAGTGGCACTCTACCGAATCGCTGCCGAGGCACTGCGCAATGTGGCCCGCCACGCCTGCGCGCCCGGTTGCGTGCTCGCGCTCGACGTCGGCGCTACGGTCGTCGAGCTCAGCGTGAGCGATAGCGGGGCGGGACTGCCCACTGCGTACCGTGAGGGCGTTGGGATTGCCGCGATGCGCGAGCGCGCGGAGGAGTTGGGCGGCAGCCTTCAGATCGACAGCGCTCCTGGCACCGGTGTGACGGTGATGGCACGTATCCCCTGGAGGCCAACGGTGTCAGATACCTAATCGTAAACGATTGGGCTTGTGCTCGCTCCTCCTGCTCGCGCAGGCGCAGCACCATAGGCCGTCTGACGGGCGGCCCTGCACAACGAAAGGTGTCGTGCGTGGCGCAGACCGTGAACCTTTTACCCGGCAGCGGATTGCCTGCCGGAACCCCCGAAGGCTCAGTTGGAAACGTGCAAACCGTTGCTCGTGGTGCGCACCACGAGTGCCTCAGCACATCTGAGCGTAGTATACCAGTATTCGCACGCCCGTGCCAGCGCACGCTGAAGCGGGCTGAAGCAGGGCGCTTCCTCCCGCCCGTACACGGTGTGGGTTTCCGCGCCTAAAGGCAAGCACCCATGAGTACCCCGACGCTCGCGGTTCTGATCGTTGATGACCACCCGATCTTTCGCAAGGGGCTGCGTGCGCTCCTAGCGAGCCACCCTGAGCTCCGCCTTGTCGGCGAGGCCACGTCGGGACACGAGGCCGTGCGGTTAGCCGACGACTTGCATCCCGACCTCATTTTGATGGATCTGCAGATGCCCGGCGGCGACGGGATCAACGCCATCCGCCAGATCATCGCGTCCCGACCCGAGTGCCGCATTCTCGTGGTGACGATGTTCGACGACGATGATTCGGTGTTCGCCGCGATGCGGGCCGGGGCACGCGGCTATGTGCTGAAAGACACGGACGACGAGGAGTTGAGCCGGGCGCTGCTGGCGGTAGGTAACGGCGAGGCGATCTTCGGCGCAGCCATCGCTGGCCGGATGATGCGCTTCTTCACCCAACGCCCGGCGGCAATGCCGGTGCTCTTCCCCGAACTGAGCGAGAGCGAGCGGCGGGTGCTCGAACTGATCGCGCAGGGTGAGAACAACCAGACGATTGCCGATCGGCTTGCGCTCAGCCCAAAGACGATCCGTAACTACATCAGCTCAATCTTCGCTAAGCTTCAGGTCGTTGACCGAGCGCAGGCGATCGTCAAGGCCCGCAACGCAGGGATGACCGGGTAGATGATTGCAGCACCCGTCCAACGTGATGTTGTATCGAATACCTGAGGGGTCGCATTAGGTCTTAGCGTTACTGCATGGTGGCGGCTTCACGCTGCCCGTGCGAGTCGACGTCCTGCTTCTGCACGCTCATCTCGGTGCAGTGGCGGATCACGCCCGTGGTCATCGTCGCCACCTCCAATGCCGATGCACGCATTGAAAACCATCTCGCTTTTCGATATAATCGTACAAACGAGATAGTTTTAAGGAGCTTTGTGAACCCTGACATCCGCATGGATCCACGGCTTGAGCGCCGCATCGGCGAGAAGCGCCGCGCCCTGGACATCCAGCGCCCACTCCCCCCCGCCATCGTCGCGAAGCTCTACGAAGACCTGCGGGTGCGGCTGACCTATCACTCGAACGCGATTGAGGGCAACACCCTCGATCTTGGCGAGACCCAGCTCGTGATCGCGCACGGGATCACGATTGGGGGGCATACGCTCCAGGAGCACCTCGAGGCGCGGAACCACGCGACCGCATGCAGCTTTGTGCAGGATCTGGCCCAGCGCGACGCCATCCTGGACGAAGCCGCCCTGCTCCAGCTCCACGCCCTGATCACCAAGGATCTGGTTGAGACGGCAGGAGCCTACCGTCGCGGTGCTGTCTTCATCTCGGGGTCAGAGTATCGGCCACCCCACCACACCCAGGTGCCTGGGCTGATGCACGACTGGTTTGTATGGCTGGACGGCGATGGACAGCGCTATCCCCCGCTTGTGCGCGCCGCGCTTGCCCACGAGATGCTGCTGGCCATCCATCCGTTCCTCGACGGCAACGGGCGTACCGCCCGGCTCGTCCTGAACCTCCAACTGATGCAGGCCGGTTACCCAGTCACGTTGCTGCTGCGCGGCTGGCGGGCGACCTACATCCGTGCGCTGGAGCAGGCCCATCATGGGCAGTTCAACCCACTGGTCAATGTGATCGGGCGTGCGGTTGAGGGCGGGCTCGACCTGTTCTTGGAAGCCTGCGATGCCGTGCCCCAGGAGCTGCAGCGCCCACTCCGCGACGTGGCTGAGGCCTGCGCGATCGACGCAGCCTACCTGAGCTGGTTGCTGCGCGTGGGCCGCGTCGCGGGGAGCAAGCGCGGCGGGCGCTGGTACACCTCGGAGGCAGCGGTACAGCGCTACCAGCAGGAGGTCTCGGCTGGTGCTATCCCGACGGGGCGGCCGCGCCGGTCGCGACCATAAAAGCGCACACGTCTCCCTTCACCCCTGCGGCACAAACCGGGCCACCGCGTCGCCCTGGTCGCGAAAGAGTGCGCCGCGTGGGCTGACGGCGATCCATGCGACCACGAGAACATCGCCAATTGCCCCCGCAGCGTTCATACTCACTGCGTAGATGAGCAGCGGCAGGCTGGTGGGCGGTGCGATCAGGGCCAGGGCCAGGCCCCCGAGCGAGATCAGCACCAATGGGGCTGCCGCTCTTCAAACGTAAAACGTAGAACGTAGAGCGCAGAACGGGGTGGCTGCCGTTGGCCTGTGCCATTGGGCAAGCGGGCGAGCAACCGCATGTGGAGTGGGCATCTGCGAGCGTAACCTGATACGCTCCGATACAGTTATTCAGCACAGCGCAGTGGCTCGGTGCAAGCGGCAACGCACCGCGCTGGCGAAGCCGTTCTACGTTTTGCGTTCTACGTTCTACGTTCAAACGGTGGACAGATCGATGGCTCCAGCGGGGCGATAGCCCGCTGGCAGGGTGCGGGTCGGCTGGGAAGCTTCGGTGTGAGGCGGTCGTTGCATACGCGCAGGGTAGCACCTCGCCAGCCGTGCGGCAAGGTATGACTGCCTCTCACGCTGCTACCCGGCGGCGCGTCGTTGCAATATCCTGGGCGACCAGGTCTTCGGTGGCGGTCGTGGAGCGCAGCGGCGGTTCGCTGTAGCCAACGCCGCCGCAGGCCAAGCAGCGCCGGCGTTGGCGGCCACAGCACACCGGGCAGCGCAGATCGCCCCGCTGGCGTGCGGCCCGCATGCGCTCGATCAGGATGACCCTTTGCTCTGCAGGCGTCGCGTGGTTCCCAATCCAGTCCAGGAACTCAGCATGAAGTTCTGCTTCGCTCGGTTCGTCATGCCAATCAGGTGGGTGATGGATCATCGGGACACCTCCGTATTACTACCATTTCTGGTTGTGGATGCTGCATTGTCACCCTGAGTGAAGGCAAAGCCGAAGCGAAGGACATCCCGTCGGCAACGCGAGATGCTTCGCTCCGCTCAGCCTGACAGGTATGCGGTAGCATCAAAGGTACGTGCAAGTGGCAATGGTCGTACCGTGCGTGCCCAGGCTGCGCTGGTGATGATGGTCATCCTAATGAGCGTTCGCAATCCTGCATCTTCCGCTTCCTGATGCGTTGTTCGTCGTCGCCGCAGCACTGGCGCGATGTCCTTCGGCTATCGGTCTATCAGTCTATCGGCTATTCCGAGTCGGTTGGCGCATACGCACCGATCACCGGGTCGGCCCGCAGCTTGGCCAAGGCTTCGGCGATCACTTGGCGCACCCGTTCACGGGTCAGTCCTTCGTGCCGACCGATAGCTTCCAGGGTGGTTTTTTGGCCCGTCGCAAAGCCGAAATAGGCCCGGAGGAAGCGTTGCTCGCGTTCGCTCAGCAGACGCTGGATTGCCTCGCCAAGGTCGCGGCGAATACTCGCCGCAATGGCGCTTGCCTCGATATCACCCCGCTGATCGGGCACCAGATCACCCAGTTCGGTGCGGTCGTTGGTGTCACGCACCTTCGTATTGAGCGAGCGCGTCTCCTGGCGGATGGTGTCGAGGTGGGCGATCTGCTGCGGACTCAGCTGCATCTCGGCGGCGAGTTCTTCGACCGAGGGTTCACGACCGAGGTGCTGGCTGAGCCGGTTACGGGCGGTGCGCTGCTGGTTCACGCGCTCGTGAACATGCACGGGCAAGCCGATGGTGCAAACGTAGAGCGTAGAGCGTAAAACGTAGAACAGGGAGCCTGATGTCAGCATTCGTTGTTGGATGAGAGATTGATCTGGATTAATGATGGCACATGATGAGGCGTTTGCTGCTGTGACGCGATGAGCCGCACTTGGCAAGAGTTGGGTCTTGAAAGAACAAAGTACGTACGCCTGATCGGTTTAAGCAACATCAGCGAGTCTGCATATGGAGCAGCCGTGTTCCCTTGTAGAGGTGGGCGAGGATCGGGCACCATGGTGAACTGGCGCTATCGGGAGCTCAGTTCAGACATGAACCAAGAAGCGCTGACCGACGCAACGCGGCAACGAAGGACAATGGCGCAGCCGTTTTACGTTCTACGCTTTACGTTCTACGTTTATTAGGCGGCATGGCGGTGCTCCCGCAGATCTGCAAACAGATGATCGGCCTCGCCGCGATAGATCTGTTCGTTGGTGAGCGTCACGACCGTGAGACCCTCGGCGCGCAGGGCAGCGAGGCGGGCCTCGTCGCGTTCAGGGGTCAGGGTGTGAATGCCGCCGAGCACCTCGATGGCGAGGGCATGGGTCGGGAGGAGCAGGTCGCAGGCAAAGCTGCGCACACGCGCTTCGATCAGGGCGTCAGCTGCGATGAAGGGCCAGCGGGCAGGCTCGACGCGATACTGCTCCCAGGCAAACGTGCCACCCAGGTCGGCATGGAGCGTGAAGCCAGCGGTGAGGGCGAGCCAGTGGAGCAGGGCTTCGGCGGGCGTGGGGTTGGCGATCCGCCCACAGCGACGCTGTTCATGGGCAGTCGTGAGGATGGTGCGCATGCGCTCAGCCCCGTGCTTCGCCACGGCCCGCTGATAGAGCCTGCGCTGATGGGCAGAGTAGCCGGACTCTCCCTGGGTTGCTCGCAGATTGGCCTGGCGGGCCATATCACCGGCCCGGCCAAGCGCCTGCTGATGGTGGCGGTAGCCGTCGTCACCGAGTGTGGCGCGAAGCTGCGCCTGGCGGGCCTGGCCGCCACGCTGGCGGGGGCTCACGACGCCACCTCGCCAGTGCTCGGACGCCCAATCGCCCTCAGGAAGCGTTGGATCTCGGCGCGATCGCGGAGGCGGAAGCGCTCGCCAGAGATCGCCGTGACGCGGACAATGGCGACCCGGTCGTGTTCGTTGGTCGCATTGCCATCGGCGTCGAGCAGGGCGTAGGAGCAGCGAGCGAGTGGGAAGCCGCCGGTGCGGCAATGGAACAGGGTGGTGGTCAGTGGTGCGTCGAGCATCGATTGCATGCAGGCTCCCTTTGATGAGGGTGGATACCTGCACACGAAAAAACCACCGCAGCGCGGTGGTATCTATGCGTTATGGTGCCAACGAGCGTGTGCGGGTAGCCGAGGGAGGAATGGCCCTGCACGGGCGTAGTGCGGCTGCAGCCCGCATACTTCAGGTGCGAGCTAGGCTTACGTTACGCTGGCCGCGACTGACGCGGCCTTGCGGGACGGACAAACTGCTTGACACGGCATCAGACCCGCCAGTTTTTTTGGGAAGTACTGTAGGTATACTGTGCGAGAGGTCGTCCGCTGAGCGCGTGTTGCTCGATACTGAGCGAGCGCGTGAGCAAATGGTTAGCTCCAACGCTAATCGAATTGGACACGCTCGCACTATCCACAAGATGAAAGGGCTGAAGTGGCTGGTGGTGGTGTCGAACTGTACGGCGGGGATTATTCCGTTCGGCGGGGATGCTGATCTGGACGAAAAGCGGCAGCGGCTCTATGATGATGCTCGGCTCGCTAGCGATCTTGATATTCTCGTCGTCAAGGACGCGGCAGCGGCTCTATGATGATGCTCGGCTCGCTAGCGATCTTGATATTCTCGTCGTCAAGGACGCGGATCTACCGCGTCATCGGCATGGCGCGGTCTACCACTTGGTGCTAGTTGGCCTCTTTCCCGCCAAGGATAGCGTGGTCTGGACACCGGAAGAGGTGCAGCAGTGGGCGATCCTGCCGAACGCTTCATCACCACGGCGCTCAGTGAAGGTTAAGGTGTTGGATGAGCACACAAGGTGTGGTGTTCAGGCTGCGCCGTTTGCCCACGCCCAGAGCTTGAAGCCCAGCGTGATCGGCATCCACACGACCCAGAGGAGTAGCCACCACGTAGCCGCCCACGCATAGCGGCTGTAGACGTACGCGACGGTACAGGCGAGCAGCACCCCAGTCGCGTCGATCACCGCAGGCATGCGGATGCTGTTGGTCAGCCAGAAGGAGAGGGTTTGGAGCAGCGCCACTCCGAAGATCCCCAGCGGCACCGTTTGAAGTGAACAGGATGCCTTGGAGTAGAAGTTTTTGTTCGCAAACGCTCCGACAAGCCGACATTCCATGCAGCCCTCAGCCCTCGGGCTTGGGAGCCGTCACGCACGTGACTCCTCCAATGGTAGTTGGCCAAACTCCTGGCGTACTCGATTGAGCGGCGCGAGCAATGCGTTGTCGGCAAGCTGGTGTCGGCTGCTCATGCTCCGGTAGGTGTGCAACTCGCTCCCGCTATGCAGGCGGCTCAGTGCCCCATAGGCCCGCTGGGCCCAGCTTCGGCTCACGCCGCTCAGGCGCTGCCCAGATTCTAACCGTGCGGCGGCTTGGCGGATCAGCCCGCCCATACTCTCGACTTGCAACGCCGCAAAGACCAGGTTGCGATGGTAGCAGCCGAGGGCGGACGAGGGGTTGAGGTTGGTGAAGTGGCGCGGCAGCCAGATCGCGCGCGCACGCTGGTGGCCGTAGAGCAGGTCGCCGGCCTGGGCATTGGTGCTGTCCGTCGCGATACGGGCCTCAATCAGCCTGGTGGGCCTAACCCCCGCTACGGGCGCTTGCCAGCGGGTCAACGTCTCCAGTAGGTGATGGGCTGCGCTGTCTTCGGCAAACGGCAGCGCCGGATGGACGCCCGCACCGCGCACGATGGTGGCAATGCTGAATGGGTGCAGGTCGGTGCGCCGGCGCGCTGCACGGTCTGAACCGAGGCTCGCAAGGTGGTCGAGTGCGCGATCGGCCAGATCTTCCAGCGTACAGGCTAGGAAGCCGTCGGGCGTCTGCACGCTGAGCAGGGGCGCACGCCGCACCAGCGGTGCCAGCATCAGCGCTTCAGCCAAGCCCAAATCGTCGGTACAGCGGATGGTTACCACACAGGCGCTCCCGTATGGCGTACAGAAGCCCTCGATCTCGGCATCGCCGCTGAAGCCAACCACCGCGAGTTGCCAGGGGAGGCGCACGCGCAGCGGGACGAGTTGGCGGTAGGCCGTGCGCCCGCTGATACTGCTGAGCGGTTGCTGCTCGAGGTAACAGCGCCAGAAGTTCTGACGGCGGGAGGGGTGCCACGGCAGTTCGAGTGCCGTACCATCGGGGAAGGTGATCGTCCCTTCCTTCGCGAGAGTCGCAAAGGTCGCGCTGTAGTTCGCTTCGCTGCCGAGGTCGAGGGTGACCGCTTCGGCTGCCGTGCGCTGCGGACGCTCGTAGGTCTCGGCCCAGAGGAAGCTGAGGCGCAGGTGGCGACAGACGAAGCTTCGGTCGAGCGGCGTTGTGAGGGCGGTAATGGCTGGATCGGAGGCCGGGACGGGCCAGATCCGTCCGTCGCGTAGGTGCATCCACAGGGTTAGCCGCCACCAATCGGACTGACCGCGCAGCACGGCGCGTGCGGCAGCGAGCGCACGGTCTACCCGCCCGTCATGCCGTAATTCGGCGATCAACTCCGGCAAGGCCGCCTCTACTGCTGCCATACTGAGGTCGCCCTGAGCGCCAATTACGGCTGGCACGCCCGCCTGCACCAGCCGCGGGGCCAACGCAGGCAGGACGCGCGCGCCGTCACCGCCGCTGCGGCATGAGCCCAGGATGATCAGCCGCGGGTAGATCGCCAGATTCTCGAGCATCGCAATGAACGCCGTACCGCTCACACGCTCAGCCTGCCCATCGTCGCGCTCGAGCCAGAGGTAGGGCTCGTCGGCGACGAAACTACCGTGACAGACCAGGTAACAGAGCGTTGGCCCGGTGCGCATAGCCGTGCGGATCTGGTCGAGCGTGGCTGGCTCGTCGCCACCAGTGGCGAGAATGGTGGCCGGGATCGGGCCGAGTGCGGTTTGGATGCGCCGTACTTCGCCTGCGCTATCAACGGGTGCGAGCCCAAAGTCTCCCAGGTCGGTCGGGTTCGCGACGATGATCAACGCGTGGGGTGCCGCGCTGGCCTGATGTACGCCGGTGGCCAGATTCGCGGTGCCGAGGTAGCGCGAAAGCCGGACGTATTCGCTCAGTGCCAGCGCCTGCCCGCCCCCCGGCGGGGTCAGCAACTCCCAGATCACGCAGTGCAACTCCTCGTCGCGCGGGTCTAAGTCGAGGCGCAACCGCATGGGCAACTTGCTCACCGCCGCCACACTCGCGGCGCGCGCCCATGCGTCGCGCAGATCGTCGTCGGCGAAGAGCTGCGCCGCTAGGGTGCGTCCGTAGCTAACGGGATCAAGCAGGAGCGCCCGCAGGGCCACATAATCGAGTTGCACGGGCCGTGCGACGGCCAGATCATAATCAACCGGGCTAGCCGGCTGGTGCAAACGCAGATCGGCGCGCTGGCTGCCATCCTGCTCGTGGCGCAGCGTCACCATGATTTCAATCGTCGGATCAGCACTATCCACTCGACAACTCCTCGCCGGCGTGCTATCGTAAATCTGACTACGATGGCGCTGCCGTTCGCGGTGAGGCCATTGGCGCCCAGTTGGGCACCGCGCGCAGTTTCCCTCACCGGAGCTGCGCGCACCCTTTTGCGCTAGGGTCTATCCTGGCACATGAACGCTGCCTATGTCAAGGCTTTGCGCTAAGATGAACGTATGATTACCGTGATCAGCATTCCGATCCACAACCCTTGCGGAAGGTGGGACTGCGCCCTATAATCAACCTGAGCGCGTCGCCTGCGCGCAGGGTCTGCCGCCACCCTGCCGCCTGACGAGGAAACCTGCGCCCATGCCTGAGCGCCTCCTGCCAAATCACCAGCGCGCCCTAATCAGCTACGGTACGCGCCTCCTGGCCCGCCAGCTTGGCCAGGCTCTGCCCGCCGACAGCCCACTCGCGCCGCTGCTCGCCCCTGACGACGCTGCGGCTGCCACAGCCGTCGCCGCTGCGCGCAGTCAGCTTGGTGACTTTGTGGCACTGGATACACCGGCTAAGGCTGATCGACTGCGCTCGATCTTTTCGTTGCTTGCCTTTGACGACCAGCGCCGCCGTAAGCTTGAGGCCACCTACCTCCCGCGCCGCTCGCTCGATCTAAACCTTGAGGCACGGGAGGATGAACCGGACGCGCTCTGGGCTGCGTTTGTCCGCGACGCCACGCGCTTGCCAGACGGCCCCGAGCGACTGGCGAGCTTTACTGCGCTGCTGGCCCGCGATGGCTGGAGCGTGCCCGGCAGCCTGGTTGTGCCAGGGGTCTCGGTCTTCGAGCAGTTCCGCGCCGTCGCGGCCCTCGTGGCGACCGTCCCCCCCGACGGCGAGCAACTGCTGCTAATCGAGCTGGATCTCTCAGGCATCCAGGAGATGCTCTATACGATTACTGCGAAGGGCGCGGCCAAGCATTTGCGCGGACGCTCGCTCTATTTGCAACTGCTCAGTGATGGCCTGGCCCGCACCATCCTCGCGGCCCTCGCCTTGCCCGAGCTCTGTCTGATCGCGAGCGCGGGTGGCAATGCGCGTCTGCTTGCTCGCGTTGCTGATGCGGAGGCCCTGCTTGCGCTGCGCGAGGCGCTGAACGAGCGTCTGCTGCTGCTCCACGGCGGCGAACTGGCCCTGGCCCTGGCCTGGACGCCCGTGGCCGCCGCCGACCTCGCCAGCGACGCCTTCGCCGAGGCTGCCGCTGAGGCGGCCAGGCTGCTCGATGAACAGAAAGCCCGGCTCTTCGCCGCGACGCCTGAGCGCGCCCTGGGTCTGGTCGGCTCGGGCAGCGATGCTTTCTGCCGGATCTGTCACGTCGAGCTGCCGGATCGACGCTATCAAGCTCCTGACGACGAACTGGGTGAGGGCTTGCGCTGCGACCAGTGCGCGAGCTTTGGCGAGCGGGTCTCGAACCAGCGTCCTAATGATACCTATGGCCTGGCCCGCCACGCCGCCGACGCCGCTCGTGAGCTTGATGCCGGGAACGCGAGCTACCTGGCGCTGACGATCAACCCGCTGCCGCCCCTGCCTGACCCCGCGAGTTGGTACGGACGCCCGGCATGGGATCAGGCCCTGGCTACGTTTGGGTTGAGCTATCGCTTCACGCGTAAGCTAGAGCCAACGCCGGGCACGACCTTCCTACGCCTGAACAATACCGACTTTTTGCCCGCTGAGCCTGACCAGCAATGCAGCTACGGTTTCCGCTTCCTGGCCCTGACTACGCCACGCATCACTGAACAGGGGCAGGCGCTGGAGGCGATCGAGGCGTGGCTGCGGTCGCCGACCGCAGACCATGCCGACGCTGGACGGCGCTTTGATGAGCGGGCTGAGCGACTAGAATCCGGCGCGATTCGCTCGCTCGACCTGATGGCGCGTTGGGATAGCACCGGCGTCGAGCGCTACGGCGTGCTGCGCATGGATGTAGACGACCTGGGTCGGCTCTTCCATCAGCGCCTGTGGCCACGTAGCCTGCTGCATACTGCCGCGCTGAGCGGGGCGCTGACGCGCTTCTTCGAGGGCTGGCTCAATCTGGTCTGCCGTCAGGTGGACGTGGCGTGGCGTGAGCGCGTGCCCCAGGTAACCGATGAGGGGGCCTGGCAGGCGAGCGTGCGGGCGCGGCGCGGCATGCCCAAGGATGCGTCTGTAGCCGTGCCTGCACGCAGCAAGCTACCCTACGTGATCTACGCTGGCGGCGACGATAACTTCGTGGTCGGGCCGTGGGATGTTCTGCCGCCGCTGGCCGCGCGCCTGCGTCACGACCTCGCCAGCTACGCCCTGCACGGCTACGTCGATCGCACGGCACCACTGGCCGTGACCCCGATCACGCTCTCGGCAGGCATCGTGGCTGAGTCGTCACTCTTCCCGCTCTACCAAGCCGCCGAGCAGGCGCACAGGGCGCTGCGCACTGCCAAGCGCCGCAAGGTGCGCCAGAGCGACCGTGGCCGCGCCGAGTGGGTGACGGTCAAGGACGCGGTGACCCTGTTCGGGGTGACCGTGAGCTGGGCTGAGTTGGCTCAGGCCGAGCAGTTGGCCCAGACCCTGGCCCGCCTAATCGACCTGGGAGTGCTGGCCGAGCAGCGCGAACGTCCCGATCATGCCCCCCACGCGCTCATTCAGCTGCTGGCGACGGTAGCGCGCGAGTACGCCGCCGCCGGTGGCGAGCAGGCCGAGGAGCGCCTGGCCTACGGGCGCTGGATGCCGCTGCTGGCCTACGGCCTGCGCCGCATGGCTGATCGTGTGCCCAGTCATAACTTCGAACTGCGCCGCCAGATCCTCGGCCTGGCCGGCGAGGCGCTCGACCTGACCCGCGTGTCCGGCCAGGCTGAGTGGCACACCATGCGTTTTCTGGCCCTGCCGGTGCGCTGGGCACAACTGCTGATACGAACGGGAGGCTAACGATGACCCAGGATCGCGGCCCGCGCCCCGGGAATCCGGCGACCACGCCGGTGCCCGACCAGGCGACGCTCGAGCAGATTATTGCAAAGGGCAACGTGCAGGAGTTGGTTACCTGGGCCGAGCAGCTCGGGCGCGGGCTGGCCCTCGCCGAGCGCCTGACCAGTAGCCAGGTGCGCGGCTTCTTTGGCGCGGTGCGCCAGATTCAGGCCGAGGCCGACGCCAATGCGGCCCAGGAGCAGCACAAGCGCGAGTTAGACGCGGGTAAGCACCTTAGCGAGGGTGTCCACCGCAAGTTGATCTTGCTCAAGCCACGCCTGGCTTACCAGGCCGAGCGCGACCGCGAGAACCGCAAGGGTGAAGGCGTCAAGCGCCTGGCCCAGGTGCTCACCCCGGCAATCGATCTGGTTGGCCACGACCGCAAACGCTTTACGCGCTTCGTTGAGTTCTTCGAGGCCATCCTGGCCTACCACAAAGCCGCCGGTGGGCGCGAGCAGTAGGAGGAGCGTAATGGCGATATTCAAACTCCTGGGGCGGCTGCTGATCAGTGGCACCGTCGAGGCCGTAACGGGCCTGCATATTGGCGGTTCGCCGGCCGCAATTGGCATCGGCGCCCTCGACAATCCTGTCATCCGCGACCCGCGCACGCGTGCGCCCTACCTGCCCGGCAGTTCGCTCAAGGGCAAAATGCGTTCGCTGGCCGAACGTGCGCGTGGCTTCGACCCCGACGACCGCGATCAGGTGCAGCGCATCGGCCAAGTGCGCATCCACGTCTGCCGCAAAAAGACGGATTATGACGTCTGTCCGGTCTGTCAGGTCTTTGGCTTGCCCGGCGAACTTGATCATTCGGCACCGACCCGCCTGACTGTGCGCGACGCCTTCCTCGATCGGGCCTCGCTAGAGGGTGCCCAGACCGACTTCCTCTACAGCGAGGTCAAGTGGGAGGCCTCGATTGACCGCATTACTTCGGCGGCCCTGCCGCGCCAGATCGAGCGCGTACCTGCTGGAGCGCGCTTCCGATCCATGCTACCGACGGACGATGATCCACCAGTCGAGCGCCCGCCCGAGGCACTGATGGTGCTCAGCTTCTATGACCTGGGCCGGGGCACCGACTTCGAGTTCAGCCTGATCCGCCAGTTGTTGCTGGCCATGCAGCTGCTCGAAGACGACTACCTCGGCGGGTTGGGCAGCCGTGGCAGTGGCAAGGTGCGCTTCATCAATCTCCAGGCGGCCCTGCGCAAGGGCAGCGCGCGGATTGATTTTGATCGTGCTCCGCTCAGCGACCTGGCCAGCCTGCTCGCCGCCGAACAAACGCTGATCGACTGGACACGCGATAAGCTGCGGGCGGAGGGCTAGCCATGGCGCGCACACGGCGCTACCGGCTGCACCCGCACGGGGCCTTCCACTTCGGTGAGCGCGGCGTCGGGGTCGAAGAGACCGCCGAGTTGCTGCACTCCGATACGCTCTTCGCGGCGCTTGTTTCGGCATGGCGCATGCTCGGCCTGCAGGCCGGGCCGGACGACCTGCGCCTACCGCTGCTTGATCCCTTTCTGGAGCGCCAACCGCCCTTCCTGATCTCTTCGGCGCTCCCCTTCGCCGGGCCGCTCCAGCTCTTCCCACGTCCGCTGCTATCCCTGGGCCGCGAGAAGGCGCTCAAGGAAGTGCGCTACGTGACCCCCGGTGCGCTACGCCTGATCATTCAGGGGGCGGGGCTAACGCCCGAGCGAGCCGAGCGCGAGCTGATCCAGGGCGGTCAGGTCTGGGCGCTGCCCGGTGAGCAGGCCCAGATCCGCCAGCTGCTGCTGGCCGACGAACCCAACGAAAAAGAGCGCGAACGCCTGACTGCGCTGTGGGAGCGTGAACCGGCCCGGCTGGAACTCTGGTGGGCCGGCGATGACCTGGTACCGCGGGTCACGCTTGACCGACGCAACGCGGCAGCCAACCTCTTCCACGTTGGTCAGTTGCGCTTCGCCCACGGCTGTGGGCTCGCCTTCTGGGCCAACTACACCGACGAGGCGTACATTGAACACCTAGAAGCGGCGCTCACGGTGCTGCAAGAGGAGGGGCTGGGCGGGAAGCGGAGCGTCGGCCATGGCCAGTTCAATTGTGCAGTTGACGACACGCCGCCAGAGGCGCTACTCGATCTGGCGGACGATGACACTGCGCCTACCTGTCAGCTAACCCTCTCGCTCTACGCGCCCCGCCCCGAAGAGTACGAGTTGCTCGGCGCGGCCTGGTACCGGCGCATCCTGCGTCGCGGCTGGATCTTCTCGCCCGAGGGGCGTAACCTGCGCCGACGTGGGATCTGGATGCTGCGCGAGGGCAGCCTCCTGCCTGCGGCACTACCCGCAGCGCCGCTGGGCCTGCTGGCCGATGTGCAGCCGGAGATCGGCTTTGAGCACCCGGTCTGGCGCTACGGCTACGCCTTCTGCCTGCCGCTGCGGCTCGTTAGCCTGGGCGCACCAGAGGAGGAGGGATGAGCGCGATCGCAACAGTTCAGCGGCTCGCTGTGACCACTGTAACCCCGCTGCATATTGGCGCAGGCGGCAGCGATATGCTCGATGACCTGGACTATGTCAGCGCCGAGCGGGTCTACGTGATCGACCACGAGCGCATGCTGGCCGGGCTGAGCAGCGAGCGGCTGCGCCTGGCCGAGCAGGCCGCCCCGTTGCGCCAGTTGCTCGGCCCCGAGGAGCGCCAGCGCTATGCGCGCTACAGCCTGCCCAACCCCACCGGCCAGGGCCGGGTGCCACGCATGCTCGGCCAGGTCAAGGACGTCTTCGGGCGCCCCTACCTGCCGGGCAGTTCGCTGAAGGGTGCCATCCGCACCGCGCTGGCCTGGGCATTGTTGCGCGCCCGCGACCAGCCGATCGGGCGGGGCGACCTGGGCTACAACCCGCGCTTCGCCGATGACCCGCTGATGAGTGGGCTGCTGGGGCGCAACCCTTACTATGATTTGCTACGGACGATGCAGGTGGCCGACAGCGCCCCCGCCGCGCCCGAACAGAGTCTCGACCTGCTGCAGGTTGCCCTCTACAGCCTGCGCCGTGACCGGCTGACGCCCAAGGGCGAGGGTTGGGCCTTCTTTGTCGAAGCCCTGCGCCCCGGCGTCGAGCTACGCCTGAGCCTGCGCCTGGACGACTTCCTACTCGCGCCCGAGCAGGCCCGCCAGGTCGAGCTTGAGGGCTATGAGACCGGGCTGCGCGGCTGGCTGGGCCACTGCCAGGCCTTCAGCGCAAAAGTGATCGCCTACGAACAGAGCTTCTACGCTGATTATGGCCCGCCTGCGCTGGCCGCTTTCTACGACGACCTGGCTGTGCAGGCTGAGGGCCTGGAGGCGGGACGCGAGGCGCTGCTCCAGTTGGCCTGGGGGGCGGGCTGGCTGAGCAAGACCGTAGGCACGGCGCTGACTGCCGACGAGCTAGCTATGGTACGCAGCCAGTTCCGCCTGGGTCGGAACGGCGTTGACGAGTTCCCCAAGAGTCGGCGCCTGGTCGAGCGCGGCGGCGGGCCGAGCGCACCGCTGGGCTGGGTGCGCCTGCGCTTGCTTTAAGACACCCCTGCACCATATTGGGTTGGACAAAGATATGAGTGTACATCATAGTGAAAAAAAGTATACTAGCGAGCAGATTTTGCGCTGGGTCAAATCTATTGATCTCACCGTTCGCGAGTGAATCCGACGTTTGCCATTTTTGCGGATGATCGATTGGAGCAGTTTTCGTGATTCGGGCAGAATTGCACGGCATGTGGTACAACAGCGGGGTCATCCGCCACACCC
>JBLWKA010000061.1:0-10845 GCA_048381555.1 Oscillochloridaceae bacterium umkhey_bin13
GTCAGCAAAGGCGCGGCACACCCGGTGGTGGGCGAGCCCTTGGGGGGCACCGCCCCCAAACTGCACGCAAACCAGGATGTGGGGGCGGCGCAGCCGCCCCCATCCCCCGCCAGAGGCGGACTTTGCAACAGCCCTGCTGTTTAATAGGCCTGATACCACCAGCTACGCAAAGGCGGAAACAATACCTCGATCAACGGCCCGGCTGTACCAACCGCATAGGCATCTGGGTACAGATAGTTAATCTCCGGCAGGCTGCGGTGTCCTAGCAGGAGAGGAGCGAGCAGGAGCGGTGGGAGCCGCAAATCGGTTGGTTCCTGCGTTCCTCCCTGCTCGACTGCCTGCAACCGCCCGGCTACAAAGTGCAGGTTCAGGCGCTCACGGTACAGATCCAGCCCGATCACCCGGTTCATTCCAGCATACAGACTGGCCGCAATGCGTTGCTCAAAGACCGGGGCCAGTTTCTGCAGCAGGGCCGCAGGCCTGAGCAGGCGCACCTGCCAGGCATAGGCTGTGCCATTATGCGCACCCAGACTCTGCGCCACCTGGAGCAGCGAATTGCTTGCGGCCAGGTTCAAGCGTAGATAGGGCTTGTGGCGTTCTTGCGCCAGGTTACCCAAATGCGCCAGCGCCGCCAGCGCGGCAGCGTACCCCAGGTTCGAAGTTTCATTCACAATCAGACCATTGCCAAAGCCATGATAGGCCACCCGGAAATAACCACCCGCTCCGGCTGGCCCTTCAATCAGCCAGGTTTCGGCCCCGGTTTCGGTCGCTAACGCCGGTCCAAGCAGATACCGCCAGGTCGCTTCATCGCGCAGCGTGGCCAGATCAAAACTGGCTGCGGCCTGATCATACCAGGCGACCAGCAAGGGCAGATCATCCAGCGTCGCCAACCGGCAGGCATACCCTTCGGGTGCAGCCTCAGGCAACATCGGCAGATCGAGCCGCCAGTTCGCCTCGAGTGGTACAGCGTACTCATAGCCAAACTGGCGGTAGAAATAAGGAATCCCCTGGATGTGGCTCAGATCATATCCGCCCGCCTGCATCAGTTCGTTGAAACGGGCGTACAACACCTGTTGCAAGCCCTGATTACGATAGGCCTCGGCGGTGCCCACCACGCCTAGCTCGGCGGCGCGCAACCCGATTCCCTGATAATGGAGCCGCCAACTCAACAAACAGAGCGAGGCAACCACTTCATTGGTGGTCTGATCTTCGATATACAGCCAGTGGGCCGGGTTGGCATGGGGATGCTCAGCCATCCAGGCCCGCCAGGTGCTTTCGTTACCGGGGCCGTGGATCAGCGCATCGAAGGCCGCAACTCGTTCGATCTCAGCCGGACTATTAACTGCAGCGAGGCGGAAATGGGGGGCAAGTGAGTGGGCCATGGTATATGGTGCAGCAGCGGCAGCACAATCAGCTTCGGTAGATGCCCAGCTGCCACTCCTGCTTGCTAGCCTGGGATCACCTTGGGCCTATTATCGCGGATGCAGACCATCCTCGTATCAGTCCTCATGCCAATAACAGTTGATCGTAATGCATAATCATTCTGAGTATGCACTGCCCTGTGCCCTCCTTTTCACCCCGCTGTGCCCCCTTGTCACCCCGACAGTGGTGTTGAAGGAAACAGGGGTTCGGTCACGCTGAGCGCCCACCTTGTCACCCCGAACCCTTCGGCAAGCTCAGGGTAAACTCCGTGAGGGGTCTTCGCTGCTAATCAGTGAAGATTCCTCACTGCGCTGCGCTCCGTTCGGAATGACAAGGATGGCGCTGCACCTCCTTCGACCTGATTGGGGTTTGTTTCTTAGGAGCGCAGCGAGGGGTCTTCAATGGGCATCAGCGCCGCTTCTTCACTGCCTCCGGGATGACAACGCAGGGCGTTGCACTCAGGCCATGAATAAGGTTCGATCTTCATCTGTATAGCGGACTCGGTTTTGCGCCAATTTTGGTATCATATGACTATGTTACCCAAATCACCCGATCAGTCCTTGCCCCGTAACCAAATCATCCACGGTGATTGTCTCGAAATCCTGCCCAGTTTGCCAGAACAATCGGTTGATCTGATCTTTGCCGATCCGCCCTACAATTTGCAACTCCAAAACGAACTGCTCCGTCCAGATCAATCGGTGGTTGATGGGGTTGATGATGCCTGGGATCAGTTTCCCGATCTGGCCGCCTATGATGCATTTACCCGCGCCTGGCTCACGGCCTGTCGGCGGGTGCTCAAAGACGATGGCACGATCTGGGTTATTGGCTCATACCATAATATTTTTCGGGTTGGTGCGATCATGATGGATTTGGGTTTCTGGATTCTGAATGATGTGATCTGGCATAAAACCAACCCTATGCCTAATTTTCGCGGTACTCGTTTTCAGAATGCTACCGAAACCTTGATCTGGGCCAAGAAATCCCAGCAACAGAAAAAATATACCTTTAACTATCAGGCCATGAAGCATTTTAACGATGATAAGCAGATGCCAAATGTCTGGCATATTCCCCTTTGCACCGGTGCTGAGCGCCTAAAGCTTGATGGCAAGAAGGCCCATTCGACCCAAAAACCCGAGGCCCTGCTCTATCGGGTTTTGCTGGCCGCGAGCAACCCAGGCGATCTTGTGCTCGACCCCTTTACTGGCTCAGGCACAACGGCGGCTGTGGCGAAGAAGCTTCAACGGAGCTACCTGGGGATCGAGCGCTCGCCAGCATATGTGGCTCTGGCCCGCGCCCGGCTCACTGCCATTCCAGAATCCTCGTTGAGCGTGCACGAACTGGTTACGCCCTCGAAACGTACCGCCCCACGCGTCAGCTTTGCCCAATTGCTCGAAGCCCAGTACTTGACGGTTGGACAGCAGCTCTATGCCAAACAGCGCCAGGCCGTAGCGACGATCAAGGCTGATGCCCAATTGCTCTGGCAGGGTCACAGCGGCTCGATCCACAAGCTCGCCGCCCTGATCCAGCAGCAGCCCGCCTCGAATGGTTGGGAGTACTGGTACTACGAGGATGCCAACGGCCAATTGGTTAGTATTGATGCGTTACGGGAACACTATCGGCAGACCTACCATTCACCTGTGCTACCATGAGCGTATGACGAATCCTGCTGTGGTACGCGGGGTGGTGCTACATCAACGTGGGCCAGGGCGCTGGTTGCCGCTGGCCCGTCGTTACGCCGCCGCCGCCGCACTGATGCTGATAGTGCTGGCCCTGCTCGAATGGGGCCTGCCCGCCGCCCAGGTGCCCGCCTACCTGCTGCCTCCGCCCTCGCGGGTGCTAGCCCGCCTGGTTGGCCCGGGCGATCTGTGGTTGCACGCCGCGCTCACGGCCCAGGCCGCGATCCTCGGCCTGGCTATGGGCAGCCTGATAGGCCTATTGCTGGCCCTGGCCTTCGTGCGTTTGCGCCCGCTCGAAGACGTGCTCTACCCCTGGGTCTTGCTCTCGCAAGCCGTTCCCGCTGCGGCCCTGGCTCCCTTGCTCACGATCTGGTTAGGCCACGGCCTGGCTCCTCGGGTGGCGATGGCTGCACTATTTGCCTTCTTCCCGATCCTGGTCAGCACCGTGCGCGGGCTACGTGATGTCAGTCCCGAACAACTCGGCTTGTTGCGTTCGTGGGGGGCCAGGCCGCGTGATGTGTTCTTGCACCTGCGCCTGCCCGCCAGCCTGCCCGCCGTGTTTGCCGGCCTGAAGGTCGCCGCCGCCCTGGCCGTGGTCGGGGCCATCGTAAGTGAACTGGCCGGGGCGGGGCGCGGACTCGGCTTCGTCGTCAGCGTGGGTAGCTATCACCTGCAAACCGACCGCGTCTTTGCGGCGATTGCCTTGGCCGCCGCGCTCAGCCTGACCTTGCATGGCTTGCTGGCACTGATCGAATGGCTGGTGATCTTCTGGCGGCGTGGGCGGTGAGGACTTAACGCCGCGTCAACGGGAGGAAGACTTTATACTCTTCCGAGACAGGGCGTACCCGCAAGGTATAGCTCCCGAATGCATCAGAGTCATGCGGGAGCACCCGGATCGAGAACGTACCGCTGCGGTTAGTAGTAAAGCGCACGGGCGTATGCCGCGTATCACTCGTGCGATTCAGAAAGCACTCGTCAGTGACTTGATCATTGGCCGGATTGTAGATCGTGACCCGTAAGCCTTTGCTCGTGAAGAGGCCGCTACAGGTATAAACCCGCTCGGTCGCCAGCGTATCAGCAACATCCAGCAACTCGACGATATACTCAGTATTGGCTTCAGCGGTAAAGCGGAAGAAATCTACATCGCCACCACGCCGACTATAAATGCCACTCACCTCTTCGATCTCGGTGGTGTAGCGATTGCCACCACCGGCGGTAATCGCATAGGCAACTGTCGCATGGTTATTGGGTTCGAAGGTCGTGCCATCCCAACTCGCGCCCGGTTCGTTAAATTTGGGGAGGATGCGCAAACGGTAGCTGCCGGTTAGATTGGTAGCGTGGGCCTGAATGCGAATCAGGAACGGCCCGCTCCGATCAGCCTGAAATTCGGCATAGGTATGCACCCGCCCACCCCCGCCTAGACCACACTGGTCAACCACCGCAGGAACATCAGGATCGGTATAGACCGTAATTCTGAGTCCGATCGAATAGAAGAGACCGCTACAAGTATAGACTTGCTGCGCGGCGAGTCCCCTGACCGTATCAAAGGCTTCGACCACATAGGTACGACCGATTTCGACATTGATCTGGTACCAGTCCACATCACCAGCACTATTGATCTGCGCTGTGACCGGGTGCTCTGCGCCAATATTTGCCAGGCTCTGAGCCGTTTCAGGCGTATGGTTGGGTTCCTGCTCGGCGATGGGTTGCTCGGCAGCCTGAACATGCCGGGTGACCGTCGGGAGCAACAGGCTTGTCAGGGCGAAGATCATGGTCAATACAACTCGGGCCAGGGTGTGCCGCATCAGGGGTACTCCTCGTCTAGGTAAGGCTACGCGTGGGCCTATTGTGCCAAAATAGACACCCTGCACGCCAGCACGATCCCTTGGTTAAAGCGCCACAAAAGTGCCACAAAGCGAGTCAAACTGAATGGCTGAGCGATCAAGCATGAGTCACTGGCTACGCCGGCGCCGTGAACTGTTGGGGCTCTCGCAACGGGCGCTTGCCATTCAGGCCCACTGTTCACCCTCGTTGGTTCGGAAACTCGAAACTGGCGAACGCAGTTTTACCCAGGCCATCGCGGCCCAGTTCGCGACCGCCCTGCGTATCCCACTGGCGCAACAGGCTGCCTTTGTGGCCGTGGCAGTACGTGGGCAATCCTTTGATCCGAGCAACCCGCCCTGGGAGCAGTTCGCCCAGCCGGGGTTCACTTTTCCTGGTCGTTTGCCCACGCCGCCGACGCCCCTGATCGGGCGCGACAGCGAACTGGACATGCTCGTTGAGCGCCTGCGTGACCCAAGTATCCGCCTGTTAAGTTTGCTCGGCCCGCCTGGAGTGGGCAAAAGCCGACTAGCCTTGGCGGCAGCCCGGGCGCTGGCCCCAACCTTTGCCGGATTGGTCAGTCTGGTCGATCTCGTGCCCCTGACCGAAGCCCGTTTTGTGCCCTCTGCCGTGGCTCAGGCCCTTGGTGTCCGTGAGCAAGGTAACCTGCCCCTGATTGAGCAGATTGTTATGCTGCTGGCAGAGCGAAGTGCGCTGCTGATCCTTGACAATTGTGAACATGTGTTAGCGGCAGCCCCGTTTGTGGCCGAGTTGTTGCGAACCTGTCCCGGTTTGCGCATGCTGGCGACCAGTCGTGAGCCGTGGCGTTTGCGCGCCGAACGCCGCCTGTATCTTAAACCCCTAGCACCAACTGCGGCGGTTGCACTCTTTTTTGATCGAGTCCAGGCCGTTAATCCGCTCCTGAGTGCCAATGCAACGACAACCCCACTGGCTGAGGCGATCTGTGCGCGGCTGGAGTATTTGCCGCTGGCGCTTGAGCTTGCCGCTGGCCGGAGCGATATCTATACCCTTAGCGCCCTGCTCCGCCAACTCGACCAGCCGCTGGACGCGCTGGTTGGTGGCCCCTATGATCTACCTGCCCATCAGCAGAGCCTGCGTACCACGGTAGCCTGGAGCTACCGTTTGCTTACGCCACAAGAACAAACCGTATTGCGGTACCTTGGCAGTTTCAGCGGTGGCGCGACGGCCCAGCTGCTGGCGATAGTTGCAGCAGTTAGCACCGATCAGGCCAACCTGGCCCTCGAACGGTTGGTACGAACCCATTTGTGCCTGACCATGCCTGATCCTGCTGGCAAGGTGCGCTTTCGGCTCTTCGAGAGTGTGCGGGCCTATGCCCATGAACAATTGATGGAACACGGAGAAGATAGCCGGGTGCAGCGCCGCCAGGCTGAAGTGTTAGGTGATCTCGCAGAGCACGCCGAAACGCACCTCCATGGGCCGGAACAGTTGTTATGGCTTGATCGTCTGGTTGCTGACCTCGCCAATCTACGCACCGCACTCAGTTGGAGTCTGGCTACAGATGAGACCGAACTGGCCCTCCGGATCAGCAGTAGTCTGTATATGTTCTGGTATGTGCGCGGCTCAACCAGTGAAGGTCTAGCCTGGATCGAGCAGGCGCTGGCCCAGGCCCGTCGCCGTCTCGATCAGGGCGAGGTGCTTGATCAGGCGCTGCTGGCGAAAGGTTTGCGCACGGCCGGGTTTCTGGAGTTTAGCAGCCATCACCGCCTGGAACGGGCCAGAGCCTGGTACGAACAGAGCCTGGCCTGTACGCCTGCACATCATGACCAACTCGCTCATGCGCTCGCCCTGAACGGTCTGGGTCTGGTTGCGCGTATGCAAGGGCAGCTTAATGAAGCCTACAACCTGCACCACGAAGCGCTGGAACTGTTTCGGCAGCACGGCTTTGCCCATGGGGTAGCGCGGGCCACCTGCAATCTGGGGTTGGTGCGGCTGGATCGGGGCGATCTGGCTAGGGCGGTCACTGATCTGCGAGCTGCGATCAGTGGATATGCCGAGCTTGGTGATCGGGAGCGGGTAGCCACCACGACCAGTCTCCTGGCGGGTGTGCTGGAACGGGCTGGCGATCTGATGGCTGCTCAGGCCAGCTACGAAACGGCCCTGGCCCTTCAGACAGCGCTTGGCAGCCAGCGCGGGCGGGCCGAAGTGATGGTACGGCTCGGGCGCATTGCCATGCTGCAAGGGCGGCAGCGCGAGGGTCGTAGCTTGTTCGGCGAGGCGGCTCGTTTCTATTTAGACTGGGTTGGGCCACCAGCAACAGCCAATGTGCTTGAGTTGGCCGCCCAGACCATGGCGACCTGCGATCTGCCGGTTGCAGCCGTACGTCTATTGGCGGTCGTGCATAATGTGCGTAGCCAAAACCCATGGGGCCAGGCTGGCCTCGTACCGGTAGAACCGCCTGAATTGGTAGCCTTGCGTGCCACGCTCGGCCCGACTAGCTTTGCAGCAGCCTGGCAACAGGGCCAGCACGAGCCACTCGCCGAGATGGTGGAATGGCTCGTGCAGAGCTAACTAGCCTAGCCCAGGGTCAGCGCGAACAAAATCACTCCGATCAGAATGATTATCGGCAAACACCCATTGCCCTGAGGCTGCGGCTCAATAGACACAACCTGGAGATAGATCACCGGGGGCGGTTCGGGCGTGCGTACCAACCAGCGGGCGACGACAGCGAGCAGGACAGCGGTGACCAGACCGACGACGATCATGGTGAACATCGCACTCCTCCTTACGATGGTGGGTCGCACTTCGGGCTGTTGTAGCATAGGGGAACGTGCGCTCAGCACCTAGAGTCTTGCGACGGAGATGATATAATCGCCATCCTCTCATGTGCTTAGCGAGGCACGCAGCGCGATTCGCATGCTGGCAGCCGAGGACGCGATCGCGCAACTTACCGATGCAGCCAAACGGCATTCCCCCCGGCTGCAAACGCACATGGAATTGATGGCCGAGAAGTATCTGCTTAGCAACCCTGCCTAAGACATGGTGCAAATCTACGTGACCGTTCGGGGAGGTGGAGTGCTGTGGCGATGCAGAGGTGTTGAACTGAACGGTCAAGCCGAAAAGGCTGATTCTGAACTATGTCTAAATGAGGAACCCGCCCGATGCGTTACGTGTTGATGCTGATCTTGTTCGCTGTCTTGTTGACGAGCTGTGCGCCCCAGGCTGCCCCAACCCCACCCGCTGACCCGAATGCGCCCGAGGTGCGCGAAGTCAGTATGCGCTTGCAATGGTTTTTGCAGTGGCAGTTCGCTGGCTATATCGTGGCCCAGGCTAAGGGCTATTATGCCGATGAGGGACTTGACGTAACCTTGCATTCCGGTGGGCCGGATCTGGTACCGCTGCCTCTGGTGACGGCCGGACGCGACACCTTCGGTAGTACCGGAGCCGATACGGTGCTGCTTGCCCGCGAACGCGACATCCCGGTGGTCGCTCTGGCGACCTGGTTCCAGGCCAGTCCGGTGGCCTTTATGGTCCATGCCGACTCCGGCATTGCTGGCCCGCAGGATTTTCCGGGTCGCACCGTCGGCATGTTCTACGGCGATAATGTCGAAACCGAGTATCTGGCTTTATTAGCGGCTACCGGGGTTGATCGCCGCACGATTACCGAAGTGCCGGGTGACTATAGTCTGGCCCCTTTTTTGCAGCGCCGGGTCGAGGTCTGGCCGGTCTATGCGACTGATCAGCCTAATACCGCCCGCCGCGAAGGGGCCGAGGTCGATCTGATTGTCGCTCGTGACTATGGGGTCAACCTGATGGGCGATACACTGTTTACCACCGAAGAATTTGCGCGCCAGAATCCTCGTACCGTGCGGGCCTTCGTTGCGGCAACCTTACGCGGCTGGGAAGAGGCCGTCGCCAACCCCGAAGCGGCAATTGACCTGATCCTGGAAGTCAATAACGAACTCGAGCGCGAACAACTGGCTTTCGAGGCCTACGAAACGATCACACTGTTGCGCTACGGGCCAGGGGCGCGCTGTCTCGGCTATAGTGATCCCAATGTTTGGGCCGAACAGGCCGCCCTGATGCAGCAACTCGGCCTGCTGCAAAATCCACCCGACCTTGAAGCCGCGCTGTACAATGATCCCCTGCTTGCCGCCCATGCGACCCAGGGGATCACATCGTGTGATCGTTAAAGGTAGTAGGCGCTGGTCTCGCGCAACACAACATCCTATGCAAAACTCCACCATTCTTGAGCGCATTCTGGCCCACAAGGTCGAAGAAGTCGCCCGCCAGCGGGTGAAAGTGCCGCTCGACGCCCTCGAAGAGCGAATGAGTCGCGTGGCGGCCCCACGTGATTTCGCCGCTGCGCTACGACGGGCACCACGCACCGCCTTAATCGCCGAGGTCAAACGGGCCTCGCCCAGCCGCGGCGTGCTGATCGATCCGTTTGACCACATGGCAATTGCCCGCGCCTACCGTGATGCCGGGGCGGCGGCGATGTCGATCCTGACCGACGTACGCTTCTTTCAGGGGAGCCTCAAGTATCTGGAGGCGATCAGCCAACTTGAGGGTGGGCCACCGGTCTTGCGCAAGGATTTTATCCTCGACCCCTATCAAGTGTACGAAGCCCGGGCCTACGGTGCGGACGCTGTGCTCTTGATCGTCGGGGCACTCGATGAACCACGTTTGCGTGAACTGTTAACCCTCACCGAATCACTGGGCATGACCGCCCTGGTTGAAGTGCATACCGAAGCCCAAATGGAGTGCGCCCTGGCCGTCAATGCACGCGTGATCGGGGTCAATAACCGCGACCTGCACCATTTTACAACCGACTTGACGACGACCGAACGGCTGGCACACTTGCTGCCTACCGGCTCAGACCGGCCCGTATTGGTCAGCGAAAGTGGGATCTTTACTCCCGAACACGTCGCCCAGGTACGGGCCTACGGGGCCGACGCGATCCTGGTGGGCGAGGCGCTCGTGACCGCCCCACAGATCGAAGTGGTAGCCCGCACCCTCGTTGAAGCGTAAGGTGTGGTTCAATCGTCATTCTTGTCATTCCGAGTATCCTATGGCCCGTCGGCCAGTGGTGCTGGGATGACATCCGATATGTCATTAGGAGCGCAGCGAGGAATCTAAGCGGGCAGCGCAAGACCCCTCGCTCCACTCGGGGTAACAATGCCGGATGTTCACAGGTAATTGGTATAAACCAATACGGTTGGTAGGAGAACATAGTTCTCCCACCAACCTGGAAACCTGCGCTTGCACGGGTTCCCGGCAGCGCCCCTGCAATGCAACTTTCGCTGACCGCAAGACGTCAGAAGTGCAGGGATTGATAGATGAGGAAGAGCTATGCTTTGCACCCAATGTGGCGCGACCAGCGATGCTGATCAGCGTTTCTGTTACAACTGTGGCGCACGCTTGAACGAACAGCCTCAGGCTCCCACCCTAAACGCCCGGTCGGCCTTTCCGCCGCCCCCGCCACCCGGATCGATCCAACCCGGTGGCTACCAACCTACTGATGGCTACCAAAGTTACCAGCCAACCACAGGGCCAGTCTCCCAGGTCATCCCAAATAGTGGCATGGCGATTACCAGTCTGGTAGCCGGGATTATTAGTTGGGTGATGATTCCGGTGCTGGCCGCGATTGTGGCGGTTGTCACGGGCCACATTGCCCGCCGCGAGATTCGCAATGCACCAGGCCGCCTTTCAGGTGATGGCATGGCCCTGGCCGGAATGATCTTGGGGTATGCTCAGTTAGCCCTGATTGCGGTTGGCTTCTGCTTCTTTGTCTTTTTCATTATGATCGCAGCCGTGGCCTAAAAAGCGTTGCGGGGGGCCGCCCGCTACCCCCCCGGGGCCCCCCCCCCCCACACCGGGGCCCACGGGGTGGCAAAAAAAACCCGGGCCGAACTAATCAACCCCCCAAAGCGGTAGGGGCGGGCCG
>JBLWKA010000061.1:10855-33252 GCA_048381555.1 Oscillochloridaceae bacterium umkhey_bin13
TGTGTGGGTGTATGCGATGGGCCCGGGGTTGGGGTGTGGGTGTGTTGTTTTGTTTTTTTTAGTGTGGACCGGGCCGGGGCCAAAAGCGGGGGGGCGCCCCCCGCCCCCCGCCCCCCGCCCCCCCCCAACGCAGGAACAGGGAGCACAGGGTGCTCTACAACATCGGACGAGCGAATTTCTGCACCCAGTAATGCGTGAAGGGGCTGCCGGGTAGTTCGATGTGACCCACCCCAAGCTCGGTGAACTCGCAGTTGAGGATGTTGGCACGGTGGACGGCACTGAACATCCAACCATACTGCGGATCAAGCATCACCTGTTGGGCTGTGGTCTGGCCGGCGGCGATGTTTTCGCCTACCCGCATCCAGCGGTAGCCGGTGGCGGTAATGCGCTGGCCGGGCGTCTGCCCTTGCAGATTGATATGGGCAAAAAACCGATTGACGGCCATATCTTCGGCATGGGCCTGGGCCGCATTGGTCAGGAGCGGATTAAGGATGACTGGCCCACAGCCATTCTTGGCCCGCTCGCTATTCACCAGCGCGACGATCTCCTCGCGGATCGCAGTCTCATCAGCAGGTTGACCCGGATTGCCCGGGGCTAGAACAAGCGGCAAATACATCCTAGGAGATACCGCTGTAACCTCTGGATCAGCATACACCGAGGTCGTATTCCCAAGCAAGGCGATACTCAGCATGACAAGGAGGGTAATCGCTATTGAAGTATGAATCGTGGTACGCATAAGGGGCCTGCCTTTGTCTATATCGTCAAGCTAAGCATTCCGTTGAGCTTGGTTATAAGCATACCATCTTGCTCACAAGCTCACCATAGACGCTTGGTACTACAACCCCTATGCATCGGCTAGCGCTCATCCTTAGCCGAAGGCGGACTAAAGTAAGGCCGTCATGTGGCATATGTAGGCCCCAAAAGGGCGCGAACCGCAATTGCGGTTCGCGCCTGTGTGTGAACGGACTGGTCAGTGAATAATCAGGATCACTTTAGCCTTCGGGAACAATCAGCCCATAGTTGCCATCACGCCGCCGATATAATACACTGATCCGCTGACTTTCGGCATCGTGGAAGACAAAGAAATTGTGGCCGAGCAGTTCCATCTGCTCGATCGCATCATCGGCAAACATAGGGCGCAGCGTGAACTGCTTGGTGCGAATAACTTCCCGGGGCAGCGGCTCGTTGGGTTCTAGTTCGGCAATGGCGACCTCGGCCGCATACTGTTCGGCCTCTTCGAGTTGGCGACGCGCTCGCTGATCCCGCCGCCAGTACTTCTCTTTGTAGCGCTTGATCTGGCGCTGCAGCACATCCTGCACTGCATCCACCGCCCCATACAGATCCGAGGCTTGTTCTTCGGCACGGAGAATAACCCCGTGGGCACCAGTTAAGGTTACCTGTACCCGGCAGACCTCGCCAACACTACGCTGTTGCTCGACATGCACCTCAACATGGGCACTATTGATGCCGTCCATATATCGTGCAAGTTTTGTGAGTTTTTCATCAATGTGTTGGCGTTGGCGCTCGGTGATCTTGCTGTTACGACTCTTGACGTGCAGTTCCATCGTAGTCCTCCATCCGCTGCGCGGGTGCAGGATGCACCCAGGCGAAAAAAACAGAATGCCGAAGCCCTCGAACGCACAAGGCATCGAGGGCTCCGGTAGCTGTCACACTGATCCGCGATGACGAGATGCCGATGCGACTGGTTGCATCGCTGACTCTTTCTGTATCGCGCGGTACCACGTCCTTGTGGTACGTCCTTACGGATTTTCCTAACTTGTGGCGCATTGTACTACGCTCACGGGCGCGATTCAAGAGCGAATCGTAACACTCTTTTAACACCCTATGCAAAACGCCACGACCGAGCCCATTGGCATGGTCATGGCGCTGCGGGTCAAGAGCAACTCCTGTGCTTGGTGCAATGCATCACACCTAGGCTGGCCAACTGGGCTGCGGCGGCGGCAAAGCATCAAACTGGCGCAGGAGTTGCTCCGCTCCCCCCCGCAGGCTCTAATCTACCTGATGCTGATGAATAGCGGTGTGACAGAATCTACAATCCCGATAACGTTTCACTCATCGGTAGTACTTGGGCATAGAGCGCCCGTGCTCGACGGTAAGCCGCATCCCAAGTGAGCTCGCGGGCCACTTTGGCCTGCCCGTTGGCCCCGAGCTTGCGGGCGTACTCGGGATTCTGCAACAGGTTGCGGAAGGCCATTGCCAGGGCTGGTACGTCGCCAAAGGGCACGAGCAAGCCGTTTATGCCTTCATCAATCACGGCTGGCACGCCGCCGGCCATGGCTCCCACGACGGGAACGCCATACGACCATGCTTCCAAGTAACTGATGCCAAAGCTGTCGGTGCGCGATGGTTGGGCGTAGAGGGTGGCAGCGGCCAGCGCATCGCGGCGCTCCTGATCACTCACATAACCAAGCACCCGGGTCATGGCCCGTTCAGGGGCTGGCAACTGCTCATAGTAGTGCTCGAAATGGGCCAGTAGCGGCCCACACTGCACCCAGGTCACCGTTTGGCCCTCGGCCCAGAGTTGGCGCAGGGCCGCGAGGGTATGGATGGTGCCTTTGTCGTAGGCGGCCGCCCCCAGGCTCAGCACAATAGGTCCGTTGATGGCGTGGCGACTGCGGAACGCAGCCCCATCACCGCCTGCCACTTCCGCGGGATCAACCCCGGCTCCGACCACATGCAACCGTTCGGTTGGTACGCCCCGGGCCTGCAAGAAGTCACGTTCCAGCCTGGTCATCGTGGCAACTCCGGCACAATCCCGCAACAGGGCGATCTGGTGGGGCATGCTGTAGTACTGCACGATCTGACGACTAGCCGGTTCGCCCAGGTGGACAAAGGGCGTACACAGGTGGGCAATTCCGCGTTGGGCCGCCCAGCGGGCTACCGGGATGATCGCAAAGTCCAGGGTGATGTTGGTGGTATGCACCAGCGCCACATCGGCTAGGCTCGGATCGTTTGCCAGCGCCTCTTCGAGGCCGGGTAGACGTGGGGTGAGGGTCGCCAGCCGTTGCAGCAGCGGCCCACTCATTGCACCGAGCCGTCCTAATTCGACCATCAGACGGCGCAGAATAGCATAACTGATCGGCGGGCCGGGAAGGCGCTGCACCGCAAAGCGACGGATCTGAACCCCGCCATGGGTTGCCGTTGGTTCAGTAAGATGGCGGCGTCGGCCATCCCAAAAATACTCAAGATCAAGCGCATTACTGCTGAACACCGTGACCTGGTGGCCTTCACGCACCAACCGTTCCCCCAACTCCATAAAATAGCGTGACGCTCCCGAAGCCGGGTTATAGAGCTGGTTGACGTGCAGGAAGTGCATTTAGTCGCCGACGACGGGCCAGTGGAACCAGGCCACAAAATGGCTTTCAAGCAAGGTGGCCCCCAGATGGCCTTCGGATAGGGCCTGGCTGATTTCACGGATGCCATAGGCATTACAGACAAAATCGGCACAGATGCGCATGCCCAGACCGCTGCCGGTCGTGCTAAAGCCCCCACTGAAGAGGGCGCCTGGACCTTTCGGAAAGCGGTTGGTGAGGGTGCGTTGCTGTTCGGGGCTAATTGGGTTTGCAACCGCAAACCGTAGATTGTCGTCACCGGCTGGCACAATCCACATGTCTACCTGGCCATTGGCACTGTGGCGGGTCGCATTGTTGATCAGGTTGTAAATCACCCGATCCAGCGCCGAAAACTCGAGGCAGCGTTCGGCAATCGCACCCTTAAAGCTACTATGCACCTGTATCTGGGCTGGTCGTTCGCCCAGGTAATGCTCGGTCGCCGCCCATTTTTCGATCAACAGGCTCGCATCGTGCAGGCGGGTCGCAGCATCACGGGCCGAACCCTCGGGGTCGAGGCCGCCCACACAGTTGCGCATAATCTTGAGTTGGTCGCGGGTCAGGAAGAACATCCGCTCAAGGTCGGCCGGGCGGATCATTCCCAGCGTCGTCATCTGGATCATGACCGCCAGCGCTTGCATAGCGCCACCGCGCAGGTCGTGGATTGCCTGACCCCATAGCGGATCACCACTCATGTCAGGTGGCACCCGCAAACCGCGCAACTGGCGCATCAAACTGTCCCAACCGAGCTCTTCGCAGCGGGCTAACAATTGGGCTGGGACGACGGGCTGATCACGCAGCAGTTCGAGCAGGCGCTGCAACGCTGCGTAAAGATCGACAAGGAGTTGTTGATCCTCGGGAGGGAATTGTTCAAGCTCAACGCCCATATCGTCGCCACCGTAGCGTAATTGGCGGTACGACGGCAGAGTCACGGGTGCGAGGGCCGTAATCGTTGAACTAGGGAAAGGGGCAGTAGACTGAGTCATAACAACTTCCGGGGTTGGCGGGATAGATCTGTGCTCCCGTAGGATCCTCGACATACCACCGAGGCGGATGGACCGGCGGTTATGTACGTATGCATGAACGGTAGAAAAAGCTGGCTACAACATAAGCTTGCGAGGTAAAGCGGTAAAAAAGATGTAGCTGTGTGCAACACCCCTGTGCTTACGGATGCACGCCATTGCGTTGGGCCAGGTAACTACAGACGATCAACTCTTCGACTTCGCCGCGTTTCTTGCCATCACAATTGATCTTGCGACTCGCAAGCACTGTGCGGCTTAGGGGAGCGTTGGCATACAGGCTGCGGACCAGACTTGTGGCCGAATTGCTTAGCATGACATAGCAGCCTCGTTCAGCCAGTTCAAAAAAGAGGCGTGCCAGCCGTTGTTGTTCGGGCTCGGCAAAGCCATGACGGGTATAGGCAGTAAACGATGCCGTCGGACTAACAGGTACATAGGGTGGGTCGAAGTAGATCAGATCGCCAGGAACTGCCCGTTCGACCACCTGACCAAAATCACCTTCGTGCAGTTCGACCTGGCGTAAGGCCCGACTCGTCTCGCGCATATTATCGGGATCAACAATCAGCGGATTCTTGTAGTTGCCAAAGGGCGCGTTAAAAAAACCTTTATTGTTGAGCCGGTACAGCCCATTGTAGCATGTTCGATTCAGAAAGATCGTCCGGGCCGCCCGTTCGACGAGCGAGCGCTCGCGAAAATTGGCCTCCCGATCCCAGGCCCGCACCTCGTAGAAGTAGGCTCGATCCCCAAAGTGGGGCTTGTGATGGAGGAGCGCGGCGATCAGATCCTCGACATGGTCACGCACCGCACGATAACAGTCAATCAACTCGGGATTCGAGTCGCTCAGACTGGCACCATGGTGTAAGCGTCCCTGGCCCCAGAGCGCAAAGAAAAACGCGCCACCACCCACAAAGGGCTCGTGGTAGCGTCGGAACTGGGTGGGAAGGCGATTGATGAGCTCGGGCAGCAGTTGGCCCTTGCCACCGGCCCACTTAAGAAAGGGTCGAGCTGGCACGCATACTCCAAGGGGCAGGAAAACTGGTGTGTATTTTAACCGGGACGCGGCACGCGCCGCCGGGGTAGGGGCACGAGCCGCCGGTTTCCGCCATCGGGACGCGGCACGCGCCGCCGGGGTAGGGGCACGAGCCGCCGGTTTCCGCCATCGGGACGCGGCACGCGCCGCCGGGGTAGGGGCAGGCGCCGCCGGTTTCCGCCATCGGGACATGGTACGCGCCGCCGGGGTAGGGGCAGGCGCCGCCGGTTTCCGCCATCGGGACATGGTACGCGCCGCCGGGGTAGGGGCAGGCGCCGCCGGTTTCCGCCATCGGGACATGGTACGCGCCGCCGGGGTAAGGGCACGAGCCGCCGGTTTCCGCCATCGGGACATGGTACGCGCCGCCGGGGTAAGGGCACGAGCCGCCGGTTTCCGCCATCGGGACGCGGCACGCGCCGCCGGGGTAGGGGCACGGGGAAACATGGTTTCCCGTTTTAGGTCGGGTGTGGGGCATAGCCCCACACCCGACCTAAAACGCGATTATAGCACATCAGTTAGAACCCGCGCCGCAAAAAAAGCCAATAATTCGCAATTGCCGCACTGGCATAGAGCGCGGCAGTAAGCCCAAAAAGCGGAGCAAAGCCATATTCACGCTGAATCAGCACACTCAGATTGGGGCCAAGGATAAACCCTGCCGAAGCCGCCGCACTCACCAGGCCCGCCACGAGCGGGCGCACCGCTTCGGGGCTACGCTCCATCGTAAAGGCATCATAGAGCGGCGTGCCCATGTTCATCAGGGCGGCACGGAGGGCCGCAACCAGGGCTGCCAACCCGAGACTTGGGGCCAAGCCAAGCAGGATTAAACAGGGTACGGCCAGGGCCTGGGTGATAACCACCGTTCCCATTTTGCCCAGGCGGCGCGAAAGCAAGGGCGCGAGCAGCGTCGCTGCCCCGGTCGCCAGGCCGATCAGCGCAAAGATCAGGCCGAGGGTTGTGTCAGGGGCGGCAAACCGCTGACGGAAGTAGAGGCTCAGAAAGGGGATGAGCAGGGCCGCCCCGCACGAGATCAGCAGTGGCGAGACGAGGAAGGGCATGGCGCGCCAACTGGCCTGGAGCAAGGCCCGCAGGTTGGTTGCGCCCGGGTCGGTTTCGGTTGCCGCCGCCCGTGGGGTTGCCCCGGACGTGGAGCGCAGGCTTAGCAAGGGCAAACTCGCGAGACTCGTGATCGTCGCAGCGACCAGAAACGCGACTCGATAAGCTTCGGCACTTTGGGGCGCTAGGCCAAGGGCCAGCACCGCCAGGCCCGGCACAAAGCCACCGAGGAGACTCCCGATGCCACTACTGGCCAGGATGAGGGCCGCACTCCCCGCAAAGAGCGCATCGCGTTCGCGGGGGGTGCTGTGGCGCATCATAAATGGGGCCGCACTGACCTCGAACAGCACCGAGGCCGGGCCACCAAGGGCAACGGCAGCAAAGAGTACAGTCTGGGACGGAGCCAAGGCGACCCCGGCCAGGGCCAAGCCTTGCAGCAACGCGCTGCTGATCAGGGCCATGTGCGGCCCAAACCGACTGACCAGCCACCAGAGCGGCAGGCTGCTGAGGGCGGCGACCAGTACCGGCAGGCTGTTGAGCAAGCCAAGCAGCGGCAGATCACCGATCAGCGGGAGGCGCACACTGCGTTCGGCGTAGCCCAACTCGACCAGTAGCAGATTGAAAAAGAGCGAACTGATCGCCAACCCGAGCATCAGACAGGCGACGTAGATCAGATAGCGCCAGGCAAGCGGGCTAAAACTGGGCATATGTGATAGACCAATGACCATGTCACCCCGAACGAAGTGAGGGGTCTTCAGCGTGGATCAGTGAAGATTCCGAACGAAGTGAGGAATGACATGGAGCGTGCTGTACACAATGCGCTGGAACCACACAGGTTGTTGCTTAGGAGCGCAGCGAGGAATCTGAGCAGGCAGCGCAAGATCCTTCGCTGCGCTCGGAATGACAGGAATGCCGCATCTCCAAGCGTAATTGGTATTAATAGGGTTACATCCAGGTGGCCCGATAATCTTCTGCGAAGGTGCGGAACGAAGTTGGCAACCGCCCCAGCAAGTGGGTCGCATCGGGGGTGATCGTCGCCGCCAGCCCTAAGCGGGTCGTGAGGTAGATCGCAGTCATGACGGCAATCTGGGCCGTCGGCAGGCCGCGTGACTGATGATAGCGCACAAAACGGGCCAGAGAAGGTCGCCGGTAGCGAATCGACCGCCCGGTCGCCTGACTCAGCAGGCTGGCAACCTCGAAATAGTCCAGGGCCACATCGCCGGTCAGCGGATAGGCGTTGCCGATATGGCCCGGCTCGGTCAGGGTACGCGCGGCAATCGTGGCAATGTCACGCACATCAATAAACGCCGTGCGGCCCCGTCCCGCAGGCACCAGAATCTCGCTGTGGTGACGAATCTCGTCGCGGTGAGTCGTGCTGAGGTTTTGCATAAAGAAGCCGCAGCGCAACACGGTCGTGGGCAAACTGGCGGCCCGCAAGAGATCTTCGATCGCCCGATGGGGCACCAAGCGGTTGTGTTCGGCCCCCAAGAGCGAGAGGAAGACAACCTGGCGCACCCCGGCGCGGGCCATGGCCTGAATAAACGGCCCAAGGTCGCGCTGAGCGTTCGCCAGCGCCGGAGGACGCATAAGAAAGACCTGCTGCACATCGGCCAGGGCCGGGCCAAAACTGGCTGGATCGCGCAGATCGAGGGCGACGCGGGCGACCTTGGCGGGCAAGCCGTGTCCCGCACGGGTGGCAGCCCGCACGGCATGCCCTTGGGCCAGCAAAGTGCTAACCAGGGCCGCGCCCACATTGCCGCTGGCCCCAGTAATCAGGATGGGCTGCATCTCAACGACTCGCACGGGTCTGGGTGAGCAAGGCCCAGACCGTGATCACCGCTGGTGGCAAGTGGAACAGGATCAGGGTCAGAAAGTCGCTGGCCTGGCCGGGAAAGGGGGCCGCAGCTGGGTTGGCCGCCAGGGCAAGATTTGGCCCGAGCGTAACGACAAAGACCACCGCGGCAATGATCGTGAACAGGCGCACCGGGCGCGCCGTGAAGCGGGCCAGTAACCAGAAGAGGCCCACAGCAATTGTTGTGGGCAGGACGCTAAAGAAGGCGATTGAGCCAAAGTTGTAGGGTGGGAAATCGGCTGATAGATCAAAGAAGAGGCCAAGGAGCGCACGCAGGATCAGGTTGGCCGCAACTGAACCACCAACAGCGATCAGGCCAGCTTTGAGGATGCGGGAGCGGTCGGTTCCATCAGCCGTAATGGTTGAGGGTTGAGCAGTATTTGTCATGATCATTCCTACGTTTACCAAGCCAAGGATAGGCCGAAGCATTATACGCCTTTGTCTGCGTGATTGGGCAAGTCCCAGGGCTGTTGCAATCCGCCTCCGGCGGTGGGGTTTGGGGTGGCTTCGCCACCCCAAACCGGTTTTGTGTGCGGTGTGGCGGCGAAGCCGCCAAATCACACAAAAAAGGCATGTGGTACAATCCGCCTGATCTGGTATCCATAGGTAGAAGATTGCGGCCAACCCATGGCCCGAGGAGTATATGGCAAGTTCGGCTTCACAACGATCAATCGCCCGAGCACGGGGCGCGGGTTCGGCCCTGAGCCTGCCCCGCATCGGCGATTTGCGACCCTATCTGTTTTTGGCCCTGCTGACGGCACTGGTGCTGACGGCTGCCTATACGGTGCGGCCAACGGTGCGCATTGATCTGGGCGGGGCGCGTGATGCGGCGTTCCTGAACAATTTTAATGGGCGCGAGATCGATGCGGTCACGACACCCGAGCGTTTCGCCTGGGCCAGCGATGCCGCCACCCTCGATGTTCCCGGCAATCGGCTACACGAGCATGTGGCAATTTTTCATGCCACGCCTGGCCTGCCCCCGAATACGCTGCGCGGCGCGGCGGTCGCCCTCAATGGGGTGCGCCTGGAGATGCCCCGGCGCACGCCGGACAGCATTATTGCCCGCGTTCCGCCCGAGTTGGCCGCCGCGCCAACCCTGAGTTTTAGTATCGTGTCACCGCTGGTCGGCGATCCGACCCCGCCGCTTGGCCTGGTCAGCGAGATCGAGTTGGCGCGGGCGCGCACCTACCGCTGGAGCCGCGAGGTCAGTACGATTAGCTTGCCCAATCTCGGGCGCGGCACCTGGCTCGTCGAACTCGGCACGGTGGTGCGCCATCCCGATGGGCAGCCGGTACAGGCCCAGTTGTTGGCTGGCGGCGTACCGTTAGTGGCCCTGCCCGAGAGCGACGCTCCGCGTCGGATTCGGCTGCTGGTGCCACCGAGCGCGATCCGTGATGGCAGTCTGAACCTCGAACTACGCTCGAATGTATTTCTTGACCCGCGCCCACTTGGGGTGCTAGTCTCGGATGTGCTGGTTGCTCCGGCAGTGGGGGAAAGTCCGCTGACCGCAGTGCCCCCATTTGGCAGCCTGGGCATGGCGGTGGTGGCGGTGCTCGGGGCGTTTGCCTCACTCCAGATCCTGCTTGGCACGCCCAATCAGCGGGGCAACGAGCGGATTCCTCCCTATCTGTGGGCTGCACTTGGCGTTGCCGTGGCGGCCTTAGTTGGGGGCTGGGCGATCGGGGCGCACCGCTTCCCGAGTAACTTTATGCTGCCGCGGGTCGCATGGCTCGGGGTGGGCAGTATCGTGCTGGCGCTGGCGCTACGTCCGCTGACCCAATGGCTGTTCCGCGCCGGTGGTGCGCCGCTCGATCAAGCGGTACCCGATGTCGGTGGGGCGCGCTTTTTGCGCCTGCTGCTGATCATCTTCCTGGTCAGTTTCTGGCTCAAGGCGCTGGGCGTGATCTTTCCCTATTTTGTGGCAATTGATGTCAATTGGCACATGACCCGTTCCCAGTGGATCATTAACGGCGACCTGCCGCGACTTTATGGCACCAATAGCCCCTTGAACGAAACGACCATGCCCACGGCCGAGTGGGGCGAAAATCGGCCCGTGATTCCCTACTCGCCCTGGTTCCATATCTTCGCTACCTCGTTTGCGCTGGTGCCGTTTATGTCGATGGACATGGCCGCAAATCTGGCCAGTCTGTTGATTGATAGTAGTCGCATTCTCTTGATTGCCCTGATCGCAGTGCGGGCCGGGCTGACTGGGCGGGGTGCCCTGCTGGCTGGGGCAACCTATGCGGTGCTGCCAGTGGCCTTTTTGCTGCACGCCTGGGGCAACCTGCCGACGGCCTTTGGGCTGTGGATGACCCTGCTCTGTACGACCCTGATCCTGTGTCGCTGGGAGGATCTGCACCAGCGTCCGATCATGGTGACGCTGTCGGTGCTGTTGTTGATCACCTTCCTGATCTATACAGTTACGGGCGTCTTTATGGGTGTCTTCCTGATCGCGCTGACTGTGCTGCTCTGGCTGAATAGCCGACGTGGTGGGGTTTGGGCTGCCCTGATGCCACCAGTGCGCCCGCTCTGGATTGCGGCCGGGGTTGCGATTGCCCTAGCGATTATCATCTATTACGGCCAGTACCTGCCGCCCATTTTTGTCCAGACCGTGCCCTATCTGAGTACGGTGTTTACGCAGGGGCCGCAGAGTGTGGGCGTCGAGCGGCCATCCTTTTCGGAGTATGCCTGGTCGTTTGTGCCCCACCTTGATTACCGCATCTGGCCGGGTGACTTCCTCTACTTCGGGTTAGCTATTCCGCTGATCTTTACGCTGCCGGGCTTTTGGGCGCTGCGTAACCAGCCCTTGCCCTGGATTACCTTTGCGGCCTGGGGGAGCGTTGCCCTGCTCTTCTTCCTGGCAGGCTACCGCATTTCGATGGTAGACAAGCAACTGTTCTATCTGTTGCCGGTGATCTGCATCTGCTGGGCGGTTTACGCCGACCGGATCTGGACCCGTTGGGGCTGGGGCCGCTGGGTCGTGATCGCCGTGCTGCTCTATTCGCTCTATGCCGCACTTGACCAGTGGTTGATGCGGATTGCGATCTCGCCGGTTCTTGATTAAAAGTGTGCGCCAGCCATCCCATCTGTGAAAATTTGGGGCCACCATGTACTTTCAGCGATAGCGTTTTTTGTTGGCGGCCCGTTCTCCCTCTCCCCCAGCCCCTCCCCCTCAGGTGGGGAGGGGAGCCGCACCGCAGCCAAATACGCCTTTTTGTGCTCCTCCCCCCTCCCCCCTTGAGGGGGAGGGGGGCCGGGGGGGTGGGGGGGAAAGGGCTATTACCGATACTATGCTTGATTCAACTGTGCAATCGAACGCCACCCGCGCCGTACCCATGCCCGCCTGGTTGACGCCGCAACGGGCCTTGCTGACCCTGATGGGGCTGGTTGGGCTGGTCTTGATTGGGGCCGGGGCCTATAAGTATAGCTACTGGGGCCATGGCTTCGACATGGTGGATTTCCACATGCCGATCTGGGGCACGCTCCAGGGCCGCTTTCTGCTCGTCTCGCGCTACAATTTCACCGATACGTTTATGGGCCTTGATGTGGCGCTAGGCTTTTTACCGGCGATCCCGTTCTATGCCCTGTTGCCCTCGGCCTATACCCTGGTAGTTGTGCAGACCGTGCTGCTGGTTTCGGGGGCGATCCCGGTCTATCTGATCGCCCAAAAACGCTTGACAAGTGCCTGGGCCGGAGTAGCCTTCGCAGCGCTCTATCTGCTCTACCCGACGACCCAGTTTATGGGCATGGCTGCCCCGTTTCAGCCGCGGATTCCCGGCATGGTGCTGCTGCTCTGGGCCTTCTGGATGCTTGAACAGCGCCGCCTCTGGCCCTATCTGCTCTTGTTGGGTCTGGCGATGCTGACCCGCACCGATGCGGCGCTGGTGGTGGTTGCCTTTGGTATGTATGCCGCGCTGCGCCGCTTGCCCTGGGCCTTTGCGGTCGTGCCCATGCTGGTCGGTCTGCTCTATTTTTATGGGGCGATCACCTATATTACGCCCCGCTTCTATGATGCGAGTTTTACCCCTGAGCGGGTCGAGATGCCGTTTGATCTGAACCGGGATTATAACGACATGTGGCCCTGTGGGGTCAGCCCCCAAGCCTGTTATTACCTGCATCTGGGGAGCGGCATTCCCAATATTGTCAAGAATATTCTGACCCACCCGGTCGAGATCTTCTTCTTCATTACGCAGCCCGACAAGCTCTGGTATCTGGTCTTGATGTTTGGCGGGCTGCTGTTCCTGCCACTCTTGGCACCCCGCGAACTGCTGCTAGCAGCCCCGGTCTTTGCGATCAATCTGCTCTCGAACCGGATCTATCAGTATGTGATTACCGAGCAGTATCAGATCCTCGCCATTCCCGGCATGATTATTGCAGCGATCTATGGGGCGAGTTGGCTGCTCAGCCAGGTTGAGCGCCGCCAGCCCCAATTCCAGCCCTGGCGACCCTGGTTCTATCTGACCATGGTGGGCCTGGTTGTGTTCATCAATATTCCCCTACGCAACCCGGTCGTTTCCGCCCTGCGCAACCCCGAACGCCCCGAACGGGTGGCGATTATGGAACGGATGAAGGCCGCGATTCCGCCCGATGCGACGGTGGCGGCGACCTCGTTTCTGGCTCCGCATCTGCTGCCCCGCGAACGGATCTTCTTCATTCCCGGTGGCCCCATGCACCATCCGCCCGAGTTGGCTGCGTATGCGTTTATTGATACCCGGGCGGCCGCGTTGCAGTCGAGCGGAATTGTCGAACGCATGCTTGCTGATCCGCAGTGGCAACTCCTCGAGGCTGAAGATGATCTGCTGCTGCTGAAACGGGTACCGTGAGGAGATTTTGGATTTTCGATTTTGGGTTTTGGATTGCGCCCATGGCTGCTGCTAAGCGCAATCTGAGTAGAACGCCAGCCAGGGCTAGCTTGAACCAGGGCTGGCGCTTGCATGGCCTGGTGCTGTTGGGCTATCTGCTGCTGGCGCTCTGGCAGACCTGGCCGATTGCGACCCACCTGACGAGCCACTATTTTACGAGTGGCAACGATATTTTCTATTTCCCGAGTTCGCCTGATACGCCCCAGAATATCTGGAACTTCTGGATGGCCGAGCGGCAGGTGCGCACGGGGGCTAGCCCGCTGTTTACGAACCTGCTTTACCATCCGGAAGGGGTGCAGATGATTCTGCAAACCCTGAATCTGGTGGCGGTGATGCTGGCGCTTCCGGTCACGGCCAGTCTGGGGCCAGTTGCGGCCTATAATCTGACCGCGCTTAGTGCGGTGGTGCTGACGGGGTACGCCGGTTTTTGGCTGGCGCGGGCCTTTACGCCCAACCTGGGGGCGGCCTTCTTCGCCGGAGCCTTGCTGACCGCCTCGCCCTTCCATATGGCCAAACTTGACTCAGGCCAGCTTAATTTTGTGACCATGCAGTGGCTCGTTTTCTTTATGCTGGCCTTTGTGTGGCTCACGCGGACCGAACGCCACGCGGGTCGGGCGGTGCTGCTTGCCGCGTTGGCCTTTGCGGCGGTGCTGTATACCGATTGGTACTGGACACTCAGTGCGGTATTGTTTGGGGCGCTCTGGGCCTTGTTAAGCCTGATTGGCGCAGCGCAGCCGCGCGCCTTATGGGGCCGTTACCTCGGCTTTGGGTTGCTCGCCGCACTCAGTGGTCTGCCGCTGCTGTTAGCCCTGCGCAATCTGCCCAGCCAGGCCGTCAGTGAGGCGGCCAATCCGATCTGGGCTTTTTATACCCAGGGCTATGCGGCCGATGCGTTCGGACTCTTCTTTCCGGCGGCGCTGCACCCCTGGTGGGCCGTGCCGGTCGAACAGTTTTTGATCAGCGTGGCTCCGTATAGCATCTCGGAGGGTTCGTACACGGCGGCGGGGTGGGTGCTGGCCGGTTTAGCCTTGTTCGGTGCAAGCTGGTCTTGGCGGCAGCACTGGCGTTTGCTGCTGGTCGGCACGGTTGCCTGGTTGCTCGCCTTGGGGCCGTCGCTCTATGTTCTGGGCTTTGCGACCGGGCTGCCGATGCCCTACCGCCTGTTGCAACTGGTGCCGCTGCTCGAAACCGCTCGCCGTCCCAATCTGTTTGGGGTGGTGACGATCATCATTGCGGCGATCTTCGCGGCGCTGGCGCTGACCCGCTTGGCCCAGCAACTCGCACCGCGATCCTATCGGCTCTTGCTGGCGACGCTGGTCGGCCTGGCGATCTTCGAGCTCTGGCCTTCGGCGCGGGTCGCCACGGCCCTGGAAGCTGCGCCGGTGTTTGCCCAGATTGCTACCGATCCCGGCGTGGTGGTTGATCTGCCGCTCGAAGCGGGCACCGATAGTCGGCCCTTGATCAACCAGATGGTGCATGGCCAACCGATCATCCGCGGCTATGTGGCCCGCCCCCCTGCCTACCCGACCCTCGCCTATAGTCCGCTGCCGCATCAGTTGGGCCTGATGACCCGCTGGCCCGAGAATGATGTGCTTGCGCTTGATGCGGCCGCGCTCGCCACGATGCAGTGTTACTACCAATTGCGTTATGTCGTGCTCGATCTGAACCTGACCACACCCGCCCAACAAGCCACCGTGATCGACATCCTGCAACAACTCGGGGTCGATCCGGCCCAACCCTGGTATGATGAAGGTAGCCAGCGCGCCTATCAGGTGCCGCTGCACGCCGATCAGTGTGCCCCGTTTGGCTATTTGGGCCGGGGATGGCACGCCCGCGAACAACAGGCCGAACGGGTTTGGCGTTGGAGTGAGGCACGGAGCGATCTGTTCTTGATCAATCCAGACCCGACCCCCCGCCTGATCAAGCTGCATTTGCAGTTGGAAGCCCGTGAAGCCGATCAGCCCGTCGAACTGTGGCAGGATGATCAGTTGCTGGCCCGCTGGTACCTGCCCGCTGGCACCCGCACCTATCAACTGGCCCTGTGGCTCGAACCCGGTCAGCAACGCCTCGAACTGCGTACCCCGGTGGTGCGTGAAAACGCTGGTTGGCGCGATTTGGGCGTCGTTTTGCATCAGTTGGTGGTACGTTGATTGAAACCTTGCCTTAGCATTAACCACTTGTAGGCTACATACGCATGACCCCTAATCTCACCACCGAAACGGATCTCGTCCAGGCAATCGACCCCTGGCTCCAGCATATGACCTGGCGGCGCGATTTTGCCCGTTGGCGCGAGCGGCGCATCCACCAGGAGCAGTACCAGACTGAACGGATCACGATGCTCAAGGGGGTGGCAGGGCCGTTACCCGGCGTGCGTCTACTTGACTTGGGCGCAGGCATGGGCGGCTTTGCGGTGGCGGCAGCCCTGGCAGGTGCCCACGTGACCGCCTGCGAGTACAATCCGGCCTACTGCGAGATTATTCGGCTGCGCGCCGCGCGCCACCAGTTGCGCTTGCCGGTGCTGAATGCAGCGGGCGAGGCCATCCCCTTGCCGAGTGCGGCCTTTGATGCGGTGACGGCCTGGGATGTGCTTGAACATGTGCGTGACCCGCTGCTGGTGCTGGCCGAACTGGCGCGGGTGGTGCGCCCCGGTGGGCACGTCCTGATCACCGCGATCAATCGGCGGGCCTGGATCGATCCGCACTACCACATGGCGGGCCTGAATTGGCTGCCGCGTCCGGTGGCCGAAGGCTTGATCGCCTGGCGCGGGCGCAGCAAAGCGGGGGTGGCCTTCAAGGATATGCAGCGCCTTTCCACGATGCACTATTTTCATTACCCCGCGTTGGTGCGGATCTGCGAAGGGCTAGGCTTCCGAGTGCGTGATCTGCGCGAAGAACAGTTGCGCGCCGGTCAGTTTGTGAGTCGCAAGGCCAGCCGTCGTATGATCCGCACCGGGCTACGGGCACTCGGCCTAGAGGGTCTGGCCTATCGGGCCCAGCGCCGCTGGTATGTGGGCATGTTCGAACTGGCCCTGGAGCGTTTGCGGTGATGCGCCTGCCACCCACAACGTTGGGTCGCCATGGTCTGGCCGCCCTGCTGTTCCTGGGCCTGGCTTTGCTGAGCCTGGCCCCGGTCTTGCCGCAGGCCACAACAACAATCTGGGGCGGCCCAATTGCAGCCGTTGATGGCTGGCAGCATACCTGGCATCTCTGGTGGGTTGCGCATGCCGTCAGTACAGGCCAAAACCCGTTTGTGACCCCGCTGCTCTTTGCCCCTGATGGGGCCGAACTTTACCTTCAGCCGCTGAACCTGACGACGGGCCTGCTGCTGTTGCCAGTGACCTTGCTGGCCGGGCCGATTGCGGCCTACAACCTGGCCGCGCTGCTTTCGTTGCTGCTTGGGGGTCTGGCGGGCTACCTGTTGGCCTGGGAAGTAAGCCGGAACTATCTTGGAGCGTTGCTGGCGGGCTTTGTCTTTGCCTGGTCGCCGTTTCACCTGACCCGGCTGTATGATGGGCAACTCGAACTCGCCTCGATCCAGTGGCCGGCCTTTTATGCGCTGGCCTTGCTGGTGGCCTTACGCGGCGGTCGGGTACGCATGGCCGTGATCGCCGGGTTGCTGCTGGCCGTAGTTGGCTACACCAGTTGGTATTACCTGCTGTTTATGCTGGTCTGGAGCGTGGCCTTCGGGCTGCTGTATCTTGGCACCAATGGCACGTGGTTGGCCGCGCCAAGTATGACTTCGCCGTCATCGTCATTCTGGGCGCGGGGCACGATCCTGGTGCGCCAGGGTGGGCTGATTGGCCTGCTGGCATTCGTGGTTCTGGCCCCGGCGCTGATCCCCGCCCTGGCAAGTCGGCTCAGTCCCGATCCGAATCTACCGCCGGTTGATCCGCAGGAAGTGCAAGCCAATGCGGCCAACCTGCTCGATTTTGGCCTGCCGAGTTACCTGCATCCGCTTTGGGGTGACGCAGTCGCGGCTGGGCCGGGGGCGGCCTGGCATCCTTTAACTGGCGACTGGAATGTGGCCCTGGGCTACAGCATCCTTCTACTGGCCCTCCTGGGCCTGATCTGGGCCGGAGGCTCGGGCTGGCCCTGGTTGCTGCTCGCTCTGCTTGGGATCGGCTTGGCGCTTGGGCCAGTGCTGCAGGTTGGGACATGGCAGGGTAGCGTGCCGATGCCCTACCAATGGCTCGCCAGTCTACCGGGGGCCGATTTCGGACGCCGCCCGCTCCATTTTACACTGCTGACGGTGCTGGCCCTGACCCCACTGGTGGCGCTGGGGTTGCGTGAACTGTTTGCCCGGGCCAACCAACGGACGCCACTGGTGGCTACGGCGGTCGTGCTGGTGCTAATGCTGGAATTGCTGCCGGTGCGGGGCACGTTGCACCAGGCCAAGGTGCATTCCTACTATGCGAACCTGGGGCCGGATAGTGGGGCGCTGTTGCATGTGCCGCTGCCACTCTATAAGCAGGTCAGCCCGCAACTGGCCCAGATCCAGCATGCTGCCCCGCTGATCGGTGGCTACCTGGCCCGTATTCCTAACTACCCTTTGCTTGATGCGCCTGGGATCAGGCCGTTGCGTCTGATGCGGGCCGATCCGGGTGAACTGTTGGAGCCGACCCATGCCGCGTTGAGTGCGCTCAACTACTATGGGGTGCGCCAGGTGCTGGTAGACTGGCCTGCCATCCATCCTGATCGCCACCCCCTGCTGGCCGAAGCCCTGGCCCAGGTCTTGCCCGGGGTTGCACCTACCTACGCCGATCCCGACCTGAGTGTGTATCTGGTGCCTGCGGTTGAGCCAGCACCATTTGGCTTTTTTGGGCCGGGCTGGCACGATGAAGAAGGGCCGACCACGCAGCGCTGGCGTTGGATGGGGCCACACGCCGAACTGACCCTGGTCAATCCGACGGACGAAACCCAAGTCGCCGATCTGGCGATCCACCTGACCAGTTACCGCTACCAGCGTGAAGTGACTCTGATGCTTGAGCATGAGGTGATTGCGATCTGGGATGTGCCGCCGCAACCCGGCGAAGTGCAGCGTACCCTGCATCTGCTCGTGCCACCTAGTGAACAGACCCTTGAACTGGGTGCCTCAGCCTCGACCGAATTGACCGATGCGGGTCGTGAACTCAGTGTGGCCCTGCTTGACGTTGCGCTCCTCTGGCATGATCTCCTGGCGGATTATTAATTCAGAGAGAAGCCCTGATTCTATGGCGCGTTCCAAAGCCCCGTCGCTCGCCAGCCAGGTCTCGAAGGCCGTGGTCTGGAATACGCTGTTTGTACCGCTGCGGCTGATCACCGAAGTCCTGGCGACCCTGCTCAAGCTCAATCGGCTTTCGTTGGCAAGTTTTGGCTTGCTCGCTCTGGTGAGCGGGGCCAGCAAAGTTTTGGGCACGGGGATCGATCTGGGGACGACCCGGGCCCTGCCGAAATACATTCCCGAGACCAATCGAGTTGGTGGGGCCTTGGCGACCCTGCGCCTGCTGCAATTGGTCTTTCTGGCCCAAGTTGTCGTCCTGCTTGCCGTCGCGGCGGGCCTGGCCTTCTTTCAACCGGCGTTTCAAGCCTATCTGAACGGCCAGATCCTGGGCGATCAGCGGCTCGATCTGCTGACCCAGGAACAATTGGTCAGCTTTGTCGCCAGTTATGGCTGGCTGCTGGCCGCAACGGTGCTGGCCCTGCTCTTTTTTGGGGTCTGCTACGATATGCTGATGGCCTACCTGAGCAGCTTTTTCAAGCAACGGGCCTGGAACAGCATTGATCTGGCCGCCAAGGTCTTGCCCCAATTACTGATTGTGGGAGCCTTGTTGGCGGGCTGGGATATTCTGGGGGTGCTGGCGGCGATGGTGCTGGCCCCGGCGATTGCGGTCAGTCTGGCCAGCTGGCAGGTTTGGCGGCTGCGACGCGAACTGCAACGCGAACAGGGAACACCGGTGCCGGCGGCCCCGTTGCGGGCCTGGCGCGAGTGGCTGCCCCCTGGTTTTGTGCGTTACTCGGCGGTTTCGTTCCTAATGACCGCCACCGATATGATCGCCAGTGTCAATTTTGCGCTCTTTCTGACCGGCGACCTGAGTGATACCGCCGTGCTTTGGGCCGGGAGTGCTTTAGTCGCCATGGCGCTGGGCTATCTGTATACGCCGATGGTTGGGGTGCAGGTGCCGCTGTTTGCGCGGGTGCGCCAGGGCGAAGGCGGCACGCTCAATGGGGCCTACCAGTCACTGGTACGACTCCAGTTATTATTGTTAGTGCCGGGCGGGGTCGGTCTGATGCTCTTGGCTGAGCCAGCCCTGCTGGTGATCAGTCCGCAATACCTGGTGGCCGCCCCGATTGTCTGGGTGCTGGTACCTTGTCTGTTTCTGGAGTGTCTGTTGACCACGGCCCATAATGCGCTGATTGTCTACGAGCGCCTGCCGATCATTGTGGTCTCGCGCCTGATTACCCTGCTAGTTGTTATTCCCCTGGCCTGGCTTTTACCACCGATCTGGGGCCTGGTTGGGGTCGCCCTCGCCTTCGGGTTGGCCCGGGTTGGGGCCGGACTCTGGGTAACTGGTAGTGGGATGCGCCTATTGGGCTTGTGCTGGCCCTGGCGCTTCACGCTACGGGTACTGGGAGCCACCGCCGCGATGGCCGCCCTGATCCTGGCGACGCGGGGCCTGCTGCCACCATTGCCCAACGAGGCCGGTTTGGGCGAGCGGCTGATTGAAGCGGGTTGGTTGTTTGCACTCGCTGGCCTTGGTGCGGTCGGCTTCTTTGCCGCCCTGCGTCTGCTTGGCGGGCTTGATCCGGCTGATCGCGCCCAACTGGAAAAGATGCGCCTGCCGCTCAAGCGGTGGCTTTTGCGAATGGTATGAGCAACCTTATGCGCTGGTTGGCTTTGCCCGCTTTGTTGTTGCTGGTAGCCCTTACCACGCTGCTGGGCTATAACATGCCACAGCCAATCACGGTCGAGGTGGATGATGAACTGCGCCAAGTCAAATTTGGCTTCCACGGCCTCGAACAGGCTGGCGCTGACCAGTTTCGCTGGACGAACGGGGCCGCTCGGGTCTGCCTTGACCAGATCGGACAGGTGCCCCGCAGCAGTCTGCACCTCCGGATTTTGGGCGAAGGGGCCTATGCGTTGGGCAATGACCAGTTGGCGCTGGCGGTAAGTGGCCAGCCAATTGTCACGGTGCCCGTGCCGGGGGCGACCCGCAACTACCATGTGCTGCTCGGTGAGGCGTTGGCGCAGCAGGATAATGCTTGCATCGAGTTGAATAGTCGGGCTGTGACCACACCCAGTGATCCGCGTCCGCTCGGCGTGCCCTTCGTGAGTCTCAGTCTGAACCCGTTGGCCGCCGAAGGGCTGATTCGCCCGGCATTGGGCCAACTGGCCCTGAACCTGGCCCTGGCAGCCCTGGGCTTTGCCACGCTACGTTTGCTGGGGCTTGGTGGCCCCTGGCGCAGTAGCCTGCTCGTTGGGGCGCTGGCCGTGCTGGTATTTGGGGCCGTCGCCAGTGATCTGCTGCGTCCCGGCCTGGGCCTGAGCCGCCATACCCTTTTGCTGGTCGCCGGGGCGGGCGCAGCACTTGGGGCGGCCCGGCTGGTGCGTGCGTCGCGCTGGGCCGATCTGCCGCTGCTGACCCGCGATCTGCTGGGCATGGCCTTCTGGAGCCTGATGCTGGTTGGTTTGACCGTGCTGATCCAACGCTTGCTCGGCTTCAGCAGCGTCTGGCCGCTCAAGGCGGGCTTTTTCCCGGCCCCGTTCACGCCCCTGATCCTCGTGCCGATCCTGGTGTTTGTGGTCTGGGCCGGCTTGGTCGTGCGCACCCTGGCGAGCACAACGGCGCGTCCCCGGCTGGGCTGGAGTCTGGTGCTGGTGCTAGTTGGGGCGATCCTCTTGCCGCCGCTACTCAAGGGCACGATCCGCGGCTGGGACACCCTATTTGCCACCTTTACCGACAATCCCTTCGAATATATTGCCGATCTGCCGCTCGTGGGGGATGATCCGCTCGGCTTCGTGGGCAACTTCATTGATCTTAAAGAGCAACTCTCGCTCCACGGGAGTACCCACCCCCCAGGGAGCCAACTGCTGCTTTGGGGCGTCGAGCGCACGCTTGGCCCCGGGCCAGTTCCGGCGAGTCTGGTGGCGATCGCGTTAAGTGGCCTGGCCGTGCTGGCGGGCTTGTGGCTGGCTTGGCGGCTTGGTGGCCCGCGGCTGGGCCTGCTGGCCGGGGCCATCGCGGCGGTGATGCCCGGTCAACTAGTCTTCAGCACCACCTCGATGGACGGCATCTTCAATATGCTCTTGGCGCTGGGGGCGGCGGCCTTTTTACTGGCACTTGAGCCACCGATGCAGCGGCGTGATGCCGTGCTGGCCGGTGTACTGATTGCGCTCGGCCTGTTCTTTACCTATGCTGCGACCCAACTCTTCTTTTTTGGGGTCGCCGTCGCCCTCGTGGCGGTGGTGCGGCGCTGGCCGATCAGCCCACGGCAAGGGTTGGCCCGCTTGTGGCACGCCGCCCGCCCGGTGCTGGCCCAGGGTCTGATCGCGGCCGGAGTGATTGTTGTGCTCTATCTGGGTTTGTACCTGACGACGGGGTTTAATGTCGTGCTGGGGGCCTTGCGCTCGACCGCGATCAACGCTGAAGTGATGCGTGATGTGACGGCGCGGCCCTTTTTGCCACCCAGCCTGGCCTACTATACGCTCTTTTTGGGGGCCAACCTGCTGGCCTTTGGCTGGTACCTGGGGCCATGGGGCCTCAGCGCAAGCAATGCGGCGGGCGGGCGATCCCTGAATGAACGCCCCCTGACCGGCTGGAGTTTGCTGGCGGCAGGTCTCGTGGCGCTCATCGGTGGCATGGCGGTAAGCGGCCTCTTCAACCGTGAGGTCGAACGGATCTGGGGCTTCACGTACCCGTTATTTACGGCCCTGATCGCCCGTCACGCTCTGCAAGGATCGCCGCACGCGCAACCCTGGCGGGCCGGTATGTTCCTGGGCCTCGCCTTCGCCCACGGGCTCATGATTCGCCTATTGCTCAATACGTTTTGGTAGGGGCAAGGGAATCACTGTTGTTTACCCTTTAGGGCGGGAAGCCCGGTAGCTTGAGCACCGGGAGGAACGCCCCCGCTTCAGCGGCTTGAGCCCAACGTTGACATATACAAACATTTGTGTTACTCTGTATCGTGTATGAAACTCATCGCGCAAATCCGGCTGAACCCCACGCCTGAGCAGCACGCGGCCCTGCTGGCAACG
>JBLWKA010000062.1:0-15450 GCA_048381555.1 Oscillochloridaceae bacterium umkhey_bin13
GACATCGCTCTCGCATCGCAGCACGACATCGCTCTCGCATCGCAGCACGACATCGCTCTCGCATCGCAGCACGACATCGCTCTCGCATCGCAGCACGACATCGCTCTCGCATCGCAGCACGACATCGCTCTCGCATCGCAGCACGACATCGTCGCACGACATCGTAGCCCAGGCAGCGCCAGAACGACAGCCGCACGACCTGATCGCAAAAAAACAGTACGTTGTTACGCAAGTGCTCTGACTAACCAGGTGAAACATTAAAGCCCCGGCTAAGCCGGGGCTTTAATGTTGAAGATCTGGTACCATAGCGAGCATGGAAACAGTGCTTGCGGCAACCCATCATGACCCGGACGGGCGATTAAGTGCCCAGACCCTCCGCGTACTCCCCCGCCTAGCCGAACAAGTGCAGGCGATAGTTGTCTTGCTGACCCCACAAACCGTAGCCGAGAGTGCCTCGATCTTGCGTGATGGCGGCGCGATCGTGCAGCATGGCAAGCCAGAGATGCCGATCGGACATGCCCATTTGGGCCTCTGGCGGCGGATCGCCCTTGGGGCGGCGTATGCGGCCCAGCCAGAGGCCCACCGCTACCTGTTTTGTGATCTGGATCGGGTCTTGCACTGGGCTGAGTTTTACCCGGACGAGTTGGCCGCAGCGCTGCGATTTGCGAGCGCCTATGATTGTGTGGTCTACGGGCGCACACCACGGGCCTTTGCCAGCCATCCAAGGGTCCAGCGTGATACCGAAGCGCTAGCCAATCATGGGTTTGCGCTCGTGAGTGGCCTGAACTGGGATGTGATGACGGCAGCACGGGGGCTTTCGGCGGCAGCCACCCGGTTGATCGTCACCGAATCGGATGACGATACCGTTGGGAGCGATTGTAGCTGGCCCTTGCTCTGTCGGCAGGCGGGCCTACGGCTGGGTTACCTGGAAACCGAAGGCATGGAGTTCGAGACCCTGGATCGTTATCAGGATGAGGTTGCGGCATTGGGTGGAGCGCAAGCCTGGTTAGATCGTTTCGACGCCGACCCACGCCAGTGGTTGGTGCGGATCGAACTGGCCCGGGCCGAGGTAGCAGCGGCGTTACGATTTTAGCTTCTGGATTATGGATTGTGGAGGAGAGCATGGGCGAAATCACCGGGATCATCAGTGCGATGCTAACGCCGTTTACAAGCGATGTCGGGCCGGTTGACTATGAATGGTTGCCGGGCTACATGCGCTTTCTGGAAGATGGCGGATTGCACGGCGTACTGGCGTTAGGGACAACTGGCGAAGGACCTTCGATGAGTGTGGCCGAACGCGAGCGGGTGCTTGAACTGATTCTGGCCCACAAGGGCGGCATGAAAGTACTTGCGGGCACCGGGTGTGCCGCCCTCAGCGAAACGATTGCGCTAAGCAATACGGCGCTGGAGTTAGGGGCCGATGCGGTGCTGGTCATGCCACCGTTTTACATCAAGGGGCCAAGTGAAGCCGGGATCCTCAGTTATTACCGGGCACTCTGCGATGCCCTCCCCGCCGACGCCCGCCTCTTGCTCTACCACATTCCCCAGGTGACCGGCGTGCCAATTACGCCGGCGATCATTGACGGCCTGCTCGAAAGTCATAGTACCCAACTGTTCGGGTTAAAGGATAGTAGTGGCAATTGGGAACATGCCAAGATGCTGATTGACCGTTACCCCCAGCTGCGGATCTTTACCGGCAGCGACAAACTGATTGCCCAGGCGTTAGCGGGTGGGGCAGCCGGGGCGATCACTGCGCTGTCGAGTGCCTTTCCGCGGGCAGCCCGGGCAGTTTATGATGCCCACCATGGTGGGGGCGATGTAGCGGCGGCCCAGACCCGCCTGACGGCGCTTCGCGGGCTAGTTGACCCGGTCAATACCCCACCAGCCCTGAAGGCGGCCCTAGCCTGGACGAGTGATCTGCCGGAGACCCATGTACGCCTGCCATTGGTAGCCCTGCCCGACGAAGCGGTGGAAGCCCTACGGGCTGGGTATGCGCAGATTATGGGGTAGCACCAAAGTTATCAGTTGGCGTACCCATCCAATTACGAGCCAGGGGTTCTATAACGCTACAGCGAGTGCGCCCCTGGTCGGTCAGGTTCAAGGATCGTGTATCCCACAGGCGCGGGCCGATCCCCAGGTCCACCAAGCAGCATCTAAATGCTGGTGGACCTGGGGCCAGGGGCTGCACTCGGTAGACGACGCAAACCGATCAGGGCAACGCAACGTGGGCTGGATAATCCTACACTTCCTCAAAACCAGTCCCGCCAGTGCCTGCTGATTTTTGCGTGATCAGCACTGCCCTTAACGGGCCAGAGCGTCCAACACCTCAAGCAGATAATCTACCTCGGCGGGCGTATTGTAGTGGGCCAGACCGATCCGCACCATGCCGCCGATAGGTTCGACGCCAAGCCGCTCGCTAAGGCTCAGCGCATAATAGTTGCCGTCCCAGGCGAAGATCCCACGGGCAGCCAGGGCTTCGGCGGTGGCACGCGGGCTATGTTGAGCTAAGCGGATCGAGACCGTCGGCGTGCGTTGGGCGAAGCGTTCAGGTTCACGAATCCCATAAAACGTCAGGCCGGGGATGCGGAGCAGGCCCGCGATCAACTGTTCGCTGAGTGCACGCTCGTAGTCCTGGATGGTCGTCATTGCGGTAAGCAGGGCCGAACGCCGGTCGGGCGCATTGGGGGCGAGGCTGGCCAGATACTCAATTGCGGCAGTGGTGCCCGCCAGGCAGGCGTGGTTCTGCGTCCCAGTCATCCAGCGTTCGGGACCAGTATCGGCAGCGGGACGCACCTTATAGGGCGTAAAGCGGGCCAGATGCTCGGCCTTGCCATAGAGCACACCAACGTGGGGGCCAAAGAATTTATAGACACTACAGGCTAGAAAATCACAATCCAGGGCCTGCACATCAATCGGGCCGTGCGGCGCATAATGAACCGCATCAACATAGGCCAAGGCCCCAACCTGGTGGGCCAGTTCCACCACATGGCGCACCGGGTTGATCGTCCCGACCGCGTTCGAGGCATAGCCGATCGCCACCAGCCGGGTACGGGGCGTGATCTGGGTCGCAAGATCGGCCAGATCAAGGGTACAGTCCTCAACATCTACGGCCACCTCACGGATGGTCACGCCGCGTTCGGCGAGGGCGCGCCAGGGTGCGACATTGGCATCGTGGTCAAGCTGGGTCACGACGATCTCATCACCGGGGCCTAATTCGCGCCCGATCGCCCGGCTCACCGCAAAAGTCAGGGTGGTCATATTGGCCCCGAACACCGTCTCGCTGGGGCTACAGCCGAGCAGATCGGCCATCGCGGCGTGGGCGGCAGCGATAGTGGCATCAGTGCGCACACTGGTCGCAAAGGCCCCATGGGTATTGGCATTACTATGGGCCAGATAGCCACTGATCGCATCAATCACCGTTTGGGGCACCTGAGTTCCACCGGGGCCATCAAAAAAGACCGCCGGGCGAGCGGCCACCTCTTGCTGCAGGGCCGGGAAGAGTGGCCGGATGGCATGGGGATCAAACAGCGTCGTCATGGGTGTTCCTCGTCAAGATGTTGTACGACCTCATTGTACCGTAGGGCATGGTTCAAACCAACTTGAGCATTTGGCGATCCAGGGCTTCAGCAACGTTCTTGTGATACTCTGCATTATCACCCCGAGCGCAGCGAGGGGTCTGCAATGCGCGCCCTTGTCACCCCGAGGATCCTATGGCCCGTCGGCCAGTGGTGCTGGGATGACATCCGATATGTCATTAGGAGCGCAGCGAGGGGTCTGCAATGCGCATCAGCGAAGATTCCTCGCTCCGCCTTCGGCTCCGCTCGGCATGACAATGGGGGGCGCTGCGCTCCGCTCGGCATGACAATGGGGGGCGCTGCGCTCCGTTCGGCATGACAATGGGGGGCGCTGCGCTCCGTTCGGCATGACAATGGGGGGCGCTGCGCTCCGTTCGGAATAACCTGATAGCGTTGACGTTGTTCACATCCTGTTTGGTACCCTCCCGGCCTACAGCTAGCATGCTATGGCCAGCCATTTGGGCAAAACATCCATACTGAGGTGGGGAGATTTTGGATCGCTTAAACTCTTGTTCATATTGATGCTTCTGTTACCATGGTGAAGTATCAGACGCAGTAAGTTAAGATCTGGCCATGGAGCCAACGCAAGGGGGGTGAATACACGTTCGCTGCCTGCTCTGCACCGTTGCAGCGTCGGGGGTGAGCCACCTCGGTGAGACGATGACGTCGATCACCGCGCTGAAATACTCTTGATTTCGGGTTGTCCGCAGTCCACAGACGTCGTTATTCACCGTAGGTTTCGCACCGTCGTAAGCTGAATAGTGCAAAGAGGAGCGCTCCATGAAACTCACGTGGCGCAAGGGTGGCATCGCCCTAGCTGCTGGTCTTGGGCTTTGGCTGGCGAGCAGTGGCACAGCCTTCGCTCAGGATGGGCCGAGCAACGCTGAATTGGCAGTTGCGATTGATACGCTGTTTTTGACGATTGCGGCGGCGCTGGTCTTCTTCATGCAGGCCGGGTTCGCCATGCTGACGGCCGGTCTGACCCGCTCGAAGAATACCGCTAACATCCTGTTCAAAAACCTGATGGACTTCGTGATGTGCTCGATCGCCTTCTGGGCGGTGGGCTGGGGCATCGCGTATGGTAGCTCGGCGGGTGGCTTCATCGGTACCGACCAGTTCTTCCTGGGCAATGTGCCTTCGGAAGATGGCGTACCGCTGCTAACCAGTTGGTTCTTCCAAGTGGTCTTCGCCGGTACCGCCGCCACGATTGTGGCTGGGGCCATGGCTGAGCGCACCAAGTTCACGGCCTATCTGGTCTACAGCTTCCTGATTTCGCTCTTCATCTATCCCGTGGTTGTCCACTGGGTCTGGAGCGGTGCGGGCTGGTTGAATTTCTATGCGGGCAATACCGATGGCAACTGGGGCTTCACCGACTTCGCTGGTAGCACGGTAGTGCATAGTGTGGGTGGTTGGGCCGCGCTGATGGGCGCGATCATCCTCGGGCCACGCCTGGGCCGTTTCGCGACTGATGGCAAGCCGAAGGCCATCCCCGGTCACAATATGTCGCTGGCGGCGCTTGGTACCTTCATCCTCTGGTTGGGCTGGTTCGGCTTCAACCCCGGCAGCCAGTTGGCCCTTTCGTCGCAGGCCGATGCTAATGCCGTGGCCCTGGTGGCGGTGACGACCAACCTGGCAGCGGCGGCTGGTGGCTTTATTGCCATGATGATCTCGTGGCTGCGCTATAGCAAGCCTGATCTTGGTCACTCGCTGAACGGAGTGCTTGGTGGTCTGGTTGCCATCACCGCTGGCTGTGCCTATGTTGATCCGCTGGCGGCCATCCTAATTGGTGCTATCGCTGGCCCGATTGTGGTCTTCGGTAGCGAACTGCTCGAGAAGCTCAAGATTGACGATCCGGTTGGGGCCGTGCCGGTTCACTTGATGGCTGGCATCTGGGGCACGCTGGCGGTTGGTCTGTTCGCCTCGTCTGCGGGTAACACCGGCACCACCGGACTGTTCTATGGTGGTGGCGCGACCCTGCTGATCTCGCAGTTCGTGGGTGTGCTCTCGATTGGGCTCTGGACCGCCGTGATGGCTGGTGCGATGTTCTACGCCATCAAGGCCACGATTGGGCTGCGCGTGAGCAAGGAAGAGGAAGAGGCTGGGCTGGACATCGGCGAGCACGGCGCGGTCGCCTACCCCGACCTGGCCGGTGCTCGCTCGTTGCCCAGTGGGGCCAGCGCCGACTAAACAATATTGGGTTTTAGGTTTTGGATTTTGGCCTGAGCGACAGGGTATAACTGCCCTTGCCGCACCAACCAGCCCCCGTGATGCTTGGCATCACGGGGGCTTTACGGCGCAGCGCGAGTCCTCGACGCTGGTTATATGTTGGTTCGACCCACTTGGTATCGTAGCCCACATGGATGGTTATCCAGCAAAAGTTGGACAAAATGCACAACAAATTGCAGCTTCATCCTGTTGAAAATGTCCAAGTTATCTGCTAGGATACGGCTCACGAACCTGCAATGAAGCAGCGGAGGGCACGACAATGGAGTTTTTGGTCGAACTACAGACGGTATTGATCGGCCTGATCGGGTGGGCGGCAACAGTTTTGATAGTAGACGGCTCTAGCCGTCTGAACCTCAATGACAAGCGTGCCATGATCGTATGTAGTTGGATGATCTGGATGATTCCCGGGTTTGGCGGTCTAGTCATGCGCGGCGTACTGATGACTGATACAGCGGCGCTCTATGTAGGCGTGACCACGGTAGCCCTGGGCATGATCATGGCCCTTGGGGCCTTCCTGGGAACGCGTAGACGTTCGTAAGGTATGGGTAACAGAAAAAGCGGTACAGCCACGAGCGAATGCTCGTGGCTGTACCGCTTTTTCTTATAAGGTCACGGGCGCAGGCCTGTGACCTTCCAGGAAACTTACACGTCGTAATACATCATAAACTCGTAGGGATGCGGGCGCAGCGCAATCGAGACGGCCTCTTTGCGCTTGGCATCCACAAACGCCTCGATCAGGTCGGGGGTGAAGACATCACCCTTGAGCAAGAACTCGTTATCGGCCTCGAGCGCATCCAGGGCCTCGCTGAGCGAACCAGGCGTACCGCGGATCTCGCCCTTCTCTTCGGGGGTGAGCTCGTAGATATCAACGTCGAGCGGCGGTGGCGGCTCGATCTTGTTGATAATCCCGTCAAGGCCGGCCATGAGCATGGCGGCGAAGGCCAGGTAAGGGTTGGCCATCGCATCGGGGGCACGGAACTCGATGCGGCGCGACTTGGGCGAGCTGCTGTAGGTTGGGATGCGGATGGCGGCCGAGCGGTTGCGCTGCGAGTAGACCAGGTTGATTGGGGCCTCGAAGCCAGGCACGAGGCGGCGGTAGCTGTTGGTGGTCGGGGCGCAGATCGCCAGTAGGGCTGGGGCGTGCTTCAGGATGCCGCCGATGTAGTACTGGGCGGTCTTCGAGAGCAGGGCGTACTGGGTCTCATCAAAGAACAGCGGCTCGCCGTCCTTCCAGATACTCTGGTGGCAGTGCATGCCCGAGCCGTTATCACCGAAGATCGGCTTGGGCATAAAGGTCGCACTCAGGCCGTGCTCACGGGCAACCTGGCGCACAACATACTTGTACTTCTGGAGCTTATCGGCCATCACGACCAGCGAGTCGAACTTCATGTCGATCTCACACTGACCGGCGGTGGCAACTTCGTGGTGGTGCAGTTCGATGTCGATCCCGATCTGCGCCATCTTGATGATCATCTCGGAGCGAATATCCTGGAGCGTATCGGTGGGCGGCACAGGGAAGTAACCCGCCTTGTGGGGAATGCGATAGCCCTTATTGCCGCCGGGCACTTCGGCTCCGGTATTCCAGATCGCCTCAGGGCTATCGAGGAAATAGAAGCCGCTGTTGGCACCCTGGCCGAAGCGCACATCACTGAACAGGAAGAACTCGGCCTCGGGGCCAAAGTAGGACGTATCGCCGATCCCGGTGCTCTTCAGATAGGCTTCGGCCTTCTTGGCAACGGTGCGCGGGTCACGCGAATAGGGCTTGCGCTCGAGCGGATCAATAATATCGCAGGTCAGCACCAGAGTCGGAATCTTGAGGGTCGGATCCACGAAGGCCGTAGCGGGATCAGGAATCATCAACATATCGCTCTCGTTGATGACCTGGAAGCCCTTGATTGATGAGCCATCGAAGCCGAGCCCCTCGCTCATCATCTCCTCGGTCAGACGCGAGGCCGGGAGCGAGTAGTGCTGCCATCCACCAAACAGGTCGGTGAAGCGGGTGTCAACAATCTGGATGTTCTGATCCTTGATCAGCTGAATAACATCCTTGGCGGTCATACTCATTGGTAGGCTACTCCTTGTCTCTGCAGAACGGGCTTGGATTCTGTGAGCGATCAGTGCACAATGCAACACACCGCCGCGACGGTCGTGGTCGCGGCGGTGCGGATGCAACTTGGTAAACTAGCGGTCTTCCCGAAGGTGTACAGGCAAACTGGCTACACGCAACCCGACGTGATGCGTCTTCGCACCGCCGAGCGTCACACGGGCATGATGCGCCGTGATAACGACAGTTCCTCCGTGGGAATGAACGAACCCGCTAGCTGTGGATGGTGTCAATAAGTATGATACCGTGTAGAAACACTCTCCGGCTACGGTGAGAGTGTACAATCTCGTGACCTCCCAATTGGATCAATTAACCAAATTTCAACCCGGGTTGCCCAGGCTGGCAGGCTATGGTATAATCGCCGCCAGTGTGCCGATCTGGCAGGCCGACCCATGCCTGCCAGATTTCTATGTCGGCCAACAGTTGCCCCCACAGTCCCGAGCCGGTTCGGGCGCCTGTGACGGGCCTCAGCGAAAGGAGCGACACCCGTATGTCGCAGCAGATCATGCAGGGGCTGGCCCAGCGCCAGATAAAGCAAGACATTCCCGAGTTTCGCGTTGGTGATACCGTACGTGTTGGCGTCAAGGTGGTCGAAGGCAACCGCGAGCGTGTTCAGGAGTTCGAGGGTGTGGTGATCCGTCGCCGTAGCGGTGGGATCAACGAGAACTTCACAGTGCGCCGGATCGCTTCGCACGGCATTGGCGTTGAGCGTACCTTCTTGCTGCACGCGCCGCGCCTCGACTCGATCAAAGTCATGCGCCGGGGTAAGGTGCGCCGTGCCAAGCTCTACTATCTGCGTGGGCGCTCGGGCAAGTCGGCCCGGATCAAAGAGCGTCGAGTGTAATACCATTTTGGGTTTTAGCTTTTGGATTTTGGATTGCGCCGCAGAGCAGCCCAAAGCCAATTATCGTGTTACGTCATGCGATATTGCTAACAATCATTGGTGTAACCGAGTATGGAACACGTGGGGGCGCTGGATGCATGTTCCAGCGCCCCCCTTTTGTTTACGTACCAACAAGCCTGACCCATGATCAACCAGTTCTACCGCCAACTCATCCGGCGGGCTTTTTATCATTTTTACCGTGAATTCGCCTGGAGTTACGACAGCGTGGCCTGGCTGGTCTCGGCTGGGCTCTGGCGACGCTGGGCCTTGACGGCGCTGCCGGAACTGCGTGGACGGGTGCTCGAACTGGGCTTTGGCCCCGGCCATCTGCAACTGGCCCTGGCTGATCAGCCCGCCGTCGTGGGCCTTGATGCCTCGCCCCAGATGGTCTACCAGGCTGCCCGACAGTTGCGCCGAGCGGGACATCAACCTCGCCTGACCCGTGGTTTGGCTCAACAGTTGCCGTTTGCGGCCCGTAGCTTCGATACGGTAGTAGCAACCTTTCCAGCCGATTATATTCTGGAACCGGCAACCCAGGCCGAGCTTCGGCGTGTTTTGGCCCCCGGCGGGCGGCTGGTCTTGATCCCGCTCGCACAACTGTCCCCCGGTTTATACACCTGGCTGGTTGATCTAGCCTACCGGGCTACGCTCCAGGCCCCGGTGCGCACCGATGCGCCGATCGAGCCCGAACTGGGCCGACTGCGGCTGGCTGGTTTGCACCTGCGCCAACAGTGGGTGACAGTCGGGCCAAGCCGGGTGCTGGTGCTCGTAGGTACCCAGGAAGAAGATCACGATGGCCCCCACCCTTGAATTCGAGCAGCACTGGTTGGCGGCGGGGCATCACGGTATCGCCGGGGTGGATGAGGCCGGACGCGGCTGTTGGGCTGGGCCGGTCGTCGCTGCCGCCGTCATCCTCAGCCCGGCGGTGCTGGCTGATCCCAACCTGCTCGTTGGGGTAGATGACTCGAAACAGTTGACGGCAGCAGCCCGTGAACAGGGCCTGGCCCGCGTGCAGGCCAACGCGGTCGGGATTGGGGTCGGGATCGTGCCGGCTTTCTTGATTGATGCCTACGGGATCGTACCTGCCACCAAACTCGCCATGACGCTGGCGATCCTCAGTTTGCCCCACATGCCTAGCGTGCTGTTGCTTGATGCGGTCAGCCTCCCCGAACTTGGTCTGGCCCAACAAGCCCTGATCAAAGGTGACAGTCGGGTGCTCTCGATTGCGGCCGCTTCGTTGGTCGCCAAAGTCACCCGCGACCGGCTGATGGCAACCGCCGAGCGGGCCTATCCTGGCTATGGGTTTGCCGCCCACAAGGGGTATGGCACGGCGGTGCACCAACGTGCCCTGGCCCAGTTGGGGCCGTGTGCCCTGCACCGGCGCACCTTTGCGCCAGTGTTAGCCAGCTATCGTCATTTGGATTAGCGCACCGCCAACGCCAGCCCAGTAAAGAAGAGCACGGCAGCCACAATCAGGCGGAAACGGCCTTCGCTGGCGCGGCGCTGCAACCACGAGCCGGCCCAGGCCCCACACGCCGCAGCAGGTAGCATCACCACCGCCGCAAAGAGGACCTCGTTGGTATATAACGAGGCAAAGCCGTAGCTTGCTACCCGTAACGTATTGATGATCAGGAAGTAGGCTAGCAGGGTAGCCCGCAAGACGCCCCCCCGGCTTAGGGTTGGTTCAAGGTAGGCAATAATCGGTGGGCCACTGGTACCAAACAAGCCGCCAAGCAGCCCTCCGGCCAGACCGGCTGGGGCAGCGAGGGACGGCGACCAGGGGCGGCGGCTCGCTTTTGTGACTGCCCGCCGCAAGACATCCAGTGCAAACAAGGCGGTCAGTATGCCACAGAGTCGGGCCAGCCAGGTTACATCGAGCCAGGCCAGGGCCAGGGTGCCGCCAATCAAACCAAGCGCACTGGCCGGGACAAGGCTGCGCAAGGCGGCTTGATCAACCGAACTGCGCACCGCCAGCGTCAGATAGATCCCAATCGGCACCTGCACTAGGGCTGAGGCAACTACCCCAACTTTAAGGTCAATTGCCAAGGCAAGCAGCGGAGCCAAAACCAGCGCAGCCCCAAACCCGGTATAACCCTGCACAAAGAAGGCCAGCGCGGCAATCGCACCAATCGCGACGAAGGTCATACTGATTCCTGGTAGTTGGCCTGCACCCAGCTTTCGGCCTCGGCGCGGGTCGTGATCACCCCATCAAGGGTTGCGGCACGCAAGGCGGCGAGCAATTGGCCCATGGCGGGGCCGGGCTTCACTCCCAGGCGACGCAGATCGTCACCGTTGAGTAGCGGGCGAGCGGGCCGAATGGTGTGTAGGTAGTGAGCGAGCAGGCTCGCCAATTGGGGTTCGGTATACTGCAAGACCTGAATGGCTTCGATCCGGTAGCCGTGTAGCGCCCGATCACGCGCACTCGGGGGGCGATCTGCCAGGCTTGGGGCCAGGTCACGCAGCGCAGGCAAGGTGCGCAGCAAGGTCGCCCATGGGCCAGGCAAAGGGTAGCGCGCCGTTAGGGCAGCCAGGGCGGCGGCTGATTGATCATAGAGTAGCACACCAGCCCAGAGCATTGGCTCGTGCAAGCCTGCAAGCACCAAGCGTTCGGCCCGCTCGGTCAGGGTGGCCTGCCAACTTAAGCCCGGAACGAGTTGCGGGGTGATCGCCCAATGATCGGCCTGCCGCAGAACATGGTCGGGACGCGGTTCGTTCAGGGCGAGGCACAGTTCGGCCAGAATGCGTTCGGCGCTGAGTAACCCCAGGTAGCCTGCGGTTGCGGCATTGGTGATCTGCGCAACGCTGTCTGGTTCAGGTTCCAGGCCCAAACGCGAAGCCAGGCGCAGCCCACGCAGGATGCGAGTAGGATCATCACGCAAACTGTTGGCATGGAGCAGACGTAATTGGCGGCGGGCCAGATCAGCCTGTCCATCAAATGGGTCGAGGAATTGGCCTGCGCTCAGGCCCGTGGCGGTAGGGCGTAGTTCCAGGGCCATCGCATTCAGGCTGAAGTCGCGGCGAGCCAGATCTGCCAGGATTGGAGCTGGGGTCACCTGGGGCAGCGCCGCTGGATGGGCGTAATGCTCGCTACGGGTCTGGGCCAGATCAAGTTGCAAGCCCGCCGCGCCGATTACGATACTGGCCGTGCCAAAGGGGGCATGGGCGGCAACCATCCGCCCATCACCTGCCTCTGCCAGCGTGGTGGCCAGCGCAAGCGCATCACCCTCAACTGCCAGATCCAGGTCACGGCTCAGCGGCTGATCGAGCAGCAGATCCCGCACTACACCACCAACCAACCACAGACGCAGGCCCAAAGGTGTGGCCCGTTGCACCGTGCGTTCGAGAACTGCGTAATGGGCTTGCGGGAGACGAGCAAGGAGTTGGGTTGGTTGTTGCGGCTTCATTCGATATCTGGGTTTGTGTTCGCGACATGCCTAGGGCTGATGCAACGTCATTGGGCAAGTCCCAGGTTTTGGTGTGGTTTGGCGGCTGCGCCGTCAAACCACACCAAAAAACCTTGTGGTGCGGCGCAGCCGCTCCACACTCCGCCGCCGGAGGCGGACTTTGCATCCGCCCGGCGGCCCAGACCCTACGCTTGACAGCGATCTCGTTCAATGGTAGCATATTCCGGCGTGCGGGCGATTAGCTCAGTTGGTTAGAGCGCCACGTTGACATCGTGGAGGTCAGTGGTTCAAATCCACTATCGCCCACCAGCACCTCATACGAGGCCATCCAGGTGCAAGCCTGCCACGCTATGAGTACTATGAAACTTCTTTGGTTGCTGATTATTACCGCCGCTCTGGGCGGTCTTTTCATTTTGAGCCGCCCGGCCCGGGCCGCTGAACCCAGGCCGGTTGCCTGTCCCAATCGCCAGACGGTCTTTCTCGTTGGGCGGGTTCAGCCCGGCGAGGCGCTGCTGATTATGCTGCGCGGACGAGTAGTGGGCGGAGGAGTGGCGGATCAAACGGGACGCTACCGCCTGCCGTTGCGGGTCAACGAGCGCCCCGGGATCTATGCTGGGGCGATTCTGAACCGGGAGACCCGTGGGACGCTCGCCCGTTTCGACTGTTATGTGGATGTGCCGTTGCCTGATGGTGCGGTTCCAGTTCCGCCTGTGGCGACTACACCCGTCAGCGGGCCGCAGGCTCCATTTGAACCCACCCCAACCCGTACTGCTGTGGCACCCAATGGGGCTACAGTTACGCCGCGTCCGTCCCAGGTAGGGGCCAACACCCCAACGCCTACTCAGCCCGGTAGTGCAACGGCAACGCCCACGCCCACCCGATCAGCCGCCGTAGGGGTGGTGCAAATTATTGCCATTCAACTGCGGAATCCGCCCAGCGCCCCGCGCGAGTTTGTCCAGATCCGCAATCCCTCGCCGACGAATGCCGTAGCGATGGGCAACTGGCGGCTCGTCAACGCCTCGCGTCCTGCCGAAGTACAACCGTTTATCTTTCCGGCCTTCACGCTCGGCGGTGGACTGACCGCGACGATCTTTTCGATGAATGGTATGAGTGATCTGGATCTTGGCGAGTTTTACTGGAACAAGAGCGAAGATGTTTGGCAGGCAGGTGATGTGGCCGAGCTACGCGATGCAGCGAATAATCTGGTCGGTACCTTTACCATCGTCGGCGAGGATTGAAGTTCAGGAGTTGTTGTGCGTGTGTTGATTACTGGTTTGACTGGCCCGGTGGGCAGTTTCCTGGCCGATCATTTGTTGACGATCCCGGGCCTCGAACTGCATGCGTTCAAGCGTTGGCGCAGTGATCCACGCCCGATTAACCATTTGCGGGGGCGGATTACCATCCACGAAGGCGATATCGAAGATCCGTTTGCGGTTGATCGGGCCGTGGCTGCCGCTCAACCTGATCGTATTTTCCACCTTGCTGCCCAGAGTTATCCCAGCGCGTCGTGGGAAGCGCCAATCCATACGCTGCGGGTGAATGTCGAAGGTACGGTCAATCTGCTGGAGGCCGTACGCCGTCATCGGCCGCAGGCGCGAGTGCATATCGCCGGTACGAGCGCTCAGTACGGCACGGTTAGCCCTGACGAGGTGCCCATCCCCGAGAGCCGGCCCATGCGGCCAGGTAGTCCGTATGGCGTTAGCAAGGTAGCCGCCGAACTGACGGGTTTGCAGTACCACGATAATTTTGGCCTGCATGTGCTCGTCACCCGCTCGTTCAACCATGTTGGCCCACGCCAGGGTGACCGTTGCTCGATCCAAACCTTCTGTCAGCAGATGGCGGCGATCGAGGCTGGACACCAACCGCCGGTCTTGCGGGTTGGCAATCTAGAACCGCAACGCGATTTTACCCATACCCGTGATGTTGCCCGCGCACTCTGGTTGCTGCTCGAACACGGCCAACCCGGCGAGGTCTATAACCTCTGTTCGGGCCAGGCCACCCGGATCGGTGACATCGTCGCGATGGTGGTTGAACGTGGGCGAGTGCCGGTCGAGGTTCAGGTTGATCCGGCCCGGCTGCGACCCAGTGACGAACCGATCTTGAAGGGTGATAATCGCAAACTCCGGGCTGCCACGGGCTGGAAGCCGACGATCACGATCCCAGAAATTGTGGACGAGTTGTTGGCCTACTGGCGCACCGAGTTTGGGGTGTCCTAAATGATGGGCACGTTGTACCTGGTGGCTACGCCGATTGGCAATCTTGAAGATATGACCTTGCGTGGACTACGGATCTTACGCGAGGTGCGGCTGATCGCGGCCGAGGATACTCGCCATACGCGCACGCTGCTCGATCACTACCAGATCACGACGCCTTGCATCTCGTACCACGAGCATAATAAATTGGCGCGGCTCGATCAGATCCTGGCCGCCCTGCACGAAGGTGACGTCGCCCTGGTTTCGGACGCGGGCACCCCAGGGATCTCTGATCCTGGCTTTGAATTGGTCACGACATGTCTGGCCGCCGGAGTCACGGTCGTGCCGGTGCCTGGTGCTTCGGCCCCCATCGCGGCCCTGGTCGCCTCGGGGTTGTCCCCTGAGCGCTTTGCCTATGTGGGATTTTTGCCCCGCCGCAGCCCCGAACGGCGAACCTTATTGAGCGATCTGGCCGACTTGAGTCTGACCCTGGTCTGTTTCGAGGCCCCGCACCGCCTGCTTGATGCACTCGCTGACATTCTGGCAGTGTTGGGGGATCGGCCCATGGCGGTCGCCAATGATCTCACCAAACGCTTCGAAGAGGTGCGCCGGGGTCTGGTGAGCCAGCAGATCAGTCACTTTAGTACCCAGCGTCCTCGGGGCGAGTATACGCTGGTGATCGCAGGTCAGCCCCCGGGTGAACGCAAGCGCGACCGCCATCGCTTAGTTGTGGCTGCCCCGGTCGAACCGCCCAGCGAAGCCGAGATCGCGCGCCGCCTGCGTGGGTTGCGCGCCGAAGGCCATACCGGGAGTGTGGCGGCACGTGCGGTCGCCCGCGAACTAGGGCTACAAAAAAGTGTGGTCTATCAGGTTTGGCTGAGTTTAGGCGAAACCGAAGATCCCTAAACCATCAACGCAACTCAGGCACCTCAACCGGGTCTTCGCGCGGCTCACAGACCCCACAAAAAAGTGCCCGTGCCGTAATGATCGCCTTGTGGCCGCCCCGCTGATCGCGGTAGAGCGCCACAATATGCGGCATCTCCTGGACATGATCACGGCAGATGGC
>JBLWKA010000062.1:15550-33174 GCA_048381555.1 Oscillochloridaceae bacterium umkhey_bin13
CGGCTCATCCCCAGTTTGGCCATCCTGTTTCTGGTTCAACCCTACCTGGGCACCGGGTTTGCACCAGCGCTGGTTGCATTGACCGTGCTCGCGATCCCACCCATCTTGATCAATGTCTATGCCGGGATGTTGGGCGTAGAGCGTCCGAGCCGTGAGGCGGCCGAGGCGATGGGGATGACGGCCAGACAGCAGTTGCTGCGGATCGAGTTACCCCTGGCCCTGCCAGCGATCATTGCAGGCACGCGGATCGCTGCGGTCGAGGTGATTTCGAGTGCGACCCTGGCGGCATTTATTGGCGCTGGGGGCCTCGGGATCTTTATTACACGGGGCTTTGCCCTATTCGAACCGCGGATCATGCTCGTGGGGGCTATCCCGATTGCCGTTCTGGCCCTGGCGAGCGATCTCATGTTGGGTCTGGCCGAACGTTGGGCCAGTCCGTATCGGTATGTTGGCCAGGGATAAGTGAAGTGTAAGGAGACTCGTATGCGGATCGTGTTCGTCCCGTTGTTGGTGCTGATGCTGGTGCTGGCGGCCTGTGGTCAACCTGCGGCAACGCCCCCCACTACCGCGCCCGCGCCGGCTGCGGCCCGGGTGGCAATTGGCTCCAAAGACTTTACCGAGGCAATTCTGGTTGCCGAACTGTACGCCCAGGTTCTCGAAGCCAATGGTTTTGTGGTCGAGCGCAAATTCAACTTAGGGGCTACCCCGATTGCCCAGGCCGCGCTGGTCGCGGGTGACATTGACCTCTATCCCGAGTACACCTCAACCGGGTTGCTCGAAGTTTTGAAGCAGGATGCGATTGCCGACGAGGCCGGTATTCTGGCGGCGATTCGCCAGGGCTACGAGCAACAGTTCCAACTGACCTGGCTGCAGCCTGCGCCGTTCAACAACTCGAATGTGTTTGCAGTAACCCAGGCCAAAGCAGCCGAACTGGGCCTGGCGACCTTTAGTGACTTGGCGGCGGTTTCGGGTGATCTGAGCCTGGGTGGCCCGGCTGAGTTCCCCGAGCGTGCCGATAATCAGGCCGTGCTGGCGATGTATGGCTTTGACCCCCGGTTTAGCGGCGATAACTATGTGCAACTCGGCACCGGGGCGCTGCGCTACGAGGCCCTGTCGCGGGGGGATGTGGATGTGATTGTCGCCTTCGGTACCGATGGGCAACTGGCCGGTTTGGGCCTGCGTGCGCTCGAAGACGATAAGAAGGGCTATCCGATCTATCAGATCGCTCCGGTCATTCGCCAGGATACTCTGGCCGCAAACCCAGCGATCACCGAACTGCTCAACCGGCTCTCGGCGACCCTAACCGGCGAAATCATGTCGGGCCTGAACTGGCAGGTGGACGGCCCCGATAAGCGCGAGATCCCTGATGTGGCCCGTGAGTTCTTGCAGGGTCAGGGCTTGTTGCCCTAAAACGTTGGTTTCCAGCACGCTGTCTGCCTACGCCATGGGGCAATCACCTGAGGGCCTGGCAGAACCAGGTTCTCCCAGAAGGTTAGCGTAGGGGAAGGTGCGGTCGCACCTTCCCCTACGCCCAACGAAACCAAGGTCAAGCCTGATGAGCATGATCGTTGCCGAGCAACTCAGCAAACAGTTCCCGCGAGAGACCCGCCCTGCGGTTGATGCGGTTAGTTTTGCGGTTGAGCCGGGCGAGTTTATGGTCTTGCTGGGGCCATCAGGTTGCGGCAAAACGACCTTGCTCAAGATGATCAACCGGCTGTACGAACCGAGTGGTGGGCGGCTACTGATTGAAGGCACCGACATTCGTAGTCTCCCCAAGACCGCGTTGCGGCGGCGGATCGGCTACGTAATTCAGCAGACCGGGCTCTTCCCGCATCTGCGGATCGAGCAAAATATCGCTGTGGTGCCCCAATTGCTGGGTTGGCCCCGCCCCCAGATCGAGGCCCGCATAGACGAACTGTTGACCCTGGTTGGCCTGCCGCACGAGTTTCGTCGTCGCTATCCACGCCAACTCTCGGGTGGGCAACAGCAACGGGTGGGGTTGGCTCGAGCCTTGGCAGCCGACCCGGCAATTATGCTGATGGACGAGCCGTTTGGGGCGCTTGATGCGATCACCCGTACCCGCCTTCAGGATGAGTTGTTGGCGATTCAACGCCAACTCCACAAAACGATTCTGTTTGTGACCCACGACATCGAAGAAGCGCTGCGCCTGGCTGATCGGGTGCTGATCATGAATACCGGGCGGTTGGTGCAACTCGATACGCCGCTGGCAATTCTGGCCCAACCCGCCAATCCGTTTGTGGCCGAATTGACCGGAGCCGATGATCTGTTGCGTCGCCTGAGTTTGATCCGGGTTGGTACGGCCCTGCGCCACGCGCCCCAGGCCGAACTTGCCGCCAGTACAGTGCCACCGCTGCGCCCCGATGACGATCTGCGCCAGGCCTTGACCCGGCTGCTCACGGCGGGCGCAGCCGGGTTATCGGTAGTAGAAGGCGAGCGCGTCATCGGTCAGTTGACGCTGGGGCATCTGCGGGCGGCCCTGCGTACGCCATGAACTATCTCATCCAAAATTGGCAGTACGTGGGCGAATTGCTGCTCCAACACCTCTGGTTGACCGTCTCGGCACTGGGGTTGGCAAGCCTATTTGCGCTCCCGACGGCCATCTTGCTGGTGCGGGTACCCGTCTTGCGCACGCCGGTGCTAGGGGTGCTGGGGATCATGTACACCATTCCGAGTTTATCGCTGCTGGTCTTATTGATCCCGCTGCTGCGATTGGGCTACTGGCCTGCGGTCGTCACGCTGGTGATCTACGCCCAACTGGTACTGGTGCGCAATACCGTGGTGGGCTTCACCACGATTGATCCGGCGATCATCGAAGCGGCTCGTGGCATGGGGATGAGTGGTTGGCAACGCCTGGTGCGAGTCGAACTGCCGCTGGCCCTGCCCCTGATTTTGGCAGGCCTACGGATAGCGACCCTCTCGACGATTGGAATTGCCACGATTGCCGCCTTCGTGAATGCGGGCGGGCTGGGCATGCTGCTGTTTGATGGCGTCCGCACCAGCAATCAGGAAAAGATCGTGGCCGGAGCCATCGCGGTGAGCCTGCTAGCCTTTGCCGCTAACACCCTCTTGCATGGCCTGGAGCGTTGGGTTAAGGGGTAGGGATGGTGTGTTGTATTTGCCTTATGCCCATGGTATACTTTGTGGTAGTTAGCAACCGAAACACTATTAAATAGTCGAATACGCTTCGTTCGTTGATACGAACTACCAATCTCGGCATGATCGCATCGTTGCAGCACGATGCGGGTGCGGAAGGACATAACCATGGCAGAGCGATCGGTAGCGCGCAGTGCCAATCCCCGCCAGCGGCGGCGGGCTGGAGCCGAGGGGCCAACCAATAAAGAGCGCGATTATCTTGAGGTAATCTACTACCTGTCGCTGCGCCCCGAACCGGTGATTGCCGCCCACCTCGCCCGTTGGCTCAGCCTTCAGCCTCCAACGGTCAGTTATGCCCTGCAAGAGATGGAGAAAAAGGGCTATATCAGTCGTGATGAGCGCAGCGAAATTTCGTTGACGGCAGCAGGCATCGAGCTTGCCGAAACGATCATTCGCCGCCATCGTTTGCTGGAGTGTTTCCTGGCCGAGGTTGTGGGAGTGCCCTGGTATTTGCTGCACGAGGAAGCGGTGCAACTCGAACATGCGCTGTCGCCGACGCTCGAAGCACGGATTGGGGCGCTGGTGGGCGCGGCAATGGTGTGCCCCCATGGCAACCCAATTCCGGGTAGCGGGGCCAGTTATGCGGGCACGCTTCGGCTGGATCAGGCCCAGGTCGGCACGATGTTTACCATCCGCCGGATCGAAGAAGAGGCCGAGGAACAGACTGATCTGCTGCGCTACCTCGAAGCCCACCGGCTCCTACCGGGGCAGCAACTCTTCATCCCGGATGCCTCACCGATCTACGGAATTACGCTGCGCAGTTGCAATCGTGATACCACGATCGCCCCAAATATTGCGGCCGTCATTTGGGGCGACCCGAGTGCGATCGATACGGTGGCTCCGTAATTACGGCCTGATCGTCTGCACATCACTCGGGACGGCGGGATGCCCAAAGGCATAAGCCACGCCCCGATCCTGCAAGTAGACGACCAGGATACCACTGTCGAAGACCTGGTAGTCGGCACGCGCCGCGACGGCGGGGCTTTCGATCGCCCAACCAAGCTGATTGCGTAGTTCGGCATCTTCGGCCCAGACCTTGCCAAAGCCACGCCAGGGCGCATGCAAGCCGGCACGCGGTGGCGTAAAGGCGGGTTGATCAGGATCCTGCCCCGCGACCCAGCCGTCGGCATAGACCCGGAAACTCTGGCTGGGGCCTGGGTTGATGATTGCAAACACCCGAGCAGGCTGGGTCAACATTGGCGGCGCGGGTGCCTGATCAACCCAAATGAACATGCCCCGTTCGGCCTGCTGGGTGGCAGCGGGGAGATTATTGCCGGGCACCAGGGTCGGGCAACCCAGCGGACGCCCAAGCCGTACCTGGTTGTAGACCGCCTTAATACTCGGGCTCAGATTGGCCGCACAGGCGGGCAGGGCAGCGCTAGTCTCGCGTCCAAGCACTTCGCGCCCAAGCAGGCCAAGCAGCACATCGTAGGGGAAACTATTCTGGGGATGGTACTCCATACGCCGACGCTCGAAGTATTGCACACGATAGCTACGCCCTTCGATGCGCTCCTCGATCACGGGGCTAATCGGATAGCCAAAGCGTTCTAGGCCCCCATTGCGCTGCCAGTAGCCCAAAAACCAGCCACACACATTAAAGCGGGTCTGCGCAAAATAGCTGCACTCAGCCGAATTGATTGGCTGCTCGCTCGGAAAGCGCTGCCAGGGCCGGCCATCAAGTTCAAGATAGCGAGCACCCAGGCGGCCAGCCGTGACCAAACCATCGGCCTGGATCTCGAGCCGGTCACGCTCGAACCACTGGACTTGGAGGGTACGCCCTTCGACAGTTTCGACGCGCTGCGGGCTGATCGGGAAGCCAAAGACCGGCAGACCACCATTACGTTCCCAGTAGGCCCGAATCGGCCCACTGATGCAGAAGTTGGTCTCGAAAAAACAGCGTTCGCCACTCTGGGCCGCGACTGGTTGGACCGGGGCGAACAGGGTCGCCAACATCGTTACGACCAGACTTGTCAGGATCATGATCGGCTTCATCATCATTGCTCCTTGTGCTTCTCAGCGGTTGGGTAGCGGGGCCAGCGTATACCCACCCTGCGCCCCATACCAGTTGATTGCCAGAAACTCGCCGTCAGCTGTGCCATCATCCGTCAGCGGTAGCATACTCAAGAAATAACTACTGCCAGGGTCAAGGGCGGCCAAAAAGGCAGCCGGAACCGGACCCGGGCCAAAATTGAGTTGGGTAGCCGGCCCACTTAGCCCGCGCTGATCAACCTGGAACAGCACCACTGGCCCGTCTGCACGCTCTTCGCTAATCACGATTGCGGTGACGGCAACCGCCTGCGCGGCCAGAAACTCGTCGTTGAAATTGGTTTGGGGCTTCACCGTCGCTGGGAGATACAGCACCCGCTCATCAACGAGGTTGGCATTATTGTCGCCGCGCCATAACTCGACCCAGGCCGGATCGTTGAGTGGAGGCAAGGCAGGCACGGCCTGGGGGTTGGTGGGCTGTGTGGACTGACCGGTCGTTGGTCCGCTGGTTGGCCCAATGACCTGCGGACGCGGCTCAGGGTTCGGGCTAAGTGGGGCACTACAAGCGCTCAGGGTCAGGCCGAGCAGGCCCGTAGCAAGCAGTTGTTTGATGCGATAAGTATTCATTGGCAGCACCATGCATAGGCAAATAAAGTTCAGCGTTGCCCATGACGTGCCAGATACCACAAAGGTTCCGGTTCGGCCATGCGATTGTCGGTCGCCCGCCGCGTGATCCCGTGCGACCCCGACGATCCCATCGCCCGCCACGCGATCCCGTCCGACCCCGGCGATCCCGTCCGACCCCGGCGATCCCGTCCGGCCCCGACGATCCCGTCGCGCATCGCGCCATGGGATCCATGGTTGCGACAGGTAGGGCCGAAGCATTCGCCACCGGATCACAGCGGTAAGGATACGATTAATCCCTGGCGAATGCTTCGGCCTTACCTTTCCCGTCACATGATCCTGTGCGCCCCGATGATCGCGTAGGCGCAGCAGCGGAAGGAATCCTGGGGTTGGGCACGATCCTGGCCGCTGCTGCGCCCCTACAAACGAATTGACGGTGGCGAACGGATTGATCGTACCAACCCGATTGATCGTGTACGCATAAGCGCCGATCAACGGCGGGCCGGGGTGTGCGCACAATCCAAAACCCAAAACCCACAATCGGCTCAGGCCCGCACCCGGAAGATCAAGATGAACTGGTGCTGCTGGTTGGCTACAAAGGCAAACGGGTAGCCAAACGGGTAAAGGTTTGCGCTCTGATCGTGCCAGATCCGGTAGCCCCGATATTCCAGGCGCGGGATCTCGCGCAAGCCAATCACCAGGTCGGCGTGCAGCATGTTGTGGTGTTCTGGGGTCGGTTGCAGGTCTTTGGTAAACAGAACCAGATGCCCGCCTGGCCGTACCAGGTCAACTGCCCGCCCCAGGATCGTGCGCAACTCGTTAAGGAACTCGCTATAGGCTAAGTTACCCAGGTCGGCCTCCGAGGCCGTAAAGGGCGTTGCCTCGCCCTGACCGCGTTTTTTGCGCTCGCCAGTTTTGGGACGGGCCATCATCGCGGCGTAGGGCGGATCAGTCAGGATCAGATCAAACGGTTGCGCCGTCACCGCAGGTAGATCCGCCAGTTGACGCGCATCACCGACCAGATAGGGCTGTGGCGCAACGCCAAGCCGCTCACAGACCGCCGCATACAGGGCTGCGTACTCGGCGGAAAGATCAACCCCAATTGCGCTGCGTCCTTCGAGTGTACAGGCCAGCAAGGTACTGCCCGCCCCAGCAAACGGGTCGAGTACACGGTCGCCCCGGCGCGTAAAAAAACGCACCAGTTCGGCCATCAATTGGGGCGGCTTCGGCGAGGGATGGGCACGGCGCAGGTCATGGGCATAGGCTTCGGGCCCACTGGTGGGGTAGCGCGTCGTGATCACCGAACGCAAGGCATACACCCACTCGCGCCCACTCAGATCATTCAGTTGATTGCGCGGATCGCGCTCCGGTTCGGGTGGCGGCGGATCGGCCATGGAGCTACCTTCATACCATTTTAGCTTGCCACGCTGGGCAGCACATGGCGTCGCGGTACGGCATTCGTATATTCGCGGCCCCTATGCGCGGACGGCGCTGCTCCTCACATGCGGTAGAGCACATCGGCGTGGGTGATAATGCCAAGCGGTTGCTGGTCGCGTCGTCCATCCCGCGTGACAATCACGGCCTCGATGCCAGGGCGGCGTAGGGCAGTCACCACGGCCCCATAGGGCGCGTCAGCCGCAATCAGGCTGAAGCGCCGCCGGGCCTGGCTGGGCAGGGCCTGCGCCACTGTTAAGGGTGGAGCGCTTCCGCCTTGGGCTTCGGCCGCAACCAGATCACGTTCAACGAGTAACGCCGAAACGGTGTGATCAGCCCGCAATACCGGCAGCCGCCCATACCCTTCACGCAACATCAGTTCACGCGCCGCCGCTAAGGGCAGGTTCTCGGCAATCGTACGGATTTCGGCGGTCATCATTGTCGCAGCGGTTACGGTCTCTTCGCGGATCAGCGCCGCCAGAAAATCGACAATCTCCTGAGCCAGGGCTGGGCTTGTCTGCAGGCCATAGCTATGGGCCAGACAGTTCCGCACCTGGGCAAAGGTCTCGACGCGGTCTAACAATTCGTGGTCAAGCAGGCGTTTGTGGCGCAACCAACTTGCATAGCGCCCGATACTGCCGGTCTCTTGATGATAACCACTGCCTTGGGCCAGGTGTTCGAGGTATTCTTCGAGCAGTTTCAGGCCTTGATCGCCTGCTTCAGCCGAATCGTGCGGCAGAATGGCCCGTAAGTGCGCAAGGCGTCGGGCGAAGCCACCGGTCACCGAATGTTCGGAACTGGTGTGTCGGGGCATTGGCAGGGCCTCCGCAGCGGCGATCTTGACCTCAGCGCCGCGCATCGATCAGCTTCACAAACTCCTGGAACAGGTAGGTCGCATCGTGGGGGCCAGGGCCAGCCTCGGGGTGGTACTGCACACTAAAACATTGTAGGCCCGGGTGGCGCAAGCCCTCGACGGTCTGATCATTCAGGTTGATATGGGTCACTTCGGCTTCGGCGGGCAGGCTGTCGGGGTCAACCGCAAAGCCATGGTTCTGCGAAGTAATCTCGACCCGACCCGTCGGCAGGTAGCGCACCGGATGGTTGGCCCCATGGTGGCCGAAGGGCAGTTTATAGGTCTTGCCACCCAGCGCCAGACCAAGCAACTGGTGCCCGAGACAGATTCCAAAGACTGGCACCCGCCCCAACAAGCCCCGCAACGTCTCGAAGGCATACACCGTTGCGGCCGGGTCGCCAGGCCCATTTGAATAAAAGACCCCATCAGGTTGCAGGGCCAATACCTCGTCGGCGGGCATACTACCGGGCACAATCGTCACCCGGCAGCCATGATCAACCAGGCGGCGCAGAATCGTGCGCTTGAGCCCGAAGTCGAAGGCGACCACATGGCGGGTCAGCGGCGGGTAAGCATCAGGGCCATAGTTTGGCCCAAACGGCAACGAACTATCAACCCAGTGGTAGGGTTCGTCGCAGGCCACCACCCGCGTCAGATCCAGCCCCTCCATCGCGGGAGCCTGACGGGTCTTCGCAATCAGATCGGGAATGGCTTCGCCAGTGGTCGCAATAATGCCACGCATCGCACCGGCAGTACGAATATGACGGGTCAGAGCGCGGGTATCCACATCACTGATCGCCACAATCCCATAATCGCGCAGCAACTGGGCCAGACTACCGCGCGCCCGCCACGAGCTATACTCCTCGCTGTAGCTGCGCACAATAAAGCCCGCCACCTGCGGCCGCAGCGACTCGGGATCAAAATCATTCACGCCAGTATTGCCAATATGCGGCGCGGTCATCGTGACCAACTGGCCGCTGTATGAAGGATCGGTCAGGATCTCTTGATAGCCGGTCATACCCGTATGAAACACCACTTCGCCGATGCGCTCACCAGGGGCACCAAACGACTGTCCAGGAAAGACGCGGCCATCTTCGAGCACCAGGACTGCTTCCATTCGGATCCTCTATTATCGTAGGGCCAGCACGATCAGTGTCAGCCACGGGGTACAGTATACTTGCAGCGGCGAAAGCGGCGCTATTGTAGCATGATCCAGCAGATGCATATTCTCCAGATCTACAAAGACTACCCACCAGTGCAGGGTGGGATCGAGGGGCACGTGGCCCTGTTGGCCGAGGGCTTAGTTGCCCGTGGGCACCAGGTGACGGTGTTGTACAGTGCGCTGGGGCGGCAGACCAGCCGTACACAGCGCAACGGAGTCCAGTTGTGGGGCATCGGGCGGCTCGTGACCCTGGCTTCCACCCCACTGAGTCCGGGGTTACCGTGGTTTGTGGCACGGGCACGTCCCGATCTCATCCACCTCCACCATCCCCATCCCCCGGGCGATCTTGCAGCGCTGTTGGCGGGTCGCGCAAGCCCATTAGTCGTATCGTACCACAGCGACATTGTACGCCAGCGCCGCCTTGCGCCGCTGGTTCAGCCCTTGATCCGGCGCAGTTTGCACCGCGCCGGCCGGATCATTGCGGCCAGCCCGACCTACATTCGCACCTCGCCGCTGCTGGCCCCGCTGGCTTCGCGGTGCCGGGTCATTCCTTACGGGCAACCACTCGATCAGTTGGCGCAGGCTGATCCAGCCGCAGTCGCGGCCTGGCGCGCCCGCTTCCCCGGGCCGATTATTCTGTTTGTGGGCCGACTACGCTACTATAAAGGGCTCGATCAACTGATTCGGGCCATGGCAAGCGTACCCGCGCAGGCCCTGATCGTTGGTGGCGAGGCCAGTGTACAGCAGCGCGACCTGATCAACCTAGCCCACGACGTTGGCGTCGCCGAACGCATCCACCTGCTCGGCGCGCTCGACGAGGCCAGTTTACGCGCTTTGTACCACGCCGCCGATGTGTTTGTATTGCCCTCAAACGAGCGCAGCGAAGCCTTTGGGATTGTCCAGGTCGAAGCCCAGGCGGCAGGGTTGCCCGTAGTTTGCACCGAACTCGGCACCGGCACCAGTTACGTCACCCAGCACGGGCGCACCGGCATTGTTGTGCCACCCAACGATGTGACGGCGCTGGCCCGGGCGCTACGGGTGCTGGTTGCCAACCCCGCCTTGGCCCGGGCGATGGGTCAGGCTGGCCGCGCCCGGGCCAGCGCCGAATTTGGCCTCGAACGCATGCTTGATCGGATCGAAGCCGTGTATCACGAAGCGATCCATGATGGCGTGGTCTAAGCTCGTCATAAGCATAGTCCTCTGCAAGAGACGGTCATGGTATGATTCAGGCACCCAGTCGCATCATGTACCCGTAAGGAACTGAGCCATGGCCACGTCTTCGGTCACACCTGAAACTGTCACGTTTGGGTTTGATCCGGCCTATCTATCCACCTTCGAAAACAAGCTCTTCATCGAAGGCCCAACGACGGCACGGCGCTTATTCAACTTCTTCGTCTTACTATTACTGGCAACCCTGATCGCAACCTATGGCTTGCTTTCCTCATCTACGGCCACCGTGATTGGAGCCATGATCGTGGCCCCGTTGATGGGGCCGATTATGGCCACAACCGCAGCGGTGGTGATGGGTTCGTTGCCACGAGCACTGGCAGCAGGGGGCCTAGTCGTTTTGGGTGTGCTGAGCGTGATTATCACGGCCCTCTTTTTAGCCAACCTCGTGCCCGATGGCGGGATCGCCTTTGCCAGCAATAGCGAGATCACCTCGCGCATTCAACCCAATCTCTACGCCTTGCTGACCGCCTTAGGGTCAGGAGCGGCAGGGGCCTTTATTCTGTCACGTGAAGAGATTGCCGACTCGATTGGGGGGGTAGCGATTGCGATCTCGCTCGTACCGCCGCTCTGTGTGGTTGGCATTGCGCTGCAACAAGGCGAGTTAGCTGCCGCGCTGGGGGCCTTCATTCTTTTCCTCACCAACTGTCTGGCGATCCTGCTCGCGGGGGGCCTGGTGCTATGGATGGTGGGGTTGGGACGCTTGGCAGCTGGTTTCGAGCAGATTCAACTGCGCCGCAAGGGGTTTATCATCTTCGCCCTCGGGGTCTTGATTGTCAGCATCCCCCTGAGTATCACGAGCTACGAAGCGATCAACTTGCGCTTGACGACCAATCAGGCGACTAGCACGATCCAAACCTGGCTGGAGGGCAGTAACCACGAGGTGATGGCCGTCAACCTCAGTGGGGATCGGATCTATGCAACCATCGAGGGCAGCGGCGAACTACCACCGGCGGTCACGTTAGCCGAAGCGTTAGCCAGCAACCTACGTCGCCCGATCAATCTGAAATTGCGCCGCATCAGTACCGAAGTTGTCACCGCACCACCGCCCCAGCGCTAAAAGGGTGGAGCGAAGATTGGAACTTTGCACGCGATTTGGGGTGTTGCAATGCGCGATGCGTCCTCACCCCGCGGCTGCGCGGCTGCCCCTCGAGGGCGATGCTGCAGCGTTCTGATTACGGGGTAGGGCTCGGCGTCGGTTCGGGTTCGGGAGTCACGGTGGGCGTGGGGCTCGGCACAGGGGGGGCGAGCGGCCCACCATTATTCACATCACCTGCCAGATCGCTCAGGCGATCCAGAAACCGACTCACCCGGTCGGCGCGTTGCTGCAAATCATTCAAGCGGCTCGTATTATCGGCTTGCACCGTCGCAACCACCTGCACCAGCACCTGATTTTCGCGCCCTTCGGCCTGAATAGTCGCGGCCTGATCAATCGCCTGGGTCAACTCGCGCCCAAGCGCCGCCGCCGTCGCAGCCTGATCCGCCAACAGGCTCGTCTGGGCGCTATACCCAGCGACCTGCGTCTCGAGCAGGCTGAGTTGAGTTGCGGCCGCATCGAGCGTTCCGGCGCGCTCGGCTTCGGCGGTGCGCAGCAAGCCCAACTCGGCGCGCAGGGCCAAGCTTTCGCGTTGCAGCGCCGCAATATCGGTGCTACTCTGGCGGATTTGACCCGGGGTGGCCGGGGTAACACCAAAGACGAAATAGCTGATCACCGCCAGCGCGGCGACGCCCAACGCGGCACTGAACACTACCGTAAAAAGCCAGCCTAACCCGCTGAGCAGCCGCGAGCCACAGCCAGGCCGGGGTTCGGGTGGGGCCATCCGTCCGGTGGGCGGTACAGACGGCGGAGTCGGACTCGGCGGTAGCGGCTGACTCATGCTTGATCCTTGCAAACAATTGGGGTGTCCGCGCCATTCTACCGCCTTCGGCCCGTGCGTCAAGGCGACAATTCGCGGGGTCGGACACACGATTCAAGAGCGGTTTAACGTGGCAATCCGACGCTCCCTGATGCACCAAAGGATGATCCAAAGGATGACGGTTCTGTGGTTGCTGGTTTGCCAGAACCCATGCGCCCGATCCTAACGAAGATCCTGATCAGGCCGAACAGCACCAGATCGAGTCCTACGAGGTGTTTAAGCAGTGGCTCGAACGCGATCGCGCCGAACGCGAAGAAGCCAAGCAGGCCAAGAAGCGGCGCAAGACGGGGTAACCCCTTGGAACGAACCAGGCCCGTTTGGTTGCTACGGCTCCGGGATCTCAAGATCTCGGCAGATTTTGCGTGCCAGCAAATCGGCGATTTCGCGGTGCCGGGGCACAGGTGTCTGTTCGCCGTTCGCGGGATTGGTGTAAATGCTGTGCCGCCCGCCCTCGCGTAGCAAGGTACAGCCGTGCCGCTGGAGATGGCGGATCAGATCGTTTCGCTTCACTACACCCCCAACACCAGGGGTTCGCGCTGCAATACGGTCTGTCCAACCAATTGGCGCTCATTCTTTTCACGCTCGGTTTCGAGCATGAGTTCAAGCGCATCACGCAGGTTTTCCCGCGCTTCCTCAATCGTGGCCCCTTGCGTATGCACCCGGGGCCATTCAGCCAGCCACGCTACCACCCACTTGCCATCCTGCACATAGACCGCTGTCAGTTGCATCGTGGTCGCTCCCTTCTACGCGGTTCCATTCCTGGATTGATTGTAGCACGGCACTCCCCGCCATTCGCGTATGCACAACGAAAGAATAATACCAATTACTATTGACGAGTGGCAAACCAATACGATTGAAGTGGATAACCTTCCCAGCGGTGCGGATCATTTACCGCTGATCGCGACGTTGCACTTGGCTGATCCCCACGAGTAGGTGGGGGTGCGAGATGAACCACACGTGAAGAATTCCGCACGTGGTATGGGGCATACCGGGGTGGCCCACGTTCCCGTCGCCGCCCCGGCGATCCCATCGCGCATCGCGCCAGAGGATTGTGGGTGGCACACGGTGGGGTTCCCGGCGATCCCATCGCGCATCGCGCCAGGGAATCCGTGGTGGCACACGGTGGGGTGCAGCAGCGGCCAAGATTCTGGCTCCACTGGGAATTGTGGCCGCTGCTGCGCCCCTACGGGATCGTCGGGTTGGCATGGATCGTGGGGTGCCCTACGGGATCGTCGGGTTGGCATGGATCGTGGGGTGCGCCGACACGCAATCCCGTTTTCCAACCACACGCCCGTCGCCCGACCACACGATCTCGTCCCGGCCCCGCGACCCCGTTGCCCGCCCCGGCGATCCCGTTGCCCGACCACACGATCCCGTTGCTCGGCCCAGGATGGCGTCGCCCGCACCGGCGATCCCGTTGCCTGACCACGCATTCCCCAACCCCACACCCCCAATCCCCGATCCCCGCTTGACAGCCCCGCCTGCCCACGTCTACAATCCGCGTGGTGCGCAGAGGTGCCAGGTTCTGCTGTGGGGTTGTTATGAAAGTGCCGTTGAGTTGGCTCAAAGAGTTCGTTGCCATCGATCAGTCGCCAGAGCAGTTGGCTCAGACCCTCACTTTTGGCGGGATTGAGGTTGCTACCGTGCGCTATCTGGGCCTGCCTGGAGCCGAATTGCCCTGGGATCCCGCCCTGATTGTGACCTGCAATATTCTCGAAGTCATGCCCCATCCCAATGCCGACCGGCTGGTGCTGGCCCGCGTGGATTATGGGGCCGCCGAACCGCATGTGGTGGTCACCGGCGCACCGAACCTTTTTCCCTACCGTGGGATCGGCCCGCTTGCCCATCCCCTCAAGGCCGTGTTCGCCCGCGAGGGTGCCAAACTCTATGACGGCCACGTCGAGGGTTGGGTGATTACGAGCCTCAAGGGGCGGCCCGTCCGCGGTGTGATGAGTGATGCCATGCTCTGCTCCGAAAAAGAGTTGGGGATCTCCGAAGAGCATGACGGGATTCTGATCCTTGAGGATGAGGCTCCGGTTGGGGTGCCGCTGGCCGAGTTTATGGGCGAGGTGATCTTCGAATTGGAGATTACGCCCAATTATGCCCGCGCCCTTTCGATTGTGGGTGTCGCCCGCGAAATCGCGGCCCTGACCGGGGTGCCGCTGAACCTGCCCAATCCCACGGTGCAGGCCGATGGCCCGTCCATCACTGGGCGCGCTGCAATCACCATCGAGAACCCCGAGCTCTGTCCGCGCTTTACGCTGGGCCTGGCCGAAAACGTTACGATTCGCCCGTCGCCCGGTTGGATGCAGCGCCGCCTCACCAATGCTGGCATGCGCCCAATTAGCAATATTGTAGATATTTCCAACTATGTGATGCTGGAATGGGGCCAACCGACCCACGCCTTCGATTATGCGAAGGTGCAGGATGGGCATCTGGTGGTGCGGCTGGCCCATTCCGGCGAGCGGCTGGTCACGCTTGATGATAAGGACCGTGACCTGACCCCCGGCCCGGCCAGTGGCCTCGAACGCACGCCCCTGCTGGTCTGCGATCCCACGACGGCCCTCGCGGTCGCTGGGATTATGGGTGGGGCGTCGAGCGAAGTTAGTGCCGGCACGACCAGTGTGCTGCTCGAAGCGGCTATCTGGGAGCCAACCCAGATCCGCAAGACGGCCCGTGGTATGAAGTTGCCGAGCGAGGCTTCGCGTCGCTTCGAACGGGGCGTAGACTACGAACTGCCCCTGATCGCCCAGCGTCGCTGTCTCGAATTGATGCGGCTGTATGCCGATGCTACGATTGCGGCCGATCTGCTCGATGCCTATCCCCGTCCCTGGCAGCCGGTGGTGCTCGATCTGAGTCCGGCCGAGGTAGCGCGCATTGTTGGCATTCAACTGAGTGCCCGCACGCTTGCCGATCTGCTGGCCCGCCTCGGCTTTGGTTGCGAACTTGTCGGTGGTTCGCACCTGGGCGATTTTGCCACGCTGGCTGATCAGACCGCCGTGCGCGTCACGGTACCCTCGTTTCGGCTGGATGTGAGCATTCTGGCCGATCTGTGCGAAGAGATCGCCCGGGTCTATGGGTTTGCCAATGTGCCCACAACCCGCCTCGCCGATGAGTTGCCGCCCGCGATGCCCAATCTGGCCCTCGAACTCGAACAGCGCACCCGGGCAATTCTGGTCGGCTGTGGTCTCGATGAACTGATCACCCATTCGTTGCTCGATATGGATCTGGTTGCCGCCATGGCCCCCTCGCAGGCCGATCCGGCGCTCCATCTGAAGTTGACCAATCCCAATACGCCCGAAAAGACCTACATGCGCCGCTCGCTCTTGCCTTCGCTCGGGGCCGCGCTCCGACTCAATCTGCGTGAACGCGAGCGGGCCGCGCTCTTCGAGATTGGGCGCGTCTATCTGCCCGTCGCCGGACAAACCCTGCCCAACGAGCCGCGCCGTCTGGCTATCGCCCTGGCTGGCCCGCGTGAAGCCGAGGGCTGGGATGCGGGCGAGCGCGAGGGCTTCGATTTTTATGATCTGAAGGGCGTGATCGAGAGTCTGGTCGAGCGACTTGGCCTGGCTGACCAGATCAGTTATGCCCCGCTTACCGATGATGAGCGCTTCCACCCTGGGCGGGCTGCGGCCCTGATGCTTGCAGTTACGGCACCCGCCGACGCCGAGGCCAAGCCCAAAAAGGGCCGTCCCACCACGAGCTTGCAGCAGGTGGGAGCCTTTGGCGAACTGCATCCCGCAGTCCGTGAACGGCTCGAACTGCCGGTGACCCGCGCTGTCGCCGCCGAACTTGACCTGAGCAGTCTGTTTGCGGCAGCCCAATCGCCAACCTTCCGCCCGATCTCGCGCTTCCCCGCCACGGTGCAGGATCTCTCGATCATTGCGCCCATTGAGGTTCCGGAAGCCCAGGTTGCAGCCTTGATCCGCCGGGGCGCGGGCGATCTACTCGAAAGCCTGAGTCTGTTTGATGTGTATAGCGGCCCCCAAATTGGGGAAGGGCGGCGCAGTCTGACCTATCACCTGACCTTCCGTGCCCCTGACCGCACCCTAAGCGACGAAACCCTGGCAAAGCTACGCAAAAAGATTATCGGTGGCCTCGAACGTGAACTCGGGGCGACCATTCGGGCTTAACCCTATTTTGGGTTTTTAGCTTTTGGATTTTGGATTACGCCGCAGGGCAGCACAACACCAACTATCGTGTTGGGCAGTACACCAGGATCAACGATACTTGGTATAACCCTTATGCATCTGGACAATACGCTCATTTTTGCGGGAACCCGCAGCCAGCGCCTCACCGCCGCGATCTGTGCCGAGCTTGGGGTAACCCCGGGGCGCGGCGAGGTGATCACCTTTTCGGAGGGCAACACCTTTGTGCGCGTGCTCGAAAATGTACGCGGACGGGATGTGTTTATTGTCCAGAGTACGGTTTTTCCGACCAATGATAGTTTTATGGAGTTACTGTTCTGGATTGATGCGTTCAACCGGGCTAGTGCCGCGTCGGTGACGGCAGTCATTCCCTACTTCAGTTACGCCAAGGGCGACAAAAAGGACGAGCCGCGCGTGGCGATCCGGGCCAGGGTCTGCGCCGATTGTATCGAGGCCGCCGGCTGTGACCGGGTTGTAACCCTGGATTTGCACGCACCGCAGATCCAGGGTTTTTTCCGTATTCCCGTGGACAATCTGTACGCGTTGCCGGCCCTGGTTGATCGCATCAAGGCCCTGAATCTCCCAAATCTGGTGGTGGTTTCGCCCGACGCGGGCTTCGTCAAGGCGGCCCGCCGGTACGCCCACGCCCTCGGTGCTTCATTGGCGATTGCCAACAAAGAACGCCCCGCTCACGACGAGCAGGCCGAAGTGCTCGAAATTATTGGCGAGGTCGCCGGTAAAACCGCCCTGATCATTGACGACTTTACAATTTCGGGGGGCACCCTGAGCGAAGTTGCCGGTCGGGTGATCTCCGCTGGTGCCAATGAAGTCTATGCCATGGTCAGCCACGGCGTCTTGACCCTCGGCTCGACCGAACGGATCGAAGCCAGCCCGCTCAAACGGCTCTTCATTACCGATACCATCGAAACCCAACCCGTGACCCTCTCGCCTAAGATCGAAGTCGTTTCGATTGCGCCCCTCTTGGCCGAGGCGATTCGGCGCATCCACACCCACGAAAGTGTCAGTGGCATGTTTCCGGCATAGGACAGATAGTGAGTGATAGTGAGCGAGGTGCGCGGTAGGAACGTCGCGTACGCGACGTT
>JBLWKA010000063.1:0-4984 GCA_048381555.1 Oscillochloridaceae bacterium umkhey_bin13
GTGTGGGGGGGGGGGGGGGCGCGCCCCCGGGGGGGGGGGGGGGGGGGGCGGCCCCCCCCCCCCCCCCGGGGTGGGGGGGGGGGGGGGGGGGCGGCCCCCCCCCCCCCCCCCCCAAAACCATGGGCTCACTCAACGACTTTGCACCAGCTCTGGCATGGTTTCAACTGCTACCCCTCTGAAACGGCTCAATCCACGGCAACAGATCTCCAGCGCCAATGGTATAATTGCGGGCGATGAGCCAAACACCAACTCAACGGAAGACCAGGCGTACGCAGCCGATACAGGGAAAGCGGGGCATGATCATGGGCACTCGAGAACGAATCGGCGTGCTGACGAGTGGCGGCGATGCGCCCGGCCTCAATGCCGTTATCCGGGCCGTCGTGAAAGCCGCGTCAGGCAAAGGGTGGGAAGTCCTGGGGATCGAATACGGGTTCGAGGGGTTACTCGGCGAAAAGACCTACCGCATTCTGACGAATAGTGATGTGCAGGGCCTGCTGCCCCGGGGCGGTACGATCCTGCGTACTACGAACAAAGGCCATTTTGTGGCCCGCCGTCCAGATATGCCACCAGAGGATGATCCCTACTTGCAGGCGGTTCAGGCGATCAAGGATTTGGGCCTGCGTGCCCTGATTACGATTGGCGGTGAAGGAACACAGCGCATCTCGATGGAGTTGTACCATCTTGGTGCACCGATCATTGGCGTGCCCAAGACGATTGATAATGACCTGGCCGGCACTGATCGCACCTTCGGTTTCGATACGGCGCTCCAAGTGGCAACTGATGCGATTGACCGCCTGCATACTACTGCCGCCAGCCATAACCGGGTGATGGTGCTCGAGGTGATGGGTCGCCACACCGGTTGGATCGCGCTGCACGCGGGCCTAGCCGGGGGCGCTGATATTATCCTGATCCCCGAGATCCCGTTTAATGTGGAAATTCTGGCCGATAAGGTTCGGCAACGTGAGGCCAGTGGCAGTACCTTTAGTATTGTGGTTGTGGCTGAGGGTGCCCGCCCCCGGGGTGGCTCGGAAATGTATCTGGCCGAGGGCCGTCTGGGCGGGATTGGCCATTTTGTGGGCGAGAAGATCGAGCAGTTGACGGGCAAGGATACCCGCGTCGTGGTGCTTGGTCACGTCCAACGCGGTGGCTCGCCTTCACCCTACGACCGCTTGCTCTCGACACGGTATGGGGCCGCTGCGGTCAAAGCGGCCGCCGATGGCGTCTATGGCGAGATGGTTTCGCTCCGTTCCGATGAGATCGTGACCGTGCCCCTGGCCGAAGCCACCGGCCACCTGAAGACGGTGCGCACCCATAGCGACCTGGTGCTGAGCGCACGCAGCCTTGGCGTGAGCTTTGGCGATCTGCCCTGATGCAGACCCTCTGGCTTGGGTATAATGGCCTCGATCTGCCCTTTCGGCAGATTGTGGCCATTATCAACTATCGTCCGGCCCTCGACCCGTGGATTGCAGCCTCGTATGGACACGTCCCGCTTGGGGTGCAGGCAGTGGTCGTGACCGATGCCGGAAACTATCTGCCTGCACGCTGGCCCGTCGAACGCCTCCGCGCCCAATGGACCCGTTGGCGCGAGGTAGCTTAACGTATGGTAAGTTTTGAGATTAGCGCAAGTACGTTGACGACCGCCCCGCCCGAACGCATTTTTACGGTGCTGGATGATTTCGGACGCTGGCCAACCTGGATGCCGTCGTTCGAACGGGTACGGGTAGAGTTGCCACCGGGACAGGAGCCAGGACCGGGGTATCGCTTTCGGCTCCAGGCCACGATTATCCACGCCGATATGGAAGTCGTGGATTTTACGCCGCTTAGTCGGGCCACCCACTTTCGGATCAGCTTCCCGCCCTTTACGGGGATCAATCGGTGCCAGGTGGTGCCGCTCGCTGATGGCCAGTATCGCATCGAACGGGTCGATTCGCTCGATCTGCCCGATCTGGTCGTCGGGCTGATCGGCCCAGCCCAACGCCAACGCTTTGTGCGCCTGGCCAATGAGTTTCTGGTCGCCCTAAAGCGTGAAGTCGAGACCCCCAACCCATGAGTACACCTGATGATGCGCTGAGCCAACTCGCCCACCGCATCGCGCAGGCGGGCCTCCGTAGTCCGTCCCTCATGGTGCTTGACCTCCTTCAACCCCTTGACCCCCTCAATGCCAATCTTGCCAGTTTTGGTAGCCCATTTGTACGCGGCACGAGCCTTGAACCATTGCTGACCCGGTTGGCCGAGCCTGCCGCATGGGCCGAGTTGCGCCGTTACTTGGCGCATCAGGATTGACAAAGCTTTTGCCCTAGGTTACACTCTTAGCGATGAAAACCCGCTAAAGCTGTAAAGAGTTGTCATCATACGCCCGGCTGGAGTCGCCCATGCTGATCTCGCCTGATGCGGTCATCATCCTGCTGGTCGTCCTGGTAGTGGTCGCCTTGACATGGTTGCACCATGCGCGGGTGAGCAATGGACGTTTGCCGAGCCGACGGCCCCTGGCTGCGCTGGATCGGCTGCGAGCCGCCCTGGGGCGGGGGGCCGAAACTGGTCGCCCTGTCCATGTCTCATCTGGCGCAAGTGCGCTCGGGGCCGCCGAAGGCACCCGCGCTTCGACCGCCGAACTGATCGCTGGCCTGCTGGTGGCCGAACGGGTCGTCGGCGAGGCAGCCCTCAATGGTGCGCCGATCAGTGTTACCTCCGGGGACGCCGTTGCGCATCTCGCCCTGCGAGGAGCAGTGCGCCAAGCGTATCAGGTAGCAGGCCAGGCCCAGGACTATAACCCGAACCAGATCCAGTTGCTGGCCCACCACGATGAGTTCGCCTTCGCCACCGGGGTTACGGCCCTCTATGCGCGTCAACCGCTTGAGGCCAGCGTCATGGTTGGGGCATTTAATCAGGAATTTCTGCTGATTGGCGAAGAAGGCAATGCCCGCGAGTTGCCCCAGGTCGCCGGAACAACCAGCACGGTTGCCCTGCCGCTGATGCTGCTGACGACGCCCGCAACGCTGATCGGTGAAGAGGTGTTTGCCGCCGAGGCGTATCTGTCGAGCCAGAGTAGCGCCCAGGCCCGCTTGCTGACCCAGGATGTATTGCGAACCACTGTGATTGTGCTTTTGATTGTCGGTCTGGCCTATAGTCTGTTGCAACCATCGCTGGGGTTGCCCGCGCTGCCCCTGTTGTAGGTGCAGGCGGAAGACGGCAGGCTGCGTCCCCTGCCAATGGGTGAACAAGGTATGTCGCTGCTGCGTGATCCAAAACGCTTTACCGCCGTCCTGATTGCCGGAGTCTGCGGGCTGTTGGTGCTCGCCGATTTTGCTGGCGCGAGCGGTGCGTTCAATCTTGCCGCCCGTACCCTCGTGGGATGGGCCGCAATTATCAGCGCAGTGGCCCTGCTGCTTGGGGTGCTGAGTGTTACCAATGCCCACCTGAAACGGGTGCGCAAGCGCAGTGCCGATTGGCCTTATAGCCTCGTGCTGTTGCTGGCAATGGGCACCGTGATTGTGGTTGGGATCTTCTTCCCCCTGCCAAGTAGTAGTGGCGTTGCAGTCCCGCTGCTTGGGCCAGTGGTTTTGCCCGGTAGTCTCGCCGAAGAGCCCATCCGGGCTTTTTTTCGCACCGTCTATGAACCCCTGGCAAGCAGTCTGCTCGCGCTGCTGGCCTTCTTTAGCCTGAGTGCCGTGCTGCGTGCGTTGCGCCGCGGTCATGTCGAGGCCCTGGTGATGGTGGGGGTGGCCGTCCTTGTACTGCTCACCCAACTGCCACCCGTCGCAAGCTTGCCCGCAATTGGGCCGACTGTGCAATGGCTCAATGAGTATGTCGCCCTAGCTGGGGCACGCGGCTTGCTGATCGGTACCGCTATTGGGGCTTTTGTCGCCGGGGTGCGCCTGCTGCTCGGCTTCGATACACCTTATCTTGATCGTTAAGCTATGGAACAGCTACCGCCCTGGCTTCAACATGTGCCGCTCCCACCACGCCCCCCCGGCTATGGTGGTCAAGCTGTGCCCGCAGCCGCTGCACCAACCAATGCTGATGATGTGCCTTCCTGGTTGGCTGAACTGCAGGATGAGGTCGCGGCCGATAGCCCAGAAACCGCCTCCCAAACTCCGGCATGGCTGAGTGGCCTTGCCGAAGAGGTAGAGGATCAAGCGCCGGCCTCGCCGCCGCCACTGTTTCCTGATGATACAACCAACTCGCGCATCCGCATGCCCGTTAGCCCGACCGAGTGGCTCACGAGCATTGGGCAGGATCCGGATGCCCCTTCAGAGATTATCTCGGAGCCGATTAGTACCTCTGATGAGAGTTCTGGGGTGCCCGATTGGCTCCGTGATCTGACTGATGATGAAGTGGCTCGTGCGGTAGCGGCCGATGAAGGATCAGAACCGCTGCAAGCTGAACCCTTGCCGGGTTGGCTGGCTGATGATGGCCTGACGCCCGATGCGAGTACGGTTTCGGCGAATTGGTCTGATCCAAGCCGTGAACAAACTAGCGCTGACCCCGACGTGCCCGATTGGCTCAGCGCAGAGTTTGGTGGCACCGAGGAACCCGAACGCCCTCAATCCAATCCAGCCCTGGCCGGTGGTGCCGAAATCCCAGCCTGGCTGCGTGATCTGAGCGATGAGCAGGCCGCCGGTACACCTGATGAGGCAGCCGATGAAGAGCCGTCCTGGTTGAGTGCGGCCGCCCAACGCCCTCCCACGGATCAGCTTGGCCAAACCCCGGTCGCCGATATTCCTGATTGGCTCAGTGGTGAGAGCGCATCCCCCGCAGTGGTGCCCGAAGAGGAGCCTGATCAGCCACCGACCTGGATCCGCGAACTGAGTCCCAGCCCCGAACGCGCCCCGAACGATTCACCAGAGGGTGACGTACCTGCATGGATGGCAGCCCCACCCGCAGATGAGTCCGTGCCCGCCTGGCTCCAGGGGGCCGATGAGCCAGTCCTGCCGTCCACCAGCGGCGATGTGCCCGCCTGGCTTCAAGGGGCCGATGAGCCAGT
>JBLWKA010000063.1:5084-32732 GCA_048381555.1 Oscillochloridaceae bacterium umkhey_bin13
TGCAAGGTGCCGACGAGCCTGCCGCTTCGCCCGCCAGTAGCAACGTGCCCGCATGGTTGCAAGGTGCCGACGAGCCTGCCGCTTCGCCCGCCAGTAGCAACGTGCCCGCATGGTTGCAAGGTGCCGACGAGCCTGCCGCTTCGCCCGCCAGTAGCAACGTGCCCGCATGGTTGCAAGGTGCCGATGAGCCTGCCGCTTCGTCTATCAGCGGCGATGTGCCCGCCTGGCTTCAAGGGACCGATGAGCCTGCCGCTTCGTCTACCAGCGGCGACGTGCCCGACCCCGTGATGCCCGACTGGCTCCAGGGTGATACACCGCCTGCGCCAACCCCGGCCCCCATAGCTGGCGACGAGATGCCACCCTGGCTGATGGGCGAGGAGAGTCCAGCCATCCCAGGTGCGCCGAGTGACCCGGGCCTCCCCGCCTGGTTGCGTGGCATTCCAACCGAACCAGAGCCAAGCACGCCCCTGCAAGCGCCAAGCCAACCGCCACGACGACCCGCACCCGCCGCCGAAGAAGGGCAGAGCCATGCCTTCTTGAGTGGGGCGGAACTGCCAAGTTGGCTGCGTATTCCTGAACCGGAACGACCGGCCGAACCCGTTGATGACCAGGAACTCGGCTGGCTACGGCGGCTTGGTGGCAACGAAGCCGACGACGATGCCGCACCGAGTCCAAGCGTCGTGGCGGTTACGGTACAACGGCGACCAACCTACGCCCGTACTGCCGAACAACTCAGTGCCATAGCCCTGCTGCAACACCTCACGCAGCAACCCTACCCCGAACCCGCCGCCCCACCTGCCCCAGTGCCACTCACGCGCTGGCAGCGGATCGGGCTTGAGCGAGTCTTGTATGCGTTGCTCATCGTGGCTTTGTTGATCGGGTTGAGCGTGCCCGTTGTGACCAGTCCTTTCCAGACCGCAACCCCGGTGGCCCCCGGTGCCGACGAATTGAGCACCCTGTTGGCGACGTTCGATAGCGAAGCTGTGGCCCTGGTGGCCTATGAGTGGGCCGCCCAGCGTAGCGCCGAACTGCGCCCCCTCGAAACCGCCGTCACGAGCCGCTTGATCACCAATCGCACCCGCATGATCCTGTTGAGTACCGACATCCAGGGTACGCTGCTCTCGTTTGATCTGATTGGACCGCTGCGCGAGGCGGGCTACAATAACGAGAACGGGATCACCTTTGGGGGCCGCGATTATGTCTTGCTCGGCTATCGGCCCGGGGGTGAACTGGCCTTGCGCCGTCTAGCCCAAGATCTGCGGGGCGAGTTACGCTCGGATTTTGATGGCCAGGACGCAACCACAAGCCTGGTTGCCAACCTGCCCGATGGCACGCCGCGTTTTACCGGGGTCGGTGACGTAAGCCTGATTGTGGTCATGGCCGATGCAGCCCAAGACGTACAAGCCTGGATGGAGCAGATTCGCCCTGCGGCCCGCAACGTCCCAATCGTCTTCCTGATCCCGCAGGAAGTCTTGCCCCTGGCCCAACCCTATTTGCGCCAACCAGGCGTCTACTTCCTTGCCGGTCAACAGGGTGCCCTGGCGCTGCAAGCGCTTGATCCCAATGGCAACCCCGCAGCCATGGCCCGCTCGGTCGGCATGCTCGGGTACACCGTTGCGATCTTCCTGGTTCTGCTGCTCGGTGGGGTCACGAGTGTCTTGATCGGTCGCGCCCGCACCAAGCGAGAGGTGTCACGTGAGCGCTGAAGCCTTGACCACACTGATCGGCGGCCTGATCGGGGTGATCTTGACCCTGCTCATCTTCAGCCGCCTGATCGGCGATAATCCTGCGTTTCGGTTTGCGCAATACCTGTTTATCGGCAGTTCACTCGGTTATGCGCTAGTCGTGGTGTACCACCAGGTCTTGCGCCCTGCGGCGATTAGTGCCTTCGCGGCCAGCGGCGATCCGGTTGGGCTGGGGGTTCAGATCATCCCATGGCTGCTTGGCCTGTTGCTGCTCGCCCGAGTCACCGGACGCCAGACCGTCTCGTGGTTGGCCAACCTGCCGCTGGCCCTGCTCTTTGGGGTTGGTACCGCGCTTGCGGTAGGTGGCGCGCTGCTTGGTACACTCGTACCCCAGATCCTGGCAACAGTGCGCCCCACCGGCAATCAACCCCTCGAACTTCTTGGTTCTGTGCTGCTCGTGCTGGGGGTCGTGCTCACCCTCTGTTACTTCTACTTCACCGTTCCAAGGGCCAGCCCTGCCGGGCGGATTGTCACGCTCGGGGCCACGCTAGGGCGCTGGCTCTTGATCGTCGTCTTTGGCTTCTTTCTGGCGGGCGGACTGCTCACCTACCTGACCGCGCTCAATGGGCGGCTCGAATTTATCATTGGCTGGCTCCGTGCGCCCTTGGGGTAAGTAGGCTATCGGCTCTTGTATGCGGATGGTGAGGTTATGGCACAGCAGGTAGGCGCGATCCTGGTCGTCGAAATTGGGAGCCTGATCACCCGCGTCACGCTGGTTGATCAGGTGGATGGCGAGACCCGCATGGTCGGTCACGCCACAACCCATAGCAGTATCGAGCCACCCTACAACAATGCGCTGTTTGGCATCCTCGAAGCCACGGCCCAGATCAGCGAACTGACCGGACGCCAATTGTTGCGTGACGGCCAGTTGATTATGCCGCAGTTCAATGACCAGGAGGGCCTGAATCACCTGGTGGTCGTGACGAGCGCGGCCGGAACGATGGCCCTGGTGATCACGGCGATTGCCACTGATGTGTCCGCACGGAGTGCCGTTCACGCCAGTCGGGCCACCTACACCTCGCTGCTCCAGGTGGTAACGCTTGATGATGCCGCGAGCCAGCCAACCCTCAGTTGGGCCGATCGCTCGTGGATCGAACGCCAGGTCGAAACCCTGTTGAGCCTGCGGCCTGATAGTGTGCTGATTGCCGGTGGTCTGGAGGGTGGGGCGGTTGATGCGGTCAACCGGCTGGCGCATATTGTGGGCCTGACCGCCGTGAGCAGCAAAGTTGATGCCAGTGGCCAGCAGCAACAAGAGGTCACCGCACGCCCGGTGATCTATGCCGGAAATAGTACGGCCCGCGAACAGGTCATCGCCGCCCTGAATGACCGAGCCGAGATTATTGTCACGGACAATCTGCGCCCGAGCCTCGATACGGCGCATCTGGCCCCGGCCCGCCAGGAGTTGGCCCGCCTGTACGAACGCCAGATCATGCCTCGCTTGCCCGGTATGGCCGCCCTGCGCCGTATGAGTCGCACGCCCATCCGCACGGTCTGCGAGGTCGAAGGGTTGATGGCGCGGTTTATGGCCGAACGCAGCGAACGCCGCGTGCTGGTGCTTGATGTTGGTTCGAGTGCGACTGGCGCGTTTTATGCGGCCCCGGGGCGCTACCACCCAGCCGTTCTTGGCACCATCGGCATTGGCTATGGAGCCACGACCCTGTTGGCCCAGACGGGTCTTGCCGCGCTGGCCCGCTGGTTGCCCTTCCCAATAAGTACCGCCGCCCTGACCGAACGCATCCTGAACCGTACCCTGCGCCCCCACAGCCTGCCCGCCAGCAAAGAAGATCTCTATCTTGAGCATGCCATGGCCCGCGAGGCCCTGCGGGCGACAGTCATGGCGCTGCGTGATGAGACCGCCCTCGATGATGTGGATTGGCTGGTGGCGGGCGGTGGGGTCTTGGCGAAAGCGCCCCACGCTGGTCTGGCCTTGCTGAGCCTGCTCGATGCGCTTGAGCCAACTGGCCTGAATGATCATCCCATCCTGGATGTCTACCTCGACACCCTCGGGCTGCTGGTTGCCAGTGGGGCCCTAGCCGGACTCGATCCCGATTTGGCAATTACCGTGATTGACCGCGATCTGCTGCGCAATCAACCGCTGGCAAGTGTGATCACGCTGCTGGGTGACGGACGCCTCGGCGAGGTGGCCGCCGAAGTTGAGTTGACGATTGTGGGCGGGCGCAGTAGTCAGGTCACCGTGCGCCATGGCGAATTGGCCTGCCTGAGCCTGCCCCAGGGCCGTTATGGGCGGCTCACGGTACGCCCGACAAGTGGGGTGCGGGTCGGCAATGCGAACCCAGGCGAGGAGGTCATCTCGGAAGGGGGCGACCTGGCGGGCAGTGTGCTTGGGGTGGTGCTTGACGCCCGCGGACGACCGCTACGGATGAACCCTGATCCCGTTGCGCGCCGAGCCCAACTCTGGAGTTGGCTGGTGGCGTTGGGGATCGAACATGGGGCGAGTCCCTACGCCGATCAGCGCCTTCCCGACGAGCCACTTGCCGCGATCGAGCCGCTTGCGCCCGTGCAGCCAGCCACCCCGCAGCCCCTGGGCCGCAAAGCCAAAGCCGCTGCGGTAGCAGTCCCGGTGGCAGCCGCAACCATTGCGGCCAGCCAGGATCAGGCGGATCCGGCGGGGGCCGAACCCGCACCTGCACCCAAAAGCAAGGGCTGGTTTGGCAAAGCCAAGCCCCCCAAAGACGCTCCTGCCGCAGCGCCCGCCGCGCCAGCCGAGGCATCTGCACCCGCGCCCGAAGCCAAGGGCAAAGGCTGGTTTGGCAAAGCCAAGCCCCCCAAAGATGCCCCGCCCGCCGAGGTGGTCGTCCCGGCTGCGGCGGCCGAAAGCAAGCCCGTGGGATCAGGCGAAGCGGTTGGCAGTAGCAAAGGCAAGCGCATCTCGCTCGATGAGCTCAAGGCGACCGAAACCTCGGCCAAACCCACAGCCCAACCGCCTGCGAGCACCACCGGGCTTGGGGACGACCTGGATACCCTGCGCCAGACCATTGAACCACCCAAAAAACGGGGCCTATTCGGACGCAAAGACTCGTAACGCAGCAGCGACCTGCGGTGCTACGGTACCTTCAACAGGGCTGTCGTCCCGTGATCGTGGTGCCAGATCAGGGTACCACCAAGTTGGGTTGCCAGCGCGTGAACGATCTTCAGGCCCATGCTTGGGCTACTGGCCGGGTCGAGATCAGGCGGAAACCCGATCCCGTCGTCGGCCACACTGAGCGTCAGGCTGCCCCCAGGCGGATGGGTTGCTTGCACCGTAATCGTGCCCTGCTGCCCTGGGGCAAAGGCATGTTTTAACGAGTTGGCGATCAACTCATTGAGGATCAAGCCAAGGGCCATCGCCTGATCAATATTGACCTCGGCCACCCGAATATCTACCCGTACCGTCACCTGGGCCGCCGTCAGCCGATAGGCCCGCAGCAGATCATTGGCGAGAGTCCGCACATAGACTGCCAGATCGAGCCGAGCCAGATCGGGAGCCTGATAGAGCCGCTCGTGAACGAGGGCCATCGCCCGCACCCGGCGTTGACTCTCTAGAAACAGCTCGCGCACCTCAGGATCGCTCAGTTGATCACTCTGAAGGCGCAGCATCGAAGCAATGACCTGCAAATTGTTCTTAACCCGGTGATGCAACTCCTTCAGCAGCATATCTTTTTCGGCGAGCGAACTGCGCAAGCGCATCGCGGCAGCATGCTCGGCGGTCACATCACGCAGAATGCGCTGGTACAAATTGACCCCGAGGCGTACCACCGTATACTGGGCGATGCGCAAACTACCATCGGGGCACCGAAACGTGAACGTACCGGTGGCATGGCCAGTAACCAGATCCTGTTGCTGGTCAATAAACCCCTCACTATCAACCTGTTCAGGCAACTCATTCGCGCTACAGCCGATCAGACGTTCGCGGGGAATACCAAAAAGTGTGGCCGCAGCATCATTCACATCCAGATAGATCCCATCATCATCAGTCAACACAATCGCATCAATGCTCGCCTCGAAGAGCCGCCGGTAGCGTTCTTCGCTTTCGCTAAGGGCCAGTTCAGTGCGTTTGCGTTCGGTAATATCCTGAAAGGTGCCACAGACCCGTACAACCTGTTCGGTTGCATCACATTCGGCCTTGGCCTGCGCCCGCATCCAGATCCAGCGGCCACTTGCCGTCATAAACGGTAATTCCAGATCATACGGACGCCCCTCGTGCAGCGCGGCCTCGAAGGCGGCCAACAGCAGCGCCCGCGCTCGGTCGGGGTAATGGGCCAACAACGCGGTCATGCTCAACGTGGCGTGGGGGGGCAACTCATGGATCGCATACAACTCATCGGCGAAGCGCAAAGCCTGGCTAGCAGCCTCGAATTCCCAACCTCCAATCCGCGCCATGTGGCTCACCGCCCGCAAGAGGGCCTCGCGGGAGGCAAGTTCGGCCCGTGCTTGTTCGCTGGCCGCCAGGCGCGCCGCCAAGGTTAACGTCGGTAGCACAGTAGGGGGCTTGAACCCACGCCGACGGTGTGGGCGTTGGGTAGGACGCGATAGGCGTTTCATGCGGGTAGTATGCCACGAAATTGGCACCCTGGTGAAACAGGATAGGCAGGTGCGGTATACTTGCGGCTGGATCCATGCTGAAGGTAGGAGTTCGCTGTGGCCGCAGGGTTGGTGCTAGGGATTGATCAAGGTGGAAGTGGCAGCCGTGCGGTGGTGCTTGATCAGACGGGCCAGATCCGGGGGTATGGCTATCGCCCAGTTGCCCGCCTCTATCCCCAACCGGGGTGGGTTGAGCAACGCCCGGCGGTGGTGGCACGCAGTGTGGCCGAGGCCATCAAGGAGGCGCTGACCCACGCCGAGGTAACCCCAGCCGATCTCGTGGCCTGTGGCATTACGACCCAACGTGATACCACCTTTGCCTGGGATCGGCGGAGTGGGCGGGCGATTGGCAATGCGATCACCTGGCAGGATCTGCGGACAGCGGCCCTGGTCGAAGAAGTTGCGGCCTGGGAACATGCGGGCGAGCGCAGGGCGCGACTTGGGCAGTTTCCTGGTTCGTACTGCTCGGCGATGCATATGGCCTGGCGCATGCGCCACGACCAAGCTTTTCGGGCTGCGGCAGAGGCTGGGCATTTGCGCGTCTCGCTCGCAGCGGGCTGGATTATCCAGGCCCTGGGCCAACCCAGCGAACACGCCCTCGATTATTCGTTGCTGCAAGCGATGACCGTATTTGACCCACGCCGCCGCGCCCTCTGGGACGAGTGGCTTCACTACCTCAACATTCCGCAAGCCGCGCTGCCGGTAGCCCGTCCGACCCTGCACGATTTTGGGGTGCTGCACCTGGAAGGGCAACAGGTACCCGTCACCGCAATGATCGCCGATCAGCAAGGGGGCCTCTTTGGCTATGATTGTCGCCAGCGCGGCGAAGCGGTTGCCACCCATGGGACGGCGTCGTTTGTGAATGTAGTGGCCGGGCCAGTTGCTCCACCCCAGGGGATCGCCAAAACCTATCTAGCCTGGGAACTGGCAGGCATCCCAACTTATAGCCTCGAAGCTGATATGACCGTCACCGGCGCGGTGGTGCGCTGGCTCAGCCAGATGCGCCTGATTCGCCATGCGGGCGAGTTGGATAGCCTGGCGGCAAGTGTTGGCGGCAGCGACGGCGTGGTCTTTGTGCCAGCGTTTACAGGCCTGGGGGTGCCAAGCGAAGATCGCAGCGCCCGGGGTACGATTCTGGGTATGACCCTTGGGACAGCACCAGGGCACCTAGCGCGGGCCTTTCTCGAAGCAATTGGCTGTCAACTCCAGGCGATTCTGGCCCAGATCGAAACCGAAGGGGGTCTGACGATCAAGGAGTTACGGGTGGGCGGGGGGCTGGCGAATAGTGATCTGGCCTGCCAGATCCAGGCCGATCTGGCAGGCATTCGGCTCGTGCGGGCACGCAGTACCGAAACCGGAGCGCGGGCCGCCGCGCTGCTCGCCGGTTTAGGTGCCGGACTCTGGCCGGATCTGGCCGCCATGCCACGCTTGTTTGATGGCAGCGAACAGATCTTCGAGCCGCAGATTGGGGCTGAGCAACGAGTCGAATTGTTGGGGCGCTGGGAACAGGGCATCGCCCGTGCCCGGGGCTGGGAATCTGGATTTTAGCTTGCGGATGACACTCCAGGAAGAGCGACGATGGCTGGAATTGGTTTGATCATCTTGGCAGTTGGCCTGGGATTAGTCGCACTCGTTGCGATCATGATCGCATGGCATCACGAAGGCCAACTGGTTGCGATTCGCGACACGCCTACCCGCAGTGTCAGCGAGGTGGTCGGACGCTTTGGGGCCAGTAGTCTGGGCGAACAGATCGAACTGATGGGAACCGTCGAGTGTGACGAACCGTTGGTCGCCCCATTTAGCGATACACCGTGTGTGGCGTACCGCTACAGCGTGAACGAAGATCAGGAACAATGGACACGCCGCGCCGGGCAACGGCCGGTACGAACCTTCGAGATCAGTGGCCGTGATGATCAATCACAACAGCTCACCCGCTTTTTTCTGCGGGATGCCAGTGGGCGCATCGCAGTTGATCCGCGGGGCGCGAAACTGGATCTGCTCGAAACGGTAGCCCGCTTCGAAAGCTATAGTGATAGCGGATCGACCACATCGAATCGGGAAGTCTGGCGGCACGAACACGCCTTGCCGGTTGGCAACCGGGTCTATGTGCTGGGCTATCTCACGACCGGAGCCGAAGAACCGCTGATTAGTCGCCACCCAGTTGAACGCGAGCGGCCCTTTCTAATCAGTTACCGTGACGAATCCGCGCTGCTGAGCCAAGCCCGCTGGCGCAGCTATGGCCTGTACCTGGTGGCAGTGCTAGCCGCAGCCGGGGCGGTGGTAGCCGGAATGGTGGCAGTCTTAGGGTAACCGTCTGCCTACGCAGCTCCTAGGCTTCCGTTATACTGCTACTATAGAAACCTAGCCGATTTCTCCTATCATAGTCCTACCGGCTGCGCCGTGGCTCAGGCGATTGGCATTGCATATCATGACAGATTCTATAGATACGCAGGCAACTATTCTGGTGGTAGACGACCAGCCCGAACTACTCGAGGGCCTGGCGTTAACCCTTGAAGTAGCGGGCTACCAGATCTACTGTGCCGAAGATGGCTATCGCGCCCTCGCAATCCTCGAAACGAACACGGTTGATCTGATCATTGCTGATATTGCGATGCCCGAATTGAACGGCTATCAACTGTACGAGCAGGTGCGCCAGCGCCAAGCCTGGTTGAGCATTCCTTTCTTATTTTTGAGCGCCCGCTCGCTTGATAGTGACATCCGCTATGGTAAAGCGATGGGGGTTGATGATTACCTGACCAAACCGATCAAACCCGAGGATCTGCTGGCCTCGGTGGCGGGGCGCTTGCGCCGGGCCAGAGAACTCGCCCGCGTCCGCGGATTCAATGATCCAGCCAGTGGGCCCACAACAGGGAGTGAACGTCCGCAGGACAGTGATCCCAGCTTGATCCAGCATCGCACGCTGCGGATCAGCCCAGGGCAGCACCGCGTCTGGATGGACGAACAAGAGGTCGAACTCTCGCCACGTGAATTCAAACTGCTTGAACTGCTCGCCCGCCAACCCGGCCAGGTAATCACCCTGCAACACCTGTTGCAAGCAAGTCATGGCTTTAGTGCCGACACTGTCGAAGCCGGTCAACTCTTACGGCCCCTGATTCGCTCGTTGCGGCGCAAATTGGGCTTCCCCATTGGCGAAATGGGCTGGATTGAAAATGTACGCGGTGTTGGTTACCGCCTGGTCGTACCTTCGTGAGCAGCCATGATCAACGATGATCTCAGCTTCGAACTGCCACCTGGGCTGGTGCCCCGGCGTCCGTTGGCGCTACGCCACATTCTTGTGGTGGATGACGATCCTCTGAGTTGCACCCTAATACGGGCAGTGCTCGAAGGTGAAGGCTATCAACTTTCGTTTGCCCAGAGTGGCGACGAAGCCTTTAGCCAGGCCCTTGAGCTTGAGCCCGAACTGATCTTGTTGGATGTCTTGATGCGGGGCATGGACGGGATCGAGACCTGCCGTCATATTCGGGCTGAACCCCGGTTGGCCGAAGTGCCAATCATCATCATGACCGCTCTGAACGAGCGCGAAACCCGCCTGCGCAGTATCGAGGCCGGAGCTGACGATTTTGTGACCAAACCGCTTGACCTGACCCAACTGCGGGTACGGGTGCAAGCGATTATGCGTCTAAACCGCTACAAACGGCTGCTTGATGAGCGAGATCAGCGCCAACGCGCCGAACAAGAAACCCTGCGCCGCAACCGTGAACTCTCGTTGCTCAACCATGTCATTCGAGCAGCGGCGGCGCAGCCCCGCAGTCATGCCGATTTGGCCCGGATTCTGCACGAGGCATGTGTGGCGATGGGGCAGGTATTCGAGTTGCCAATGGCCCGGGCGGCCTTGCTTGATGAGCACGGCAGATATGTGCTGGGCTTAGAAATTGGCCGCCCCACTGGTGAAGCGAGCGCCCCCTTGAGTCTGCCGCTTCAGCAGTATGTAGTTCCGGGCGAGCATCCGTTTGTAGTACGGCGACCCGCCCACGATGCCCGCCTGGCCGCCAACTACGAAGCCCTGACCGATCTGGCGATCCTGCTGGTCGTTCCGGTGGCCTTCCAACGCCAATACCTGGGCGCCTGGATCGAGTTGGCTGGCCATGAAGCACACACTCTAGGGGCACGCGATCTGGCCTTTGCCCAAAGCATTGCGGCCGCCGTGAGTCAGGCGCTTGCCAACGCCAAACTGCACCAACAACTGCAACGCTATGTCGAAACACTCGAAGAGAGTGTCGCCCAACGCACCAGTGCGCTGCGCGCCGAGCATCAGCGTACCCGAGCCATTCTGGATGCACTCGGTGAAGCCGTGATTGTCACCGACGCCGACGGCGTGATCAGCTATATCAACCAGGCTATGCTTGATCTCTCGGGCTACCGGGCCACGGAACTGATCGGCCAGAACTGGCAGGCCATCCAACCCACCGGCTTACAATTGCTTTTTCGACAGATCAGTGCCCACGTTCAGAGCAACCAGATCTGGCGCGGCGAGTTGATGGGGTATCGGCGTGATGGCAGCACCTACGCCGCCATGATGACCGTCGCCCCCCTGTATGAAGATGAACGTTTCGTTGGGCTGGTCAGCATCCAACGCGACATCTCGCCCCTGAAGGCAGCGGATCGGCTGAAGGACCAATTCATCTCGAACATCTCGCACGAATTGCGCACCCCCCTTTCGGTGATCACCCTGCACAGTGGCAACCTGGCAACCCTATATGATCAACTCAGTGATGCCCGTCGCCGCAAAATCATTGCCGCGATCCGCACCCAGGCCGATCAACTCGAACAATTGATTGGTGATCTGATCGAGATGAGTCGGCTCGATAGTGGCGAATGCCCGCTCAAGATCACCACCGTGGATCTCGCCGAACTGCTGCGCTCAGAGATCCAACACCAGCAGCCGCTCGCCGCCCAGAAGGGGCAACAGCTACGGGCAGAAGGCCCGCAACACCTGATGATCCAGGGCGACGAGATCCAACTGCGCCAAGTGCTACGCAACCTGACCAACAATGCGATCAAATATACGCCCCGTGAGGGCCGGATCGTCTGTAGCTGTGCCGAGGTGCAAGGTCCTAGTACGGACTGGCCGGGGAGTTCAACCCTGGCAGCGGGACGGTGGGCCGGGATCCGCGTTGCGGACAATGGGGTTGGCATCGCGGCCGAACATCTGCCCCAACTGTTCGAACGCTTCTTCCGGGTCGAAAACCAGATCAGCGTCCCCGGCACCGGTCTGGGCCTGGCCATCACCCGCGCAATAGTCACCCGTCATGGTGGCGTAATCGAAGTCGCCTCGCTCCCTGGGATTGGCAGTATCTTTGCCTGTTACCTGCCCCTGGGCACGGCTTGAACGTGGTGCGGCTGCGCCACTCCAAAATCCAAAACCTGGGGCTTGCCCAATGACTTTGCAACAGCCCTGCACCCTAATATAATCTCGTACTTGACCCTATCCGCTCACGTGTTACAATGAAAGGGCTGTGCAAATAGTTACGCATCCTGTGTGACGGAGGTGACGGAGTGACGACGAGCGATGAGTACCAGTACCCGCCTACTCGGCTACGCCGACGCCCACGCCAGGAATGGGACGCACGGCGGATTCGGGCGCTGCGTGAGTATATGGGGATGACCCAACAACAAATGGCCGATGAGCTTGAAGTGCGGCAACAGACGATCAGTGAATGGGAGACCGGGGTTCACAAACCGCACCGCTCGACCCAGAAGACGCTTTCGATGGTCGCCGAACGTGCCGGGTTCATCTATCAGGTTGAACCCAGTGATGGCAATAACCCCACCGACGAGGGAACTCCCGAAGAGACGCCCGAGGCCGAGGCAGCCGAGCCAACCCCAGAACAGTACAACGAAGGGGCTTGATAACTACACGGAAACGTGTTATCATATCACTATTACGAGCGGGTAGGCACTGAGCACGACACGATTCGTGCTCTTTTTTCACCCGAATTATCCTTTTACGTGTTAAGGAGTGGTATGTGCTCGTCTGTTCCATCGTCATGCGAAGAGCTTCATCGGCTCTATGTCGAGCAGCACCTCAGCCTGAGCGCCGTCGCACGGCAGGTGGGGTGCAGTCCGCCCACGGTTGCGGTACGCTTACGACGGTGCGGCATTGCCATCCGTTCGGGGCGTTTTGTAGCCCATCACCTGCCGCGTGAGCTGATCGAGCAGTTGTACCTGATCGAAGCGCTGCCAATGACCGAAATTGCGACGCGGCTCGGGGTCAGCATTGGTACGGTGCATAATCGGCGGCGGGCCTACGGCATCCCAACCCGGTCACGGTGTCGGGCCAAGCAGGCCAACGTAAGCGCAAGCCAACCGCCACAGACCATCGTTTCCGAAAACTCTTTGCACTTTTGAGCGCGATGTAGGCCATGGATGCCTTAGTAGCGCGGCAAGATCTACATCGGGTGTTGACCCTTGCTATGACGTATGCTAGAATAGCGGCGGATTTATGTGAGCCGATGATAGATTCTATGCCTTGGATCCTGCCCACCACGGGCTTAGGAGGAAGGACAGTTCATGGCGGAGCCGGAAAGCATTCTCCAGCTTGGCATTGAGGCCGCACGCGACGGCAAAAAAGAGGAGGCGCGCGAACTGTTCCGCCTGCTCACCCGCCAGGAGCCAACCAACGCCCAGGGATGGCTCTGGCTCGCCGGTGTGGCTGAGAATCGTGAAGAGCGCCAGAGTGCGCTTGAGCATGTCGTAGCGATCGAGCCAACCAACGAAATGGCCTTGAAGGGGCTTCAGGCGCTGGGGGTCACACCGAACCCAGGAACTCCACCACCGCCCCCACCGGCCCCCAAACCAGAACCAGAACCAGTTTTCGTGCCTGTGCCCGTGCCAGCAGCTCGCAAAGACGATCCGTTCGACGATGATCCGTTTGGCGATGATGATCCGTTTGCTGAGTTGAACAACCTGTCCGAGACGATGGCCGCAGATACATCGGGGCCAGTGCGCCGCGCCGAAGTTGCCCCAGAAGATGAGAGCAACCTCGATGCGACCGCAGTTGGGGCTGCCGCCGCCGCTGGGGCCGCTGCCGGGGTGGCTGCGACCAGTAGCCGCCGGAATGATCCGCCGCCCTCATCGCGGCGCAACGATCCGCCCCGCAGCAGCAGCAGTAGTAGCAGTCGCCGGACCGCTGCGCCACCGCCACCCGATGAGTACGAACCCCGCCGGGGGCTCAGTCCGCTGCTCGGCCTGTTGCTGTTCCTGGTTGGTCTTGGTTTGATTGGCCTGCTGATCGCATGGCTCCTCCCTGGAATCTTCGGCGGCGGCAGTGACCAGGTAGCAGTCCAGCAGACCTCGGTGGCCCAGACGGCGCAGGCCCAACCGCCACCGGTCACGATTGAACCGAACCCAGATCCCGGGGCACCCACCGATCCGAATGCAACCCCTGAGCCGGGCGCTCCGACTGACCCAGGCGCTCCCACCGATCCGGGCGCTCCCACCGATCCGGGCGCTCCCACTGATCCGGGCGCACCTACCGATCCGGGCGCACCTACCGATCCGGCCCCCCAGCCACCAACCGATGTGAGCGGAGCCAATCCGGCGGTTGTGGCCGCGAACACGCCCCTCGAAAGCGAGGGTTGGCTCTATGACTTTAACCAGCCCACCTTTGCGGCGTCAATCATCGGCAATCTCGGCCAGTTTAGCCCCAACAATGGCCGCTTTGTGGTCGTCTTGGCCTTTGCGGTCAATAATACCGGCCAGGAGCAGTCCATTCCCCCGGACTTCTTTGTCCTTAAGGATGCCCAAGGCCGGGTCTGGGAAGCCCGCCCTGAGGTCTCGGATGCCTATGTAGTTCCCGGTGTTAATGCCGATCTTCGCCATACCCAGGCGATGCCCCCCGATGGCCTGACCCGCAGTGTGGCGATCATCTTCGATGTTGCACCGGATGCGACCGATCTGGTCTTCTTCGCTCGCAGTAACCCGAGCCAGGGTTGGATTGTGCTTCGGAGTGTCTAGGATCGTCTGGTCCATGGACGGTCGCCTTTAGCAGAAACATTGTTGGTGTGAGCGATCCGACCAAGACCCCGCGTCCGAATCTTGAGCGCCTGTTGCAAACGGGTGCGGTTGCCGCTCAAAGTGGCAACCGCCCCGCTGCGCGGGCGCTCTTTCACGCCCTTACCCGCGAGTACCCCGATGATGAACGGGTCTGGTTGGGTTTGGCGGCGGTGGCCGCAACGCCCGCCGCACAGATTGCAGCCTTGCAGCAGGCGCTCAGCCTCAATCCGGCTAACCATCAGGCCCGTGAAGCGCTGGCACGCCTTGAGGCACAAACACCCAGCGTGAGTACACCCGCTGCTGCGACCCAGTCTGCGCCCCCCCCCGCTGAGGCCCATCCCGCTCCGGTGGTTCCCGCATCCGACTCAGTTGTGGCCCTCGATCCGCTTGAGGTTGACGACGAGCCGCCCCAGCGGTCCCCGTTCCCGCTGCTCAATCTGCTGGCCCTGCTCCTGATTTTGCTTCTGCTGGGGGGTCTCGGGATCTTTATTGGGCAACAACTGTTGGCGCAGGCCCGCCCCCAGGTGACTCCAACCCCAGGGCTGGTTGTCCAACCGACCGGGATTGCCCCAACTCTTGAACCAGTCGTGGTTGTGCCACCACCAACCGTGGCCCCAGCCAGCCCAGTGGCAAGCCCAGCCCCAACTATCCCGGCGACCAGCGAACTGCCTGCACCAACTGCGCTGGCAGCAACTCAACCCAGCCCGCCGCTGCCCTCGCCAACGCCGTCTACCGAGCTACCGCTGGGGGCGATTTTTGATTATGACGGCTGGAGTGCGACGTTGCTGCGGCCAGATTATGCTGTCGCCCTTGATGGGGCCATCGGGGATCTGCAACCTAATGGCCAGTTTGTGCTGGCCGTAGTCGCAATCACCAACAATAGCCCTCAGGCTCGCGCCATCCCCGCAGACCTGTTTACGCTGAGTGATGATCAGCGCCGTAGCTATAGCCCGGTGCCGGGGGCTTCGAGTGTGTATCTGGCAATCTACGAACGTGGGCAACGTGGCGACCTCGCGCTCGAAGATCGCCTTGAGCCAACGAGTGGCATGCGCAGCGTCCCACTGATCTTCGATGTTGCCCCCGACGCAACCGGGCTGCGCCTGCACATGCCGGGCACTGGTGTGGCGGGCTGGCCGATCAGTGGTGGTGCGCCAGCGCCCGTCGGGCCGTAATCCCACGTGCCACTGATCACCCTTCATGAGTCCGGTCGCCTTCGGAGGGACCCAGGGTGCTGCGGCAAAGGCGGTACACTGCAGCTCTACAAGTATTCACTGGCATGCGGGCCAGTGGTGCCGAGCGTAACCAGTGCGCCGTGCGCGGTTCGATCTGATACAGATGGCACAGCGCTACGTTCGGCAGCACGCATCGCGTCCTGATGCGCCCGGGCTATATGCGAAACCATTATCCTACGAATGCACCTGCTGCGGCTCAAGCCCTGACCCCGGGCAAACTGGTACGACATAGCGATGCCAAAACCGCATATAATGAGCGACATGAAACTGATCGTCCAGATCCCAGCCCTCAATGAGCGTGAAACGATTGCGGCGGTGATCGCCGAGATCCCGCGCAGCCTGCCGGGCGTGAGTCGGGTCGAAGTGCTGATTATTGATGATGGGAGCAACGATGATACCGTAGCGGTGGCCTTAGCCGCCGGAGCGGATCATATCGTGCGCCATACCGCCAATAAGGGCCTTGCCAATGCCTACCAGACCGGAATTGATACGGCGCTGCGGCTCGGGGCTGACCTGATTGTCAATACCGATGCCGATAATCAGTACCCCGGCAGCGAGATCCCGAACCTGGTACGTCCGATTATCGAGGGCCGCGCCGATATTGTGGTTGGTGACCGCCAGGTGCAAAACCTCGAACACTTTTCGCCACTCAAAAAAGGCTTGCAACACCTGGGGAGCTCAGTGGTGCGTTGGGCTTCCGAAACCGATGTGCCCGATACCGTCAGTGGCTTCCGGGCACTCTCGCGTGAGGCAGCCCTACGCACATTTGTCACGACGGATTTTTCGTACACGGTCGAGGCCCTGATCCAGGCCGGGAAACGTCGCCTCACCGTGGTAGCCGTCCCAATTAGTACGAATTATGTCGAGCGACCCTCGCGCTTGCACCGTGGCAACTGGAACTTTATTAAACGGCAGGCCGCGATCATCGCCCGCACCTACGCCACCTACGAGCCGCTGAAGGTGTTTAGTTACCTCGCAATTGCCTTCTTCATCCCGGGCTTCTTGTTGTTGGCGCGGGCGGCCTACGTCTTTATTGGGCGGCGGGTCGAAGTGGTCAGTGCCGACAATTTGCAGGCCTTGGTCGTGGGTGGCATCCTGGTCTTAATGGCCCTAATCACCTTCTTAATCGGCCTGCTCGCCGATCTGGTAGGGGGCGTGCGGCGCGTGCAACAAGAACTGCTCTACCGGGTGCGTACGATGCAGGTCGAAGATGATGCCTGGCGCCGTACCGCGACTGCCCGCCTTGATGCGCTGGAAACCGTCTTACCTATCCCCGAAGATCTCTATCTCACCAGTAAACCCCCGAGTCCGGGTGGAACCACCGATCCACGGCAGGGGTGATGCAACGTCCGCCGCTGGCGGTGGGGTGGGGTGGGGTGCGGCTACGCCGCACCCCACGGTTTTTTGGTGTGGTTTGGCGGCGAAGCCGGGCATCCCCTGTGCGACGGTATCCTCGTCCCACGAGTTCAGACCTGGCAGGTCTTCGCGTGAGCGGCGATGATGCTGATGGCGCTCACCAGACCTGCGAGGTCTTGCGGGCGAGTGGTGGCCGGTCGCCGATGGCACTCATTCCCGAGTCATGCCCCGATGCGGCGTGGGCCTGGGAGAACATGGTTCTCCCAGCCGCCCCCTTTGGGTGTGCCGTCACAACAGCACACCCAAACTAAAACGCAGACCCCCACATCGTGTAGGAACCTGCGTGGTATGCAAAAAGATGCGCGTGATTTAGAGGGATGGGGCTTCGATTGAGCTTAGTTGGGAGGAGGACTTCGAACTCATGCGGCGCTTCTGAGGGGTCGCCCACAGCACCCGCAAATGCTGGAGTGCACCACCCGTGCGGCGATCCAGCAACATCACAAAACGGGCAGCCTCAGCAGCCCCTAAGCGTTCAACTAGCGCGTCCCAGCCCTCTTCAATCAGTCGCAACTCGGCCTGGGTCATCATCAAAACTCCTTAGATCGGTCAACAAGAGCGGCTTCCTCGTGATCATTGAGTGACAGACATACCCGGAAGGGTGGCGACCCTCCCGGGTTGGACGAATCCCACCCGGCAGAGCGGGAGGGCTTGAGATTAGTTGGTCGTCGTCGCAGGCAGACCCCGCGCCGCAGCCACCGCTTTCTGGGCCGCATCGGCCAGACTGACGGCCGGGATCAACTGTGAGGATTCGAGCAGGCGTAGACCTTCAGCTTCGTTGGTGCCGGTCAGACGCGCGATCATCGGAACCTCGGTGGGCACTTCTTCGAGGGCGGCGATAATGCCACGGGCGACCTCGTCTACCCGGGTAATACCCCCAAAGATATTGAACATCACGGCTTTGACATTGGGGTCAGCCAGAATGATTTGCAGCGCAGCCTTGACCTTATCCTTGCCTGCGCCGCCGCCAATATCAAGGAAATTAGCTGGTTCACCACCATAGAGCTTGACCACATCCATCGTAGCCATCGCCAAACCAGCCCCATTGACCATACAACCAATATCACCATCTAGCTTAATGAAGGTAATATCGGCCTCGCGGGCAACCCGTTCAGCTTCGGGCTCATCCGAAGCATCCCGCATCGCGGCGAGATCCGGATGGCGGAAGAGGGCACTATCGTCGAGCAGCACCTTCGAGTCGAGGGCCTGCAAACGCCCGTCCTCGCGGATGACCAGGGGATTGATCTCGGCCAACGAAGCATCCGAGGCGACAAAGACCTGGTAGAGCGCGCTGGCGATCTGGGCGAACTGACGGGCCTGCTTGCCATCGGTGAGGCCAATGGCGAAAGCGAGTTCCCGGGCCTGATAATCTTGCAGCCCCAGCTTAGGATGAGCCGACAGCTTAATGATCGCGTCCGGATTCTGCTTGGCAACCTCTTCGATCTCGACACCACCCTCAGCCGAAGCGATCATGGTAATGCGTTTGGTCGCCCGATCCAGAATCGCACTGAGATAGATCTCTTTTTGGTACGTGATCGCCTCAGCCACAAGAACTTTCTCGACAATCAGGCCCTTGATGGACATGCCGAGGATCTGGCTCGCGGCAGCTTCGGCTTCATCGGGCGTAGCGGCCAACTTCACCCCACCGGCCTTACCACGGCCACCGACAAAGACTTGTGCCTTCACGACCACCGGACGGCCGAGCTGTTCGGCAATGGCGCGTGCTTCAGCAGGGGTAGTGGCGACGCCGCCGCCGGTCACGGGGATGCCGAACTTCGCGAGCAGATCGCGGGCCTGGTACTCGTGCAATTTCATGGCGTCCAAACTCCTTGCGGGGTGCCTCAGGTGCGCTGAGACATACTTATCTGGCCGGGTGGCCGGTCACGGTGGTAGCGCCGCACCAATGCGGTCGTGGAATTATGAAGGGTACACCGCTGTGACTTGGCGTATCGTAGCATAGCCAAGAATCGACTGTCAAACGCTTTAGGCTGTACAATCCCCTTGCAAAGCGTAGCATGTTCCTGTGGGCTGCATTGCATTGCCAGGATGAGGCTATTCCTGATGGGATCGGCAAACAGGGGTATAATAGCATGGCTACGCGAATTATTCTTGCGAATTGAACGGATAAGGTAGTCAAAACAATCTATGAGTGACCAAGCCGAAATCATTATGTACGGTACCAGTTGGTGCCCCGACTGCCGTCGCGCCCAGCGAGTGCTTGATCTCAATCAGGCCCGCTACCGCTATATCAATATCGAGCAGGACGAGGCCGCCGCCGAACGGGTAGTTGAACTCAATGGTGGGAATCGCAGTGTGCCAACGATCGTGTTTCCCGATGGCTCGATCCTGGTAGAACCGTCGAATCTGGAGTTACAACGCAAGTTGGTGGGGTGATGAGCAGGAAAGCCTTCCTGTTGCCCTTGGTGGCTCCTTTCCCTTGACGTAGCCCAAGTTTAATGCCAAACTACGTGGTATGGAGCCACCTAATCTTCATCTAGGGAACGGAGTGCGCCACGCAGCCGTCTTGGCATGGTTGCGGATGGCCCGAGTCTTCCAGAAGATTACGATCCGCTCAGAGCGCTTTTTTCGTACGCATGGTCTGAATACGGCCCAGTTTGATGTGCTGGCGCAGATTGGGGCCAGCGGCGAAATCACCCAGCAGGGTCTGGCGGATGCCCTACTCGTCACGAAGGGCAATATCTCGCAGCTGCTGGCGCGGATGGAGCGCGATGATCTGATTACGCGCCGCCAGGAGGGTCGGGTGAATGTGATTGCCCTGACGGCCCGTGGCGAAGCCCTGCGCCGGGTGGTGGTGCCCCAACAAGAAGCCCAGATTGCGCGCCTGCTTGCCCCGTTGACCCCGACTGAACAACGCGAGTTGTTGCGCTTGCTGCGCAAGCTTGATCGGCACCTCGATCATTAAGAAGGCGGGGAAAGGGGAAGATTGCTATGCGTCTGGCAGTTGGGAGCGATGAGCGTAATCACGTGACCGATGCCCTGATCGAAGAATTGCATCGACGGGGGCATCAACTTATTTTGATTGGCCCGCTGGCGGGTGAACACGATACCTGGCCCGAAGTTGGGCGTGCCGTCGGCGCTGCGGTCGCCGAAGGTCAGGTAGATCAGGGAATTGTTTGTTGTTATACCGGCACCGGGGTCAGTATTGCCGCGAATAAGGTTGCCGGCATTCGGGCTGCCCTGTGTCAGGATGCCCAGACCGCAGCCGGGGCACGGCGCTGGAATGATGCGAATGTGCTGGCTCTCAGTCTGCGTACCACGACGATTGAACTCGCCCGCGAGATCCTCGATGCCTGGTTTACGACCAGTAGTCCCCCCGAGGAACAGGCTACGATTGATCTGGTGCGCATGTTTGATGCGGCTGGCCGTGGGTAGGTGGCACCCGAGCGCGTGGCGCGTACACGCCACGCGCTCGGGTGGGGAGGCTGGGAGCACCATGTGCTCCCAGGCCCACGGCACGGGAGCACCTCAGCAAAGATCTTATTACCAAATTTGTGAGCAAAGGCACGGGATCACCATTGACAGCCTAAGGTGAGGGTGCTACGATCACGCCGGCACGCTAACACAGGATATTCGTAATCGTGCCGTGGTGTCAATTTACCCTTAGGCCATGATTTGCCGACAGCCGACCTTCGTACGCGCCGACTGCCGAGTTGGCGCTTTTTTTATCCCCTTTGGTGGTGGTTTTAGCGAGGAGTGGTGAGGTATGGCCTCGTCGTTCAAACGGCTGCTGATTGGTCGCCCGATCGCAACTGAACGGCAGCAACACGAGCGTCTGAATAAGCGGACGGCTCTGGCGGTCTTTTCGTCAGATGCCCTTTCCTCGGTGGCCTACGCGACCGAAGCGATCTTGACGGTTTTGTTGCTGGGTGGGGCCGCCGCGCTCGGTCTGTCTATGCCGATTGCGATTGCGATTGCGACCCTCTTGATGGTGGTTGGTTTCTCGTACCGGCAGACGATTCGGGCCTACCCCGGCGGAGGTGGGGGCTATATTGTGGCCCACGACAATCTGGGTACAATTCCCGGTCTCGTTGCTGCCGCAGCCCTCTTGATTGACTATGTGTTGACCGTAGCAGTGTCGATCTCGGCAGGGGTGGCGGCGATCACCTCGCTGGCTGGCAACTGGGGCCTACCCTGGCTGCAAAACTATGCGATTGTACTCTCGCTCTTTTTTATTGCCCTGGTAAGCCTAACCAATTTGCGGGGCCTGAAGGAGAGTGGCGCGATCTTTGCGCTGCCCACCTACGCCTTTATTGTGGGTATGCTGGGCATGATTGGCTATTCGCTGGTCCGCGATGCATTGGTCGGGGCCGAGCCGGTGGTGCATGCGATCAATCCGGCGCTCCCGCTCAGTAGCGAGGCACTGGGCATGTGGTTGATCCTGCGGGCCTTTGCCGCTGGTTGTACGGCCTTAACTGGGATCGAGGCAATTAGTGATGGGGTGGCCGCGTTTAAGCCACCCGAAGCCAAAAATGCGGCGACAACCCTGACGGTCATGGTGGTGTTGCTGGTGACTATGTTCCTGGGTTTGACCTACCTGGCCTTTTTGCACGGGGCAGTGCCGAACGAATTTACCGGCGAGACGGTAGTCTCGCAGGTGGCACGTACCGTCTTTGGGATTGGCCCGGTATATATCTTTATTCAGCTTGCGACGGCCCTGATTCTGGTGCTGGCCGCCAATACCGCCTTTGCCGACTTTCCGCGCCTGGCTTCGTTTCTGGCCCGTGATCGTTTCTTGCCCCGCCAGTTTGCGAGCCGGGGCGACCGCCTGGTCTTCTCGAATGGCATTCTGGCCCTGGGCTTTTTTGCCGGCTTGCTCGTTGTGCTCTTCCGGGCCAATGCGATTGCCCTGCTGCCACTGTATGCGATTGGGGTGTTCCTTTCGTTCACCCTGTCGCAGGCAGGTATGGTGCGCCGCCACGCTCGGGTGCATCAGGCCAATTGGGAACGCAGCGCGATGATCAATGGCTTTGGGGCCACCTTGACCGGACTGGTACTGATCGTGCTGGCCCTGACCAAGTTTGTGCATGGGGCCTGGATCGTGCTGGTGCTCATCCCGATTCTGGTCGCGATCTTCTTTGTGATCAATCGCCACTACGCCCGGGTGGCCGAGCAACTTTCGTTGACGACGGCAGCTCGCCCGCGCCCGGTGCGCCGCCTAACCACTATCGTGCTGGTCAGTGGCGTTCACAAGGGCGTCTTGCCGGCCCTCGAATTGGGCAAAGCCCTGGCTCCGGATAATGTCACTGCGCTGTATGTCAATCTTGATTCCGAACAGACCGAACGGCTGCGCACTCGCTGGAGCGAATGGGGCTGCGAGGTGCCCCTGGTGGTTCTCGAATCACCCTATCGCTCACTCGTCACCCCGGTGCTGAAGTATATCGAAGAGATCGAAGGCCGCTACCGTGATGGCCAGGTCTTGATCGTACTGCCCGAATTCTTGCCCTCGCGCTGGTGGGAACATCTGCTGCACAATCAGACGGGGTTGTTGCTGCGCACGGCGTTGATGTTCCGAGCTGGCAAAACCGTGGTGAGTGTGCCGTATAAATTGGGTAAGTGAGGGCACAAGATTCACTGGTTGCGCATGCGGCACAGCCATGCTAGAATCAAAGCGAAGATCAACCCAAACGCGCTAATCCCACCTATGCCAGAGCAGACTCTTCCCAACGAGCGACCTGTCCATATCCCTGGTTTTGCCCCCGAGGCAACGCCGTTGCTCGGGCTGGGCCTGGGCCTGACCGGCTTGGCGCTGGGGTTCCGGCCACGGCTAGCCGCCGTGCCCTTGGCCCTCACTGCGTTGGCGGTTGCGCTCTATCGTGACCCTGAGCGTACAACCCCGAGCGAACCTGCCACGCTCTTTGCCCCTGCTGATGGGACGGTTATGGCCGTGAGCGAGGTCTACGAGCATCGGTTTATCCATTCGGACTGTCTGCGCATCAGTGTGGCAATCAGTCCGCTTGATGTGCCGATCTGCCGCAGCCCGATTAGCGGGATTGCGCGCCTGGTTGAGCAGGTCGCGGGCGAGTTTCGCCCGGTCAGTGATCCCGAAGCGGGTGAGGTGAATGAGCGCATCTACCTGGGGTTGCAGACCGATTGGGGGCCGCTGCTGCTGACCCTAGTGGCCGGGCCGCTGGCGCGCCGGATGAACATCCGGGTGCGCGAGAGCGACCGGATTGAGGCCGGGACACGGATTGGCACGGCTCGTTTTGGGGCGCGAGCAGACCTATATGTGCAGCGTGATACCGCCTACCTTGATGTGGTTTCTGGCACCCACCTCAATGCGGGCTTAAGTCGGCTTGGCACAATTACGGCTCTGTGAACGAACTGACACCGTACCAGTTGTTGTTTGATGTTGACGACCGGCCTGGCCCCGGCTTGCCTGCGGCGATCCAGGCGCTCTATGGCGGCGATTGGCGGTTACCTGCGCCGCCCACCCAACGGCCCTACTGCTTCACCAATTTTGTGGTTTCGCACGATGGGCGGATTGGCTTTGATGAGCCAGGCTATAGTGGTGGCCCGGATATCAGTCGCGGCGCACCCCACGATCTGTGGCTCATGGCTTTGATCCGCAGTCGAGCCGATGCTATTCTGACGGGTACCGGCACCCTGCGCAGCGCCGGAAACCATCGCTGGTTACCATGGGAAACATTCCCAGCCGCCCGGGCCGCACTTACCGCCTTGCGCACCGCCGAAGGGCGGGCACCCCTGCCCGCGCTGGTGATCTTGACGGCAAGTGGGCAGTTGCCCCCTGATGCCGCTGCGCTGCATGTGCCCAACCGTCCGCTGATCATCGCTACCACTGCTCAGGGTGCCACACAGGCCCAACGCCTGCTTGCCGATCACCCCGCCATCCACTATCATATCAGTCCTGGCCCCCAGGTTGATCTGCTGGCATTAGCGACGGCACTCCGTCAACAATATGGCATCACGACCCTGTTGAGCGAAGGTGGTGCCCGGGTCTATGGTACACTCTTGGCAGCAGCCCTGCTTGATGAAGTGTTTACGACCCATAGCCCGGTGGTGGTTGGCAATCGCCAGCCCCCGGCGCCACCCCGTCCGTCCCTGGTCGAAGGGGTGGCGTTTGATCCAGGAGCGCCACCGCGCCTGCGTTTGCTGAGTCTGCGTCGAGTCGGTGATTATCTGTTTCAACGGGCCATGCTGCTCCCTGCATCCGCCTGAGGTGCGGTTACGAACCCTTTAGCTACTGGAATTGGCTTATGTCGTCCCCTGCTTCTTCGCCCTGGCGTATGATTAATCCGTTTCGCCCGCTTGGGCAGGCGTTCCGCGATAGTTTTGATGACGCCCTGCTGCTGGTGCTTTGCAACCTGTTCTGGTTCGCCCTGTGTGCGCCACTCTGGTGGTTGGCCTTTGTGATCGCAACCGCAGGCGATGGCCTCGTTGGATCCATCCTGGCCCTGTTCGGGGTGTTGCCCGGTGGCCCCGCGAGTGCCGGACTGGTCTATGTGGCCTACCGGATCAGTGATGGCCGCGCCAGCAAAGTGGCCGACTTCTTTATCGGGATGCGCCGCTATGCCCGCCACGGCTGGCTGCTGGGCTTCATCTGGATGGGTGGCCTGGTGGCGATCCTGTTCAATCTGGGCTTTTGGGCTGGCATGGGCGACTTTATGAGTGGCCTGTTGCTGGGACTCTGGCTCTATCTGTTGATCTTCTGGTGTAGTACCCTGATCTATGCGCCAGCGCTGGTCTTGTTGCAAGAGCAGCCGAGCCTGCGCCTGATCGCCCGCAATACGGCCCTGATGGTGGTTGGGCGACCCTTCTTTACCCTCTTTACGCTGCTGCTGATGCTCGGCTTGGTCTTGCTCAGTGTCATCCTGGTCATTCCGGCGCTCACCTTTAGTGTGGCCTTGCTGGCGGTCTGGGGGATGCGAGCGACCATGACCCTGATTGATGATGCCCGTCGCCGCCTTGAAGAAGCCAATCCTACCCCGCCTGCCCCTACCGAAGAACGTGGGCGCAAGGGTCAGGTGCGACCCAAATAAGCGCATGGTTCAAGTTAGCGTAACAGTTTGGCAACTTCCCTACCGCCGGGCTGAAGCCCTTGCTGATCCACCAAGCCCTGCGGGCTTATCAGAATCGGTTGTGCTGGTAGCCCGCAGGGCTTCGGGTCTCAGGCAGGGCTTCAGCCCGACGCCTTGGATGGAGCACAGCGACCACGTTAGAATGACCGCTTCTGAACCATACCTAAGCGAGAAAGTGTATGCTGACACGACGCATTATCCCCTGTTTGGATGTTAAGGCGGGCCGGGTGGTCAAAGGGGTTTCGTTTGTTAATCACCGTGACGCTGGCGACCCAGTTGTTTTGGCGGCGGCTTATGATGCGGCCGGTGCCGACGAACTGGTCTTTTATGATATTACCGCCTCGAGCGATGGGCGGGCGATTATGGCCGATGTGGTTGAGCGCACCGCAGCGCAGGTGTTTATTCCCTTAACCGTCGGCGGTGGCATCCGCACCACCGATGATATGTACCAGATGCTGCGCGCCGGGGCCGATAAGGTTTCGATCAATACGGCGGCGGTCTACAATCCTGACCTGATCGCCGAGGGTGCCCAGCGTTTTGGGAGCCAGTGCATTATGCTTTCGGTTGATGCCCGCCGGGTCAATCAACCTGATGAGCCGCCGCGTTGGGAGGTGTTTACCCATACTGGGGCTAATCCGCGTCCGACGGGCCTGGACGCAATTGCCTGGATCGTACGCGGCGTGGAACTCGGGGCGGGCGAGATTTGCATCAATAGTATGGATGCCGATGGCCAGAAACAGGGCTACGACCTGGATCTGTTGCGGGCCGTCAGTGCCGCCGTACCCGTGCCCGTGATCGCCTCGGGCGGGGCCGGTTCGCCCGACGATATGTACCATGGCCTGGTGGACGGGCAGGCGGATGCAGTCCTGGCCGCCTCGATCTTCCATTTTGGCGAATATACGATTGCCGAAGTCAAAGATCTGTTGCGCAGTCGCGGCGTGCCGATTCGGGGCGTCGCCTAACCGCGTTCGTGCCAAGCCCGTAACTCCAGAGCGTACCATGGAACTAGACGGGGCGCGTCCGGGCTGACGCCCCCGCCTTTCATCCTAGCCCGCGCCCCAGGAGGTTCGCAATGGTGCGAGAGATCTATGTTGGGCAGTCGGCCAGTATGCGCCGTACGATCACCGAGTCGGATGTTGTCCTGTTCGCCGCAATTACCGGCGACCAGAACCCCATGCACACCGACGAACTCGCGGCCCAGGATTCGCGCTTTGGCCGCCGAATTGCCCATGGTATGCTCGCCGCCGGTCTGATTTCGGCGGTACTCGGCATGCGTTTGCCTGGCCCCGGTACGATCTACCTCAAACAGACGCTTTCCTTCCGCCGCCCGATCTACATCAACGATACGGTGACGACCACCGTCGAAGTGGCTGCGCTGCGCAGCGACAAACCGATTGCCACCCTGACGACCCGGGTCGTCAACCAGGAGGGTGAGGTGTGTGTTGAGGGCGAATCGGTGGTCTTTTTGGAGTGAGGAGCGCAGCGCAACGCCTCATACTCATTGAAGTCCATCCATTATGGTAAGCGATCCGGCTCTGGGCCAGTTTCGGCGGGATTGGTCTGATCACGCCGCGGCAAACTAAAGGGCAGACTGGGCAGGTTCGGAAGACTCGGCCATGTCCAGGTTGGGATCGGCGCGGGTGGCGGGGCGGGTACGGGGAGTGGTTCCGGCTCGCCCATGCGCCAGTCGCGTAGGGCCAACAGTTCGGCGGCATTATCGCGGGCCGCCGTCAGCCCGGCCAATTGGCCTTTGGACGGATCGTTCATATCCAGCAAGGGCAGATCGGCCACGTACGGACTGATCAACAGGTCGGGCGGATTATCGCGCAGATGCAAGGCGGTGGCGTGATTGATCAGCACCGAAAGCGCCCGTCCGGCAATATTGAGTTGTTGTGGTGCGAGCAGTAGGCGGGCCAGCGGCGAATCGTCGTTAGGCACCATCAAACTGAAGGCAGCGGCAGCATCGCTTAACTCGACCGCAATCACCCGGTTGGCCCCGAGTTGTTGGGCCACATCTACCGGCAGATTGTTGATAATCCCGCCATCCACCAGAACCTGATCGCCGCGCACCACTGGTGAAAAGACCGGGGGCAAAGCAGTTGTGGCCAAAATTGCCTCGACCAGCGAACCCTCGCGGATCACCACGGCCTGACCGCTCACCAGATCGGCGGCGACCACGGCACAGGGCATATGCAGATCATCAAAGGTGCGGTCACCCAATACCCGACTAAAGACCTCTTCGCGGCGGCGCTGGCCGATCAAGCCGGTACGGGTCGGATCGGGGTGGGCGATCCGGCGCAGCGCGTGGTTGCAAAACACTTCACGGATCGTATCGAGACCCATGCCCGCTGCATAGAGAATCGCCGCCGCCCCGCCTGCCGAGGTGCCGACAATCAGATCAAGCGGAATTGTTAACTCTTCGAGTACCTGAAGCACACCGATATGGGCCGATCCTTTGCCACCGCCACCACTCAGCGCGAGGCCAAGACGACGAGGGGCGGGAGGAAGAGCCGGTTGAGTCGTCGCAGGCCGCGCATTGATGGTAGCAACATAGGCCCGCAGTTGATCGAGCCAATTTTGCTCACGCATCATGTTGCTGCTCCT
>JBLWKA010000064.1:0-32066 GCA_048381555.1 Oscillochloridaceae bacterium umkhey_bin13
AAAAAACCACCGGCCCCCCCCCCGCGTCCCCACGGGGGTGGGGGGGGCGCGCGTGCCTGGGCCGCCGGCCTGCCGCCCGGCCGCGGGCCGGGCACCCCGCCGGGGGGGGGGGGGCCCCGGCCCACCTTACCCACAGCGGCTCAACTGCTCCAAATGATCCAGGTCGTGCAAACCCGCATTAACTGCCACATCCAGGATCGTGCCGGGGCCTTGCGCCGGATGCAGGCCAGGACGCAACCAGTGCTCGTCGCTCAGCCCTTCGAGTTGGGCAATCAAGGCAGCTCGTTGCGCAGTAAGTTTGACGCACACCGTTGCGAAGTCTTGTTCAGCGTAGCGATTGACATTCACGGCCGCCTGATAATCAAAGTCAGGAAAGGTTGGATTATCCTCAGCGAGCATCAAGGCGACCCGCTGGCTCCAGATCACCTCGAAATCCCGCAAATGGCAGGCGATCTGCAAGACACTCCAGCCCTCCGGCCCATCACGCAGCGTTTCGGCATCAGCCTGGTTAAACGCTGCAAACTGGCGGGTGAGCAAGGCATCGGTTTTGCGCAACGTACGCAGGGCTTTGGCCGGACTTACGATTCGAGCAACCATGAGCGGGCTTCCTTTCCTTGGATCAATGCCCCAGCTAATTCGACCGCGCTAAAGTCAATCGCGGCGTGCTACACGCCCTGAAAGAAGCTGCCATAGCGCAAAGTTGGGTTGGGCTGCATGCCACTGCTGCCGGCGCACATGCAACGCCTGAATCTCTCCACCATCCTGGACACCCACTTCCCAACGCATGGCAACCATCAGGGGTTGAGCCTGGGCTGGATGGTGCTGGTCTGGCTGGCCCATATCCTTTCGCGGGCAGACCATCGGCTCAATCGCGTGCGCCCCTGGGCCGACCAACTTCAGACCACGCTCAACGCCGTATTGCCCGCCATGCTGCGGCCCACCGACATGACTGACGACCGCCTGGAGGAACTGGACACCACGCAGGTGGTGCTGGCCTATCGCGACCAATATCTGGTGGAACATCCGATGGGTCGGCTGAAAGGGGCACCGCTGTCGCTCAGCCCGGTCTACCTGAGCCGCGACGAGCATGTGACGGGGCTGATTCGCCTGCTGACCATCGCGGTGCGCGTCCTGAGCCTGTTGGAGTATGGCATCCGGCGCAGCTTGGCCGAAGCCCCACAGGAGGAGCCGCTGCAGGGGCTGTACGCTGGCCAGCCCAATCGCACGACGCGCCGCCCCACCGCCGAGCGCGTGCTGGAGGCATTCCGCAACCTGACGCTGACCGTGGTCGCGTTGCCGACCCAGGTCATCCGCCATCTGACCCCGCTGACGACCCTCCAACAACGCCTGCTGGCACTGGCAGACCTGGAGGCGACCTGTTATACCCGGCTGGTTGCGCATTCGTCCGAACCACCTCAAGAAATAAGCGAACGGTAAGTACTACTTTTGGGTTGCGTTTATGGGCTTAGCCCAGATTCTGCAAGGTTTGCACCCCAATTGCGGCATGGCGCGGATGGTCGTGTAGCCCGGTCGCCAGCAGGGTCACCCCCAGGTGCAAGGCCCACCCTCGGGCACGCTGCATCATCGCCGCACTGAGCGGGCCATAGGCTGCGAGGCCCGCATCCCTCTCGTCGCGGTCATCCCAGAGCATCCAGAAGGCGGCCAGATCGGTCGCCGGGTCGCCCCGCGCCAGATCACCCCAATCGATCACCCCTCGCAACTGGCCGTCAACCACCAACAGGTTGCGCGGGTGCAGATCGCCATGGATCCAGGTCGAAGCATGCTCAAGTGGCGCGGCCAGGGCCGCCTCCCATTCGATCAGCAGGGCAGGGCTGATCAGATCGGCGTGTGCGCCCAGGTTCGCCAACCGCTGCCGAAAGGCTTCCTGCCGGGTATGCAGAGGGCAACCGCGTACGGGGTTGCGCGGGGCATGGGCCGGGGCGGGCTGGTGCAGGGTACGCAAGAACTCCCCAAGCACCGCCGCTTGACCCGGTGCCAGGGGTGCAACATCGGCGGTCTGGCCTGCCAACCAGGGCACCACACTCCAGGCCCAGGGGTAGCCCCGCCCTGGTTGGCCCATGTGCAGCGGCAGCGGGGTCGGCAGGGGCAGGCGCGGAGCTAGATGAGGCAGCCAGGTCTGTTCATTGACGATCAACGGTGCGGCTACAGCCCGCCGTGGCAGGCGCAAGGCCAGTTGATCACCCAGCCGCACCATCTGGTTATCCCAACCCGAGTCCACCAGCCGTAGCGGTAGATCGGCCAGGTCAGGGTGTTGATCAGCCAACAGGCCGCGCACCAACTCCAGCGTGATCACGATGTCGGCAGAAGGGGTGCCTGGACTCATCACTTGGCGGCAAAAACGATCTGGAAGGGACGGCCAATCGCACCCTCGGGGCAGTAGTGCTCACACACCTCGCACAATGAGCAGCGCTCCGGGGCGACAAATACCGGGTGCCCATCACGCATCGCCACGGCCTGCCCGGGGCAGAGTTCAACACACCGCCCGCAACCCACACAGCGTTGCAGATTAATCAACGGGAGGATTAGCAATGCGTTGGGTTGTACCATCAGCGGCCTTGGCCTTTCGCTTTGGGCGTGCCGTATTTCAAGTTTGTTGCTGGCCAGTATACCCGGTTCGCTGGCTTGTGCCTAGGACATTTCGCACACCGAACCTGTTGCTCACCCCCACGATCCCGTCACCCGCGCCGGGGATCGCGTGCCCCGCGCCGGGGATCGCGTGCCCCGCGCCGGGGATCGCGTGCCCCGCGCCGGGGATCGCGTGCCCCGCGCCGGGGAACGCATTAGGGCGATTGCATCTTCGGTTGATGTGGGGCTTCCGCGCATCACACCGTTCCGTGCTGCCCGTTCCGTCGCCGTGAACGGCTCGGCTACGGGAGGCAACGCCGACCTTCGTCGGCTCGATCATGCCACGCAGGTGGCCTTCGCGTGCCATAGCCGAGGCGTTCACGCCCACGGCAGAAAGATGCAATCGCCCCCGCGATCGCGTGCCCCCCCCGGCGATCGCGTCGCGCCTCGCCATCCCGGCCCCGCAGCAGAGGGCGGGGGAAAACATGTTTCTCCCAGACCCCCCGGAGGGCACGAGGGCGTGGCCGCGTGCCATCCGCCCCTCCAACCGGAGGCCCCGCCATTGCTGCTACAATAGCTGCATGAAGATCGTGAGTGCCGTACAGATGCGTGAACTCGAAGCCGGCGCGGTTGCGGCCGGTGCCACCTGGGATGGCCTGATGGAACAGGCTGGCTGGGGTGTGGCTCAGGTTGCCCTCCGCCTGCTTGGTTCACCGGCGGGCCGTCACGTGCTGGTACTCGTTGGCCCCGGCAATAATGGCGGCGATGGCCTAGTTGTGGCTCGTCATCTGCACGATGCCGGGGCGAGCGTCCAACTGTACGTCTGGCAGCGCACCGGGTTCGAGACTGATCGTAATTGGCAGCGCTGCCGAACCCGTGGCCTGACCGAGTCGGTTGCCGCTGCTGACCCGACCTTGACCGAGTTGGCAACCCTGTGTGGCTGGGCCGACCTGATCATTGATGCCCTGCTTGGCATGGGGGCCAGCCGTTCGGTGAACGAACCCCTGGCCCGCATCATCACTACCGTGAATGTATCCCGGCCTAACCCGGCCCATGTCCTGGCCATCGATCTCCCGACCGGCCTGCACGCCGATACCGGGGCGGTCTTAGGGCTGGCGATCCATGCCCATACGACGGTTGCGACCGGGCTGCCCAAATGGGGTGTGCTGCTGTTTCCTGGTCGCGCTTTGGTGGGAAACCTGATCATTGCTGAACTTGGCGTGCCGCCTGCTTATCTGGAGACGATTATGAGTGACATGTTGACCGCTGAACAGGCTCAGGCGCTGTTACCCGCCCGTCCTGCTGATGCGCACAAAGGGAGTTTTGGCAAGCTGATGGTGTTGGCTGGTTCGTTGCACTACCCCGGAGCCGCCTTTCTGGCCTGTGCCGGGGCCGCCCGTGTTGGCGCGGGCCTGGTTACCCTGGCGGGGGGACGGGCCGTCCTGGGCATGACGGGACGCTTGCCCGAGGCCACGCTGTTGCCTTTGCCCGAAGGTGATTGGGGCGCAGTTGGCCCCGCTGCACTTGATGAATTGCAGAAGGCGCTGGAAGGCTATTCCGCCCTGGTCTTTGGTCCTGGCATCGGACAGGGCGAGGCGACCCGCGAGCTGCTGCGCCGCATGGTCGGTCTCGATACCCCGAAGCTGCGTGCCCGGGTCGGCTTCTTGATCAACACCCTGGCCGGCGAAGCGCCCGAAGTGCCCACACCCCACGGCTTGCCCCCTACTGTGCTCGATGCCGATGCGCTCAATCTGCTGGCTGGGATCGAGGATTGGACCGAGCGTTTGCCCAAGGGTGGCTTTGTCTTGACGCCCCATCCCGGCGAAATGCGCCGCCTGCTCCAGGTGGACGAACTGCCCGCTGATGCGCTGACGGTTGCGAGTAAGGCGGCCCAAAACTGGGGCCAGGTTGTGGTGCTCAAGGGGGCCAGTACCGTGATCGCGGCCCCCGATGGGCGTACGAGCCTCTATGATGGGGCTAATCCCGCGCTTGCTACTGCTGGCACCGGTGATGTGCTGGCCGGGGTGATTGGGGGCCTGTTGGCTCAGGGGTTGGCTCCCTACGAAGCTGCGGTGCTGGGAGTCTACCTGCACGGGGCCGCCGGGGCACGGGTGCGCGAGACCCTGGGCGAGGCGGGCACCCTGGCGAGTGATCTGTTGCCTGAGTTGCCGCGGGCGATCAAGGCCCTGCGTGGTTAAGGAGTGACCTATGCGCATGGTAGACTTGATCGCCAAAAAACGTGATGGTCATGCGCTCAGTACCGACGAGATTACTTGGCTGATTGCGGGCTATGCCGCTGGGCAGATCCCCGATTACCAGATGAGTGCCTGGGCAATGGCGGTGATGCTGCGGGGCATGGATGACCGCGAAACGGCCGATCTGACCCTGGCAATGGCCCGTAGTGGCGATCTGCTCGATCTACACGACCTGGCACCCCTGACTGTAGACAAACACTCAACCGGGGGCGTCGGCGATAAAACCACTCTGGTGTTGGCCCCATTGGTGGCCGCGATTGGGCTGCCGGTCGCCAAGATGAGTGGCCGGGGGTTGGGTTTTAGTGGCGGTACCGTGGATAAGCTCGAAAGTATTCCCGGCCTGCGCACTAGTCTCGATCCCGCCGAATTTCGCCAGTTGGTGCGCGAGGTGGGCCTGGTTGTGGCGGCGCAAAGTGGCGATCTGGCCCCGGCCGACAAGAAGCTCTATGCCTTGCGTGATGTCACCGCTACCGTTGAGTCGATCCCGTTGATCGCCGCCAGTGTGATGAGCAAAAAACTAGCAGCGGGTGCTGATTGCATCGTGCTTGATGTCAAGTATGGCAGCGGGGCCTTTATGCACACCATTGATGAGGCCCGTCAGCTGGCTCGGGCCATGGTCGCCATTGGGAGCCACGCCGGACGCCGGGTGGCGGCGGTGCTTAGTTCGATGCAGCAGCCCTTGGGCTACCAGATTGGCAATGCCCTCGAAGTGCGTGAAGCGATTGCGGCCCTGCGCGGCCACGGTACGCCTGACCTGGTCGAACTGTGTCTGCACCTGAGCACGCAATTGGTGCTCTTGGCAGGTTTGCGCCAGGATGCGACGGCGGCGCGGACGCTGCTCGCCGAAGCGCTGGCTGATGGGCGGGCCTGGGCCAAATTTCGGGCCATGGTCGTCGGCCAGGGTGGCGATCCGGCCTTTATTGATCAGCCCGAACGCCTGCCCGTCGCGCCGGTCCAGATCGATCTCCCGGCTCCCCATGCCGGGATCGTGGCCGCAATTGATGGCACCGCCCTCGGCCTGAGTGTCAACGCCCTTGGTGGTGGTCGGGCCCAAAAAGACGATGTGATCAATCCAGCGGTCGGCCTGACCCTTAAGGCCAAGGTTGGTAGCCAGGTCTATCTGGGTCAGCCCTTATTGACCATCCACGCCGCCAGCATGGCCGAGGTTGAACAAGTTGCTCCGATCTTGCTGGCCGCCTATACTATTGGTGACCAGCCTGTGACTCCGCCCCCCTTGATCGAGGAGGTGATTACCTAAATGCCAATCTACGAGTACCTCTGCCCTGATTGTAGTGGGCGCTTTCAGAAGTTGGTGCGGGGCTTCAGTGACCCCGCCGACCTGGCCTGTCCGCGCTGTGGCAATCCTGCGGTCCAGCGTGCCGTTTCGCGCTTTGCAACCCTGAAGTCCGAAGAAGCCCGCATCGAGGCCCTGGCCGATCCGTCGAGCCTGGCTGGCTTGGATGAGAGTGATCCCCGCGCCATTGCACGCTGGGCTCGCCGCCTCGGCAAAGAGCTCGGTGAGGATGCGGGCGAAGATTGGGACGAAATGGTTGACCAGATGCTCGAAGAAGAGCTGAGTGGCGAGGGTGACGGCGACGAAGAGGCCGATCCGAGTGCGCCTAAAGCCCCTAAACGCAGTAACAACGACCTGGGTTGGGGCTAGGGGATTTTGGATTGCCGCCGGTACTTGCTCACCAGATCACAGTCGCAAAATAGTCGTCTAGGGTTTCGGCACGGCGGATCAGTTGCGGCGTGCCATCAGTCGTTAACAACACCTCGGCGGGGCGCAGGCGCCCATTGTAGTTGAAGCCCATCGCTCGCCCATGCGCCCCGGCATCGTGGATGATGACGAGATCACCCGGTTCGATTGGTGGCAACGCCCGTTGGATCGCAAACTTGTCGTTGTTCTCGCAGAGTGAGCCAGTCACATCATACAGCTCGGTGGCGGGCAGATCTTCTTTGCCAAGCACACTGAGGTGGTGGTAGGCTCCATACATTCCTGGGCGCATCAGGTCAGCCATGGTGGCATCCAGCCCAACATAATGCCGGTAGGTGTGCTTCAGGTGGCGCACGCGGCTGATCAGGTAGCCATGCGGCCCGGTGATCAGCCGCCCACACTCCATCGCCAGCGCGGGTCGCCCCAGCATCGCACCCCCAAAGGCGCGACCATAAGCGACCTGAACTGCGGCCCCAAACGCCTGCAGATCAACTGGCTGCTGATCGGGCTGGTAGGGAATGCCAATCCCACCCCCAAGATTGATCAGTTCAAACGTAATGCCGAGCGCGGTACCCAGATCAACCGCTACCTGGAAGAGCAGTTCGGCACTTGCGACCAGTGCGGCCTGGTCAAGTTCGTTCGAGGCGATCATCGCATGGAGGCCAAACCGGCGGATGCCGGCATCACGAGCCGCCCGGTAGCCATCAAACAGTTGGGTTCTGGTCATGCCAAACTTGGCTGCCTCGGGGTGGCCGATAATCGGATTGCCCGCCGCCAGGGTTCCCGGGTTATACCGAAACGAAATAAACTCGGGTAGACCACACTGCTGGATGAGCACCTCGAAAAGACCAAAATCATCAAGATTGATCAAGGCCCCGATCTGGTGGGCAGCCACAAATTCGGCTGGCGGGGTATTGTTCGAAGTGAACATCACCATGTCGCCAAGCAGACCACACCGTTCGGCCAGCATCAGTTCGGCGAGCGAGGAACAATCAGCACCGCATCCCTCGTCGCGCAGCAGGTGCAAAATCCGGGGCGTGGGCGTCGCCTTAACGGCAAAATACTCGCGAAAGGCCGGCGCCCAGGCGAACGCGGCCTGCAAAGCACGGGTTGTCGCACGGATGCCCGCTTCGTCATACAGGTAGAAAGGCGTCGGATAGGTAGCGGTGAGCACCGCAATCGTGGCGGCAGAAACAGGGATTGGCTGCGGCATGGCGGCAATGAGGTGAATCTATGGCGACGACAACGCCGATTGTGTCGTCTGAGGGAGGGGTAGTATACCGCAAAATGCTTTGTCTTAAAGCAATAAATGTACTAGTTTTTATTGATCTTAGACCCAAAATAGCCTTTCTTAACTAAGACCTAACCGCTCAGGCTGGATTTCGGGGATTGTTCTCGGCTGTTGATCATGCTATGATGCTTGCGCTCAAGCTCATAAAGTTATGGCAACGCAACGAAAGGGGAACAATCAGTGATTGTGCCGCTGGCTTTGTTGACCGGCGCAGCACTTGGGGTGATCCTGGCCGCAGCCATCTTCAAATCACAGGTCAAGATCTTGCTCGAAGAGTTGGCGCTCATTCGTCGTGACCGTGATCGTTTGCAGAGCGAGTTGCATCTGCGCCGCAACGAAGCGGGTGAAGCTCGGCTTAGTGCTCTGCAATCCGAGCATGACGCGTTACTGGTGCGTCGTCGCCTGATGACGGCCTTTGCCGAGCGCGACGAAGCGCGGACGGCCCAACTCAATGCTGATGCCGCCTACCGCGAAATCCTCGCCGAACGTGATCGCCTCCTCGGCGAACTGGCCCTTTCGCGTCGTCGCCGCGCGCTCCCCTAATCCCTCCCTCTGCCTGCGTCACCTGGCCCACCTCTGCTTTTCTCTCTCCTAACAGGACAATGTTGTCCTGGGCCATAACCATTTTTACGACAATACGTAGTAGGTGCCAGCGTGCTGCGTCCGTGCCGCCTACGGCGTCCGTGAACGCCTACGGATAGATCTCCTCGCAGCGATTAAACGTATTGTTTCCCCCACCGCCATAACAAATATCGTAACCCGGGCCACCATCAAGGGTATCGTCGCCTGGGCCACCATAAAGAATGTCGTCGCCGCCGCCACCATTGAGGATGTCGTTGCCTAGGCCGCCAAGCAGGATATCATCACGATTGCCACCGTCAATGGTATCGTTGCCTGCGCCGCCTACAATGCAGTCACTACCATTGCGACCGTTGATCCTATCGTTGCCATTTGATCCGAGCAGCAATGTACCCTGACCGGTATCATTCAAGTCGTCGTCCACCATCACCCGTAGGCGCGTAATATTCAGGGCGGCACACTCGGGTGGCTTCAAATCATTCGGCGTAATCGCAAAGACCTGCGTGCCTGCACCCGAACGAACCACCGTATTAACGCCAGCCTGGCCCACAAAGACACTCCCCGCGAGGAGGATCAGGAGCGCCAGGATGATGCTAAGCACCCGCATGTTTGTCCCCCCTTCATCCTGCCTCAGGGAGCCGATAGGCATACACCGCAGCCTCATCACGCAGGTAGATCCCAGCCTCGGGGCCGTGCTCAACCTGGATCAGGGGCTGGCCCCGCTGTTCGGCCAGTTGGGCCAGATCATCGAGGGAAGTCAGGGTGATGGCTTCGCGCATCCAGGTTGCACCTGTCGGGGTTCGCACCAGTTGGACGCGGTAGCGCAAGCGGACGCCTGCCAGCGGATCGCGGCGCACCGTGCGGGCCAGTTGCCAACCTGCCAGCAGCCCACCAACCAGGGCCAGTTCGAGCCCAATCAGGGCCATGCGTCGGGCAGTCACCACATCAAGGGTAATCAGCCAGAATGAAAGCGTATTCGGCACGGTCACATTCCCGTTCAGTGAACCCGTTTCACTAAACTGCAACAGACTGGCGGGCTGATCACTCAACGGGCGGAGCCGGGTTTCGTCCAGCGTAAAGGGCAACTGCGGGGCAAAACTGGTATTGAGCGCGGCCTCACCCAGGCTGCCCTCCAGTTGATACCGCGGTTGCAAAGTGAGACGGTAGCTGTTCTGTCGCACGCCGGTCTGGGTTTCGTAGTGGCGAATCAGGTCGCTGATCTGGGCCAGATCGAGCGTCCCTTCGAGGGTCACATTCCGGCCTTCGAAGGGCTGGGCCGGACCAAGCGCCAGCGTCCGCCGCCATCCCATCCCGTCGCTCAGTTCAACCCATAGCTGGGCACTGCCATTCAGGCGGGCCGGGGCCTGACTGCTCAGGGTATAGGTCGTGCTGACCGCAAGCTGCTCATTCAGACGCCGGAAGATCGGATCGCCACTCTGGATCTGATCATGATCATACAGGCCCGTTGGCGCAGGCGCATGGTACCGAAAGCGCACCTGCTGCTCAAATGGAATCGCCTCGGTGATCGTGCGGGTCGTCGACTGACGAAAGGCCAGACCGGCCAGGCCCAGGGCCACGAGGCCCAGGGCCATGGCGACGGTCAGGGCGGCATTGAGCAGGGCCGCTCGTTCATGGGTGCGCGGCGGGGCGGCGCGGGCAACAGGGCGGCGACGGGGCCGCGTTGGCAGCGTACTGGTTGCCATAAGTGTAGTTCCTAACAAGAGTGCGGCAAGCACGGCGAAGACGGGGGGCTGGCGTAAAAAACTTAAAATAGTGCCGGCCCGGGGAATAAATAGCCACAACTCGCCCAGCAGCTCGTCGCCACTCGGTTGGTAGGGATCAATAAAATCGTTGTTATCGCCCTGAAAGACAAAACGGTCGCTGTTACGCTCAATGATCCGATGAATGACCGGGCCAATCGAAGGATGCTGGTACGTGACCACCGCGCCGACGGCATAATCCTCACGTTGGCGCAAAATCGCCAGATCACCGCGGTGCATCCCTGGCTCCATGCTGTTGCCATTGATGATTACATACGAGGCCTGACCGCCTAACGCGGTAGGAGCAAAAAGCACCCAACTGACAACGGTCGTTACCATGACGAACGCTGCAATCAAGGGGTGCTGGCGGCGGCGGCGTGGCTGCGGCATACGGTTGCGAGTGATAGCAGTGCGGAGAGGCTCAGCCCCTCCGCATGTGCAATGCGTTTTACGGTGTGCGTTGCAGACAGTGTTGGGAGGGGCCAAGCCCTCCCAAAAACCCATCCCCTTAGTTGACGGCTACGACGCGCAGGAAGGTGATGTCGAAGACCCGGACGGCATTGGCAGGGATATTGCAACTGACATCCACGTCATTAGCGATGGTGCAGCCGTACCAGACCGCCGGTGCAGTTGTAATCAATTCATTGGCCGGGAATGCGATCTTGGCGGTGCCAGCAGCGTTGTCGAGCTTAAAGGCGACCGAGCTAAGCATGCGGGGATCAGTAGCTTGCAGCGTATAGGTAACACTCGTCACATCGTAGCCACTGATCGTGCCAACCCCGTCACCAGCGAACGAGTCACCAACTGTATTCGCGGCAGCAAAACCATAGGCGGCGGCCATAATCAAAAAGAGCAGGGCGAAGGCGGCGAGCGTGCGGAGATTAAAGAGGCGGGTTGCGGCGTACATGGTCGTGGCCTCCTACTGGGAGTGAACCCCGGTGGTCGGTCTTGGTCCGGCCGGGGTGTGGCGGTGAAGATGTTCATAGCGTATCTGTACGACAGCCTGTCGTTCAAGTTACCGGAAGTACCCTCAATGGCATACGTTAGACGGCATACGTAGTGGTACCCAAGTACTATGCGTATCTTTGCTGAGCCTGCTTGCGTTTGGCGCAAGCCAACCCTGCGCGAAACGCAACCTGATCCAGCTGTCGCGCTTGCTGTCACACTTTTTGTCCTACTCTGTCAGAGGCCCAACCCGGCCCGGCCTGCTATGCTGAGCATGGGATGGCGCGGTGTGGAACGAAGGAGTGGCTAATCAACATGATGCATGTACGGCTCTGTTATAATGAGGCCCGTGAACGCGCCCTATGGGAGCAGCGTCGGGCTATGGTTAATGAAGAGTTCCGTCTGGTCGAGGCGGGCCAGCGTGGTGATGTTGAGGCCTTTAACCAGTTGGTGCGCACCTACGAGGGGCGGATCTACAATTTGTGTTACCGCATGCTGGGTGACGGCGATGCGGCGGCTGATGTTACCCAGGACACCTTTATCTCGGCCTATCGGAACCTGCACAAGTTTCGGGGCGGGGTCTTTCGGGCCTGGCTTTTTCGGATTGCCACCAATGCCTGTTACGATGCCTTACGGGCGCGCAAACGCCGTCCGACGGTCTCGTTACAGGCTCCCAGCGACGATGATGATGACACTCCAGCCTTCGACCTGCCTGATCCTAACGAGTCACCCGATGAGTTTGTGCTCCGCCGCGAGTTAGCCGGTGCGATTCAGGCTGGCCTGGCCCAATTGCCCGAAGATCAGCGGGCCGTCATTATTTTGAGTGACATCCAGGGGATGGCTTACGACGAGATCGCCGAGGTTACCAATACCAATCTAGGCACAGTCAAATCGCGCTTGAGTCGGGCCCGGGCCCGTTTGCGAGATATTTTGCGGGCGGGGGAACTGCTACCGTCAAAATTTCGTCATGATGATGTCTAGCTGATGCGCCCGTGAACCAACTTGGCGCATCACTCTGAAATCAACCACTGCACCTCTTTGGATGCGCCATCTGCCCTGCACTATGCGCGGCAGCGACGATTATGACTAGTCCGCAGAATCAGCGCCGACGCCGCCCCGAGGAAGAACTCGAGCTGCTGTCCGCTTATCTCGATAATGCCCTTGATGCCGCCGAACGGCGTAACCTTGAGCGTGAGCTTGAGCGTGAGCCGCGTTTGCGTAACGAATTGCGCGAATTACGGGCGACGGTGTATGCGATGGGCGAGTTGGAACCAATGCGCCCACCCCGTTCGTTCACCCTCGATCCCTACAATCCGCCCCAACCCTTGCCCCAACCCACCTTCTGGCAGCAACTGTTTCAGCCCGGCGGCAGCCTGGCCGGGGTGTTCCAACTTGGCAGTGGCCTGGCAGGTATGGCGCTGGTCTTGCTGGCGACCGTGCAACTGCTCACGGCTAGCCCAATGCCGGCGGCGGCACCCATGCCCGCTGCCGCCATGGCGACGGCTGCAATCGCCAGCGAGGCCGCGCCCGAAGTAGCCGCCATGGCCATGCCAACCGAAGAAATGATGGCCGGGGCCGCGGCAGCGGGTGCCGCCCCCGATCAGCGTACCGCCGACAGCCCTGATGTCACCATGAGTCAGGCCCCCATGCCTGCGCCCGCACCTGCCAGCGATGCCACAACTACCCAGGCCACTCCGGCTGAATCGTCTGTAACCCAACCCCTGCGGATCGGCTGGATTATCACGCTCATTCTCGGGATCGGCTTGCTTGGCTTTGCCACTGCGTGGAGCGCCTACGGTTATTGGCGTCACCGCGAATAGGTGGGCTTGGCCAGTCCTCCTGGGTTGGGTACGCCCCAAGGTTTTGGTATGGTTTGGCGGCTGCGCCGCCAAACCGTACCAAAAAACTATGGGGTGGGGCGCAGCCTCACCCCACCTCTGCCCATAAGCGCCCCAGATCGCGTATAATCTTAGTAGGCTGCAATTGGATGCCCACATCCAATTGCATCGTCTACGTTCAAAAAAGGAGTACGAGCCATCGAGACAGGAACGCTTGCCCGTCGTGTGGTTGACCTGGCCGAAGATAAGCAGGCCCACGAGATTGTATTGCTTGATATTCGCCAGCAGAGCACCATCGCCGACTATTTTGTGATCTGTTCGGCCGATAATGATCGCCAGATTAAGGCGATTGTTGATCATATTGACCTGAAGGTGGGCCAGGAGTATGGCCTGAACCCGCGCATCGAGGGCACCGCCGATACAGGCTGGATTGTCCTTGATTATGGCGATGTGGTCATCCATATCTTTAGCCCAACCCAACGTGACTACTATCGCCTCGAGCGGCTCTGGAGCAAGACGCCGCCGGTGGTGGTGGTGCAATAGGGGTGCTATGAGCAGTTTTGATGGCAAGGTTGCCGTGGTCACCGGCGGAACGGGTGGCCTTGGTGGGGCACTGGTGGGCGCGTTGCTCGCCGCTGGGGCTACGGTGATCGTGCCGCACCGCCACCCCAACGACCTGGATCAACTCCGCGTGCGCCTGGGCCTGCCGAACGACGCTCCACTCTTTGGGGCCACAGTTGATCTAGTTGATCCAGACGCAGTTACGGCGTTCTACGATCAGGTGGTGGCAACTCACGGTGGCCTGGATATTGTTGTGAATGCGGCCGGAGGGTTTGCGGGCGGGCAGCCGGTTCACGAAACCGCATGGGCGTTGTGGGACGATCAGTTGACCCTCAACCTGAAGACGGCGGTGCTTTCGTGTGCGGCGGCCACCCCCCATTTGATTGCCCGTGGTGGCGGGGCGATCATCAATGTGGCCTCGCGCACTGCGACGCAGCCCGCTGCCAAATACGCTGCCTACGCGACCGCCAAACGAGCCGTGCTCCAACTAACCGAGACCCTGGCGGCCGAATTGCGTGATCACGCCATTACGGTGAACGCAATCCTGCCGAGCGTCATTGATACCCCGGCGAACCGGGCCGCGATGCCCCAGGCCGATCATCGGCGCTGGGTCACGCCTGAAGCGATTGCCCAGGTGGTACTGTTCCTGGTTGGTCCCGAGGCTCGCATTATCAGTGGTGCCCAGATCCCAGTTTACGGGCGGGCCTGAGCGCCTGGGCGTACCCGGTACGCCCAGGCGCTCACACGGTGGGCCAGATGGGGCCTATTCCCCTTCGGGCAAATTGCCGGTCTCTTCGTATTCACGCAGTGCCCGCACGGCTCGCTCGAACGAATAGTAGTAGACCTCGGCCTCCCAGCGCCGTCCAGTGCTATCGAGGCCACAGCGAATCTCGATCTCGGCGGCTCCATCGCTGTACACCGTCGCCTGTGCCAACCAGAGATCTGCGCAACGCACCGCATGGGCACTCAGGAGCTCACCCCGAAACGTATCGGCTCCGGCGTCGCCCATAATCTGGCCGCGATCCATCAAGGTCGTCGTTCTCCCCGCCATCGGTGGCTCCTTCTAGTTCTGCTCCATGCAGGTGCGGTGCGAGTAGTGGTATTATATCGCAAACAAGCGCGGTATGGGCAAGCCAAGGATGGGTGTGGCGTAACGTCTTGCACGGTGGCAAATGGTGGCGGATCCGGATCTGTAGGGGCAGCCCAGGGCGAGCACGCGGGTCGCCCCTACAGATGGCGATTGGCCACGAGGGTGGGTGACACCAAGCGGGCCGGTCGCCGGTACCACCGGAACGGGTCATGGCATGGGGGCGGGCGACCGGAAGCGGGCCTGGGAGAACATGGTTCTCCCAGAAAGATCGTCACTGGTACCTGCGCTTGCGCAGGTACCAGTGACCCCAACAACAAGACGATGAGCTATGAGCAAACCACAACGCATTATTCTCACCGGTGCTACCGGCCTGATCGGGACAAAGCTGTTTGCGGCCCTCCGCGAGCGTGGCGACGAGGTGGTGATCTTTTCGCGTAGCCCCGAGACGGCCCGTGAACGCTTGTCCGGTGCTGCTGACTATGTCGCCTGGACGCCCGCCGAAGAGGGGCCGTGGGCGGCGGTAGTTGATGGAGCCGATGCGATCATACACCTCGCAGGGGCCCCGATCTCGCAGGGCTTGCTCGGCGTGCGTTGGACTCCCGCCTATAAAGAAGAAATTCTGAATAGTCGGGTGATCGGCACCCGTGGCCTGGTGAATGCGATTGCTGTGGCCCAAAAGCCCCCGCGTGTGCTCGTCAATGCGTCGGCGGTGGGCTACTATGGCTACCGTGACGCGACCCCGCTTGATGAGTATGCCGCTGCCGGACGCGATTTTGTGGCCTCGGTCTGCATTGCCTGGGAACGTGAGGCGAGCCGGGCCGAAGAATTGGGGTTGCGGGTGGTTCGGTTGCGCACCGGGATCGTGCTTGATCCCAATGCCGGTGCCCTCGGCCAACTCCTGGTGCCCTTCCGACTGCGCACGGGTGGCCCGATCCTGCCGGGCGACCAATATTATTCCTGGATCCATCCCGATGACGAGATCGGCCTGATCCTGTTGGCCCTCGACAACCCCCAAGCCCGTGGTCCGCTGAACGCCACCGCTCCCAATCCGATGACCAACCGCGAATTCACCGATACGCTGGGAAGCGTGCTCGGCTCGCCCTCATGGGTACCCGTGCCCGAAATCGGCTTGCGGCTGGCGTTGGGCGAAATGGCCGACCTCGTGGTCAAAGGCCAGCGTGTCTTGCCCCGCCGCGCCCAGGAGTTGGGTTACCAGTTTCGCTTTCCCGAATTGCGCGCCGCCCTGCAAGATCTGTTGTAAGTGGAACGAGTGCGCGACCAAGGGGGCTACAAAAGCAGCCCCCTTGGCCGCGCACCCTCGGGTTGGTTACGAAGGGCTTGCTTGATCGCCACTCGCTGCTGTGGCTTCGCTCGCAGCGCTGGGTGGATCAGTTGCCATTGCGGGCTGGATGACTTCGCGGATGCGCGGGGGCAGTTGACCAGCCGGTTGAGGTGGCTCGCTCAGGCGACCATACAGGTAGCTGAAAATATCACGCGAGACCGCCCCCACCGGGGCTGAGAGGATCGCCCCAATCACGCCGAAGACCTGGGCACAGACCACCAGCAAGAGCATTAAAATGGCTGGATGGAGGCCCACACTATCCCCGACGATCCGCGGCACCAGGAAATTGTTCTCGAGTTGTTGGATGCCGATATAGAGGATGAGGACGGCCAACCCTGTAGTTGGTGAGTCCATAAATCCAAGGATGATCGCGGGAATCGATCCCAGGATCGGCCCAATGATCGGAATAAGTTCCGTCACCCCAGCAATGACCGCGAGCAACAGCACGTAGGGGATCTCCAAGCCGAAGAGATTCAGGATCGTAAGCCCAATCCCGGCAGCACTCCCAACGGCGAGCCCGAGGATCAACTGGCCACGCAGATAGCCACTAAAGTCATAATCAACAATTGTGATCACCGACCAGAAATCGGTGCGCAGCCAAGGGGGGAGCAGATTGTTCAACTGTTCGCGCCCCATGCGCTGATCCATCAATACATAGAACAGCCAGAAGGGGATCAAGAAAAAGCCGAGCAGGAACGAGACGGTATTGACAACCGAGAGCACACTATCGAGCAGGAACGTCCCTACGTCTTGCAGATAGGAGACGAAATTGGTACGCAGGGTATTGGCGGCCTGAGTCACGATCCCAGCCAGAATGCTCTGAATCTCTTCTTGCATGCCTTCGGGCAGATTGTCGAGCAAGGTCCGGTACTCATCAACCAGGAGATTGATCCAGCGTTGAATGGTTGGAATGTCGGGGAGGGCGCGGATCAACTGGCCGAGTTGATCGATCAACGGCGGCATCAGAAAAGCAAAGAAGGTAATCACCAGACTGATCACCACGATATACACGACCAGGATCGCAGCCCAGCGCGGCATCCGTCGTTCGAGCCGATTTACAAAGGGCAGGAACAGATAGGCCAGCACCACGCCCATCAAAAAAGGCGTGAGCGCCGAACTCGCTGCCATTAGCAGCCAGATGATCGCACTCAACGCCAGCAGCACCAGCAGCCAGCGGGCAATTGTGCGCAGGGTAAGCTGAGCGAACAGTGCTGTCATGAAAAGTTAACGATCATCACGCCCACTAAGCACACTGATCGTCAGCACACTGGCCGTCTGGTCGCCAATATTAACCCAGCTATGAGCCACATCATCACGGTAGAAGAGCGTATCACCACGGTGGAGTTCATACTCTTCGTCGCCCAAATTGTAGCGCAGATCGCCTTCCAGTACCAGGATCATCTGGCTGCCACGACTCGAGAAACCCTGCTGCCCACTGCCGGGCGCAGCTTCGATCATCCGGGCCTCGATCTCGCTATTGGGAGGCAGCAGCGAAAAGACCTGGACGGGCGCATCATCAAGGCTGAGCCGTACCCGCTCGGCAGGGGTCACAACCCGCCCAACCTGTTGATTATCTTCGCCCTCGAAAAAATGGGTCATCTGTACACTGAAGAACTGCGCCAGCTTGCGCAGATTGGCGACCGAAATGTTGACTTTGTCACGCTCAAGGCGACTTAAGAATGAAGGTGTCAGGCCCGAACCCTCCGAAACCTCCTGGAGAGTCAGACCTCGCTCCTGCCGGAGACGACCAATTTTTTGGCCTAATGACATACAAGTTCTGCCTTCTGCGGCATTCCGCACATCGATCCGTCGCCCTGATAGGGCTACGACCGAGGTAGCTAGGCTCAGGGTGGGCTGCGTATGACGCAATTCGGAGGGCACCCCCAACATAAAATTAAAAATTCTTTTTGAGTATACGTCAAAAAGGATGATCATGTCAAGGATGTGCACACCTTTAGGGCGATTTTTCGGCCTGTTTGGCCCAATTAGGCCCTCGAGAAGCCATTGGTTGCAAAGGTTCAGTTGCACCGGATTGCACTAAAGACAAGTTGAGGATAAAAGCTTGTCGAAGCCGTTGCTATCGGCTATAATTGCCGCAATCCCGGCGAGTCTACCTGTGCCTATGCTGCCCCCGGCCCCCTGCTGCCGCCCTCTGGTCAGGTGCGGAGGGCACGAAGTGATGAGGGAGCCGTTCGTGATTGTTACCTCGATCGTCCTCGTGCATGCGCATGCCCTCTTCCGCGAAGGGCTCCGCCATTATTTGGCGGCTCAGCCCGAGTTTCGGATTGCCGGGGAGGCCAGCAATGGCCAGCAGGCGATCCAGTTAGTGGATTATACCGATCCCGATCTGGTGTTGATGGAAGTTGATCTGCCTGGTGTGAATGGCTTAGAGGTCTCACGGGCGATCAAACGTACCCACCCCCATGTGGGGATTATCCTCTTTAGTAGCGAGATGGACGGCTCGTATGTGGTGAAGGCGATCCGGGCTGGGGTCGCTGCCTATCTGCCACGCAATATTGATGGACCGACCCTGCACCGCACACTTTCCGATGTACGGCGGGGTGATTATCCGATCAATGATCTGGTGCTCTCGCTGCCTGATGTGGCCTCGCAGGTGCTGGCGGCATTTCGCCAGATGGTGGTAGACGAAGATACCCAGAGTATCTATTCGCCGCTGTCACCCCGTGAACTCGAAGTGCTCGAACTGGTTGCGGCCGGCCGTACCAATAAAGAGATTGCGCTGCGGCTGGATATTAGTAACCAGACGGTTAAAAACCATGTGTCTTCGATCCTGCGTAAACTCGCCGTCAATGATCGGACCCAGGCGGTGGTCTACGCTATGCGCCGTGGCTGGATCAAGGTGATCCTGCCTGGTGATGCATAACCAACCCGTATGACTGCACTCCGCCTTCCCCGTGTGCTACTGGGCTTGCCAATCCTGCTTCTGGTTGTGCTGGGCGGATGTGATCTGACTGCCGCCGGCGAACGCGAGCAGATTGCCAACCGTGAGACGATCCTTGCGCTCACGCCTTCGCCCACCAATACCCCGACGATCACACCGACCCCACCCCCGACCGCGACGGCAACTCCAACCATTGGGCCGTCACCGACCAGTACCCCGACGCCTCTGCCTACTGCTACCCCGCTGCCGCCGACGCCCACGCCGAATCCGGCCCTCACGGGCTTTAGTTTCTGTGAACAGCGCGCCGGTGCTCTCAATGGGCTCTTTTCGGCCCGCCTGGCCAGCGCCGAAGCTAGTGGTACGCCTGCCTACGAACAGGTGGTGCTGCGTTTCGAGTTGGCGGCTGGCTCGGGGCCGCTTGGGGTGACCGCTAGTTGCCTTGGGTCGGCTGATCTGACCGCGCTGGCCCTTGATACGAGCGATCCCTATGCGGTGCGCCTGCGCCTGCCAGGCTGGTTGCGTGATGCCCAGTTTACTGGCTCGGAGTTGGGTTCGACCTTGAGTTTTAGTGAGACCCGGACGATTACGAGTGCTCGGTTGATTCCGGCAGCGGGTGAAACCGGGGCCGATTTGCTGATTACGCTGAGCGAGCCGCTGCCCTTCCGCTTGAGCCTGGAACGTGATCCCGCCCGGATTGTGATCGCGGTGGCGCGCAATTCACCGCTGGTGGCGTCCAGTAACCCGTTGGCAATTGCCTCGAGTGGGCCGAGTCCGCAACTCGCAACGCCGCTCTTTACGCTGTTTGATGGCGAGATCTGGCGGATCGAGGCCGGAACCACCAGCAGTGGCAATGGCTTTACGCCCGGTCTGGCCGGGGTGACCAACCTGTCTCGCTCGCCCGAAAGTGAAACTCATCTGGCCGTGAGCCCTGATGGTCGTCAACTGGCCTTCTGTCGGGCTGCGCCGGGGCTTGATCCCGCCGATGCCGGTCTGCCCGTCCCAAGTACGCTCTGGTTGATGGATGCCGATGGCCGTAATCAGCGCCCGCTAGCCCAAACCGGGGTCAGTTGCGCCGATCCCGCGTTTAGCCTTGATGGGCAGACGCTGGCCTTTGCGGTGGATGAGACCGGGGCCGTGCCGGTGCAGCGCACGATCTATACGCTGAGTTTGCCCAATGGTCAGCCGCGCCGCCTCGGTGAAAGCTTTGATGAGTGGAGCCGTTCGGCCCCCCAATGGTTGGCTGGCGATAGTCTGATTATGGCGGCGACCGCCCAGGATGGGCGCAGCACGCTGTTCCTGGCGCGCCCTGATGGCACGGTTACCGATGTCGGTGCCCCCATCCTGATCCGCGATAATCAGGCCGTCCCCTACCGGGGCTTTGGGCGACCATTAGCGGCCCCCAACGGGAGCCGGGTGGCGGTTGAGGCATTCCGCAGTGATGATCCCGGGGCCGATCTGGTGATTCTTGATGCGAGTGGCACGCTGGTTGAAGTGATCGGGGCGCAACGGGTTGTGCCGCCGCCGCCAACTGCCACCGCTGTGCCAACCACGACGCCCACCAGCGCCCCGACCGCGACCGCAACCCCAGAGTTGGTAACGACTGAAGAGGCGCAGACTGCCACTGCGTTGGCTGAAGCGACACCGACGGTTGAGGCGACGCCAACTGTGACTGCGACGGCGGGGCCGGATGCGACGCCAACCGCGACCGCAACCCCACCGGCCCCGACCCCCGAACCGGCGGCCCCGCCCGAAGATCGCCGCGAAGGGCCGTTCTGGACCCGCCCGCTGGCCTGGGGCAATGACGGGCGGCTGTTCTACCTGACGACCTTGTGTGCCAGTCAGGCCGTGCAGGATTACCAGATCTATCGCTGGGCCGGGTCGCAGCGCAGCGAACTGGTAGTCGTTGGTCAGACCCTAGGCGGGATTGGCCTGGCAGCGGCCAATGGTGATGGGTTGGCCTATGTGCTGACCAACGAAGGGCCGCTAGGGTTGCGCGGCCCGGTTGCGACGACCCCGCGTAGCCCCGTTAGCCTCTGGCTGTGGGATGTGACCAGTGGTACCCGGGGACAGTTGCTCGCCGCTGAGCGGGATCTGGCTGCGTTGAGCGGGGGACGCTGAGGCTGTTTGGAGGAGTGCAGTTTGTTCTGAGGGATCCAGTTCGCTGAGTCCCTTTTGGGCGTGTCTTCAAGGGAACGATCTCGCTGTCCACCACGTTCTACCGGCACAGACAGATGCTAACGGGCCACTAGCCCGCTGTTACAAGGAGAATGTGCAATGGGATCGCGACAGACATTACTGATTGGAACTTTGTTGGTAGTTGTGCTGCTGGTCGGCACCGCGTTGGGGGCAACGCTGGCCCGCCCCGCCCCTGCCCAGGCCCAGGCTGGGGTTGGTGGGATGCGTCAGGTGACCGTGTTTGGCCGGGGTGAGGTGCGGGTGGCCCCTGATATGGCAACCGTCCAGATTGGGGTCGAGACGAGTGCGCCCACGACCCAGGAAGCCCTGGCCCAGAACTCGGCCCAGGCCCAGGCGATCATCGAGCGGGTGCGGCAATTGGGGATCGCTGAGCGTGATGTGCAGACCAGTGGCTTCAATATCTACCCGACCTATGATGAGCAAGGGCGGAGTGTGACCGGCTATACCGTCAGCAACATGGTGCTTGTGACGATTCGTGATCTGGATCAGGCCGGGGCTTTGCTCGATCAGGTGGTACAGGCGGGCGCTAATCGGGTCTATGGCGTGAGCTTCGGGATCAGTGATCCAGCCGAGGCTGAGGCCCAAGCCCGGGCGGCGGCGATGCAGAATGCGCGCGAACGGGCCGAACAGTTGGCCCAGGGTGGCAATGCGAGCCTGGGGGCCGTGCTGGTGATCAGCGAGGCGATTGGCAGTGGGCCGGTGGTGCCCTTCCCCGTCGTAATGGCTGACAAGGCAATGGAAGGCGGCATGGCGGTGCCGATGCAAGCCGGTGAACAGGTGGTTAGCTTGCAGATCCAGGTGACCTACGAGTTGCGGTAAGGCGAAGGGCTGATAAGCGCTGACAACCGCGCATCTGCGGCTTATTGACCCAATCGCTTGGCGTGATAGTAAGTTCAACCGCTAGATAATATCCTCATCTGCTTATGGGTAACCTTAACAGATGAGGATTTAATTTGGTTTTTAACTCAAAAATAATTTGTTAATCCATATGCGAAGTGTGTTATACTTAACTAATATGCACTTTAAGCCTAGGAGATACAGATGACAAACGTGCCTAAGCCCACGATACGTCCTGAACTGCTAGATCTACTCAGTTGTCCTGCTTGTACTGCTAACAAGCTGCAACTTGTATCAAAGGACGATCAAACCTATCTCATCTGTCCTCAATGTCATAGTTCGTATGGCTTTGCCCATGGCATACCGCTGCTTTATCATAATGATGCAAGTTGGATCACCAAACAACGTGAAGCCGAGGGTTGGGTTGCGATGTGGCAAGCCCTTGGTATGTATGATCAAGATATTCCGGTCGATCCAAATGTCCCGTTTGGTGCCACCGTTGAACCTTGGATTACAATTGAGCGCATGTTTCGTGGGGCGCTCTTTCAGATGGATCTGCGAGGTGGTGAACGGATCTTAGATGTTGGGGCCGGTGAGGGTTGGGCTTCGCAACATTTTGCCCTGCGTGGCGCTGAAGCTGTTGCGATCGATGTGGTTCCCGATCCTGGGTTTGGGCTGGCGCGATCATGGAAGCGCATGCAGATTACCAATACATTTTTTGACCTGATCATTGGTGATAACGAACGGCTACCCTTTGCTGAAAACAGTTTTGACTATGTCTTTGCCAGTAATGCACTCCATCACCATGATTATTTAGAGCGTCTTTTTGGGAGTATTTATCGGGTACTTAAACCAGGAGGACGCTTAATCGCTATTGGCGACCCGTTAGCTACGATCTATCAACAAGAAAGTGATCTTACCGATGGCGATCGTGAAAAATCCTTCGGGATTATTGAACGTCGCAGACGTTTCGTTGAGTATTTCGTAGCACTTTGGCAGGCAGGCTTTCGTCAGATCCATGCAGAAGATGATAAAACATTCTGGTTAAAGAATAGCGAACTGTATCCCTGGATGGATCAACAGCGTGCTGGCATCGAACAACATGCCACGCTCGGATCGCGCCAACTCACCAAACTCCTGACCTGGGGCATGTTGCGCCTGCCCCGCCCCTTTGCGCTTGCCCTCCTCTTGTGTCTCCGTGAAGGTGGACTCTTAATGATCAGTGGGCAAAAACCCAAATCGAATGCATGAAGCGGAGCTTGCCTAGCGGATCTTGGTGGGTGAGTAACGGTTTCGCGGGCTACTGCATGCGTATGAGGATGGGGCGTAGCGGCTGGCAGGTGACAGTTCGTTGTTATTTTGGCGCAAATGTGCGGATCAATCCAAGGTCGCATGGCAGAAGCGGCTTAGCTTGGGTATAATGCTAGGGTAGCCCAACGTCGCGCAAGCTATACCCTTGTTTCTGTCTGCGGAGCGCCGCTATGTCCTTTCGAGTCGAGGCCCCCTATCAACCGACGGGTGATCAACCGGAGGCGATTGCCAAACTGGTGGAAGGCGTGCGCGCTGGGCACCGCGAGCAGACCTTGCTCGGTGCGACCGGGACGGGGAAGACCTTTGTCATGGCTCATATCTTTTCGCAAATGCAACGCCCGGCCCTAGTACTGGCCCATAATAAAACCCTGGTCTCGCAATTATGGGCTGAGTTCCGGGATTTTTTGCCTGATGCTGCGGTCGAGATGTTTATTTCTTACTACGATGAGTATACGCCCGAAGCCTATGTACCTTCGAAGGATTTGTATATCGAGAAAGAGGCGTCGATCAATGAGGAGATTGATCGGCTGCGCCACGCTGCGACCCAGGCCCTCTTTACCCGTAATGATGTCTTGATTGTGGCCTCGGTTTCGGCGATCTACGGTCTTGGTTCGCCCCACGATTATGGTCAGGTTAAGATTGCCTTGCGCCAGGGCGAGGTTCGTAACCGCGATAAATTATTGCGTCAGTTGATCGATCTGCAATTTGAGCGCAATGATATTGATTTTCACCGGGGTACTTTCCGCGTGCGCGGTGATACGCTCGATATTATGCCCGCTAATAGCGAAACGGCGCTGCGGGTCACCTTCTGGGGTGATGAACTTGAGAAGCTTACCGAGTTTGATCCGCTTACCGGCGAGGTCTTGCTGAAACGCACAACCGCCGAGATCTATCCGGCGAAGCACTTTGTGACGACGAAAGAAAAGCTCGCGGCCGCCGTCCAGAGTATTCAGGATGAGTTGGGGCTGCGTTTGCAGGAACTCGAAGCCGAGGGCAAGCAACTTGAGGCCGCCCGCCTGAAGCAACGTACCAGTTACGATCTGGAGATGATGGGCGAGGTCGGGTATTGTTCGGGGATCGAGAACTATTCGCGCCATATGGATGGGCGCACGCCGGGCCAGACGCCCTGGACCCTGCTCGACTATTTCCCCGACAACTTTTTGCTGTTCGTGGACGAGAGCCATATCAGTTTGCCGCAGGTGCGGGGCATGTATCTGGGCGACCGCCAGCGCAAGCAGACCCTGGTGGATTACGGCTTTCGGTTGCCGTCGGCGCTGGATAATCGCCCGCTGCAATTCGAGGAGTTTGCCAAACACGTCTATCAGGTGATCTATGTGTCGGCCACACCCGGCCCGCTCGAACGCCAGCAAAGTCAACAGATTGTCGAGCAGATCATTCGGCCCACCGGCCTGCTTGACCCGGTCATCCAGGTGCGGCCAACCAGTGGCCAAGTGGACGACCTGATCAACGAGGCCCGGGTGCGGATTAAGCAGGGCCAGCGGGTGCTGGTTACGACCCTGACCAAACGCATGGCCGAGGATCTGTCGGAGTACCTGAAAGAGACCGGCATTCGCACGATGTACCTGCACGCCGATATTGATACGCTCGAGCGGGTCGAAATCCTGCGCGACCTACGGCTAGGGGTGTATGATGTAGTGGTGGGGATTAACTTGCTGCGTGAAGGGCTCGATCTGCCTGAAGTGAGCCTGGTCTGTATTCTGGATGCCGATAAAGAAGGCTACCTGCGCTCCGAGACCTCGTTGATCCAGACGGTTGGACGGGCGGCGCGCCATATTGACGGAACTGTGATTATGTACGCGGATCGAGTGACGGCCGCGATGCAGGCCGCGATCAACGAAACCCAGCGCCGCCGCGATATTCAGAAGCTGCACAACCAGCGCCACGGCATCAAGCCCGTGGGCATCGCCAAGGGCGTACGCGATCTGAGCGACCGGATCAAGCGTATGGCCGAGGAGCGGGGCGATTACAAAACTGGCAAGCCTGATGCGCCCGCGCCGGCCCTGGCCGAGTTGCCCCGTGACGAACTGAATAAACTCGTGAAGAGTCTGGAGAAGCAGATGAAGCAGGCCGCCAAAGATCTGCAATTTGAGAAGGCGGCGAGCCTGCGTGATCAGATTATGGAGTTGCGCAAAACCCTGGCGTTAGAATAATTATGGCAGTTCAGGTCTGGATTGGCGAAAAGCCGGAACACCCCAATGAGCGCCGGGCAATTATGGCCCTGGCCAATGGCCTTCATCATATGGATGGCCTGTACTTGATTCTGGCCAATTTTAGTGTAGGCGGGCGCACGGTTGACCTGGTGATTATCAAACACGATGCGATCTTCATTCTGGAGTTGAAGCATTGTGATGGGCGGGTGATTGGTAGTGTCAACGGGCCATGGCTGGTTGAGGGCCGCAACGGTGAGCGTAAGCGGCTCAATCCGGGGCGCAAAAACCCCTATAACCAGGTCATTTCCTATTTTCACGCCCTGACCAACTTCTTGAATGAGCATCGGCGCGAGTTTTTGTCGGCCCAGAAGGCCAATGACCTAGATTTTCGCACCTGTAAGCGGGCCGTGGTGATCGCGCCCAATATTCAGGAGGGTAGCGAGATCGAGTTGGATTGGAAGGTTGAGTTGAAGGGCATGGACGAATTGCCGTCCTACCTGATCACTGAGCGTTCCTCTGAGATCGAGCTGAGTGAAGAGGAGATGCTGGCGATCCCGCAGTTGTTGCACTGCACGCCCTGGCACGAGATCAATACGGTGCTGCGGGGCGTGGTGCCCGATCCAGATGCGCTGGCTGATCCGCTGGATGAGGTCACGTTGGTGCCGCTGCCGCCAGTCGAGGATCGCCCACGGACGGCGCAGGTGGTAGACGAGGTGCCAGAAGTGGTTGCGCCGCCAGCGCCCTCAAATTGGTTGCTCCAGGCGCGCCAGGCCCTCACCACCACGACTGGACGGTTGGCCGCAGCGATGGCGACGGTGGCGGTCGTGCTGGCCCTGGTGCTGCTGTTCCGACCAACGCCGCCGGTGCCGCTGGCCGATCAGCCGGCACCGATCTTGCTGGGTGCAATGAGTCTGCCAACTGGCGAGGCCCTGGCCGCGAGTGCCGAGGCGCTGCTGGCCGAGTGTACCTGGACGGGCTACCAGTTGGTAGGCAAGCGCTATGATGCCCCGAGCCAGAGTTGGATCAGTGTGGCCGATGGTGGCCCCGGCCTGGCCTCCCCTGAAGTGGTCGTAGCCCTCGAACAGGTCTCGATCTGTGATGGGCAGATTGCGCTGCGTTGGAGTGTCCAGAACAATTCGGATCGTCCGATTAGCTTCCCGCTTCAGGCCGATAATATCAAGATTAGTGACGGCCTGGGCAATACCTACCCCTTAGACGATAGCGCGTCGCAGCCCGAAGCGGTACTGGTGGCACCGGGGGCCCAGGAACGGGGCACTGCCATCGCCAACCGTCCCTTGAGCAACAGCGCCACCTCGTTGCTGGTGCGCCTAAAGGAAGAACCATTTGGCGAGGCCAGCTTTGTGGTGGCCTTGCGACCGTGATCCGCTGAGGCTGCTGGCCCGCCGTACCACCACCCTGCCGCTGACGCGACTGGCTTGCCGCACCACCACCCCGCCGCTGACGCGGCTGCCCCTCCATAGGAGGGGGACGGTAGGCGTCTCCAGCGGAAGGAACGGTTTGGCGGCACCTTCCCCTCTGCTGGAGGGGAGGCAGGCGCAGCCTGACGGAATGGTCACCACTCTACGGTTTCCGCATGGCACTGGCTTCGACGGCGCGCCAGTAGCGCGAAAAGCGTTTCAGATCTGGGTTGCCCTTGGCGACCGCAAATGGTTCAAGCGGCAAGGCCGTGACCGGCAACTGGTGCGCGAGCCGGTCACTGATGGCCTGAAAGCGGGGGCTAGGGCTGGCAACCGTGATTACGGCGTCGGCGGCGTGTTCACTGGCAAAGACCAGCAGTTCGGTGGCAACCTCGCCGCGCCGGATCGTGACTGGTAGTTCGAGCAAACACTCGTAGATAAAGACGATCCGCTTCAGACTGAGTTGATAATTGGCGAGCAGTTCCTCATCCCATACAAAGAGCGCGGGCGCGTTGGGGTAGGCGCTCAAGGCTGGACTGTGCGGGCTGAGGCAGTCGGCGTGAACCCAAATGATTGGTTGCGTTGGCATGGGGTTGGGTTTTTACTTGGCAAGATCACGCTGCGGAAACAATTGGGCACTGAGTTCGTCGTAGCTGGCATCGAAGGGGCAGTGGTCACGAAGGGGGCAGGTGCGACAGTGGATTCCGTCGCTGTAGCGTTCAAGATTGGCACGATTGAAGAAGTAGGGTTTGCTGCTAAATGTGCCCGCCACCCACTGCCAGGAAAGGTTGTTGCTGGCGGGATCGCCGTCGAGCAGGTGTTGCAGGAACCAACTGGCCCCAACCTGCCATGCGATGCGCCGCCAATGCACGACATAGGCGGCCAGCCACATACGGGCGTGGTTGTGTAGATAGCCCGTTGTCACCAGTTCGTGGCTGAAGGCGTCGATACAGGCCAGTCCGGTCTGGCCCTCACGAATGTCGGCGGGCAGTTCGTTGGCATAGGCTGCGGGCGGCTCGCCGGTGGTAGACGGCTCACGATCCTGCCAGATCCCGTCGCCGATCTGGGCGTAGACCCGTTGAAAATAGTCGCGCCAACCCAGTTCTTGGATCAGTTTGCTGGCCTCGTCGGGGTGGGCCGCCGCAAGCAACGCGGCCTCGCGGACCTCGGCCAGGCTCAGTACCCCGTGGCGCAGATAGGCTGACAGGCGGGTCACGGCCCCGTTGAGGTAGTTGCGTGAAGCGGCGTAGCGACGGGGGGCTACCTGGGCCAGCACGGCTTCGGCAGCGGCGCGCCCACCCCGGGTTGTTGGCACGGCCTCGGCCACCGCAGCGGCCTGCGGAAACTGTTCACTCAGGTAGGCGATCAGTTCGGCGCGGTCGCTAACATCGCGGTGCATATTTGTTGACATACGATATCCTTATGAACGTGGAGGTTTGCCACCACTGCGCCGAAAACGGCGGCAGGCATCACTACAGTACTTCACCTCGTCCCAGGTTTTGGCCATACTTTTGCGCCAGGTGAAGGGCCGCCCGCAGGTGACGCAAACTTTGCTGGGCAGATCTTCTTTCTTTACTCCGCGCATGACAACTGCTCCCGGAAGGCGGCGGCTTCGTGCTGGATGGTAGCCCGCTCGTCGGAACTGAGGCGCGTCAGGCCCAGGACCGCAGGGCCAAGCCGTGGATTGGCCCGCAACGTCGTTTCGTGGGTCTGCAAAAAATCCCAGTAGAGCAGATTGAAGGGACAGGCGTCTGGGCCAGTGCGTTGTTTGGGATTGAATCGACAGCCCTGGCAATAGTCGCTCATGCGGTTAATATAGTTGGCCGAGGCGAGGTAGGGTTTGGTGGCGATCCGTCCGCCGTCGGCATTGAGGCCCATGCCAATGACGTTGGGCAGCATCACCCAATCGTAGGCGTCCACATAGACGGCCATAAACCAAGCATTCACCGCCTGGGGTTGCAAACCGGCGAGTAGGGCAAAATTACAGAGCAGCATCAGGCGTTCGATATGATGCGAATAGCCCGTTGCGAGTGCTGTCATGATCGTATGGCTGAGGCAACGCATGGGTGTGTCGCCACTCCAGAACCAAGCGGGCAAAGGGCGCGTAGCCTGCCAGGCATTCCGGGTGCGCAGGGCTGGCAACTGACGCCAATACTGCCAATACATATATTCGCGCCAGCCGAGGATCTGGCGAATGAAGCCCTCGACTGAATTGAGCGGGGCCTGGTTCGCAGTGAGCGCAGCTTCGGCGGCGTGGATGAGTTGGAGCGGGGTCAGCAGGCCCAGGTTGAGCAGCGGCGACAGGCCGGAGTGGTAGAGCATACGTGAGCGTACGGTCATCGCATCTTCATACGGCCCAAACGGTGCCAGCCGCTCGTGGATAAAGCTTTGTAACGCCTGATCGGCCTGGGCGGCGGTGACAGGCAGATCAAACCCTGTGACCGTACCAACCATGTTCGGCATGGCAGCCACCTCAGCCATCACCGCCTGGGTGATCGGGTCGGGGGGACAGCTGAGTGGGGCTGGTGGCTGGGCGGTGCGGGGCAACGGCTTGCGATTGGCCTCATCGTAGCTCCACTTGCCGCCCAGTGGCTGACCGTCAGGGTCAAGCAAGACCCGAAAATGGCGACGCATCGCTTTATAAAAGGTTGCCATCATCGGGGTGCGGGCGGGATCGGCATGGGGAAAGGGATCGTACTGGCCGACGAGGAACTGAGTATTGGGCAGCAGATCGACTGGCAGCCCAAGTTGGGGAGCGAGGGATGGTTGCAATTCGCGGGTCGGCTGCTCGGCGGCGGCCATGGTCACCAGTTGGGCCGAAGCGGATGCGGCTAGATGATCACGCAGCCCGCTGAGAAAGGTCGGGGCGCGGCGATAATCAACCTGAAACCCGGCGGCACGCAACTCGTTGGCATAATGGCGCATCGCACTGAGCAGCAGCACCAGCTTTTTGCGCTGATAGGGTTGTTGGGCGAGGCGAGCGCTACTCTCGATCAACACCACCCGCACGCCATCCCGGCCAACCTGGGCCTCAGCGGCGGCCAAGGCCGGGTGGTGGGTCAACAATTGGTCACCAAGGATCCAGACACTGAGCGGGGCATTCATGGCGCAAACCCATTACACAGTTTTTGCACAGCCTGTATGCAGTGTACCACGGGTTAGGCCAGGCCGCAGATGGATGGCCCCATACGCCAGGGGTGTGAAGCGAAACCAGCGCGGTTGCGCCGCCCCATGGTCACCCCGAGGATGCTATGGCCTGGCGGCCAGTGGTGGGGCAAGAAACCAGGGTCGTTGCATTGCCGCCCACGTTGTCACCCCGAACGACGTGAGGGGTCTTCGCTGCCGATCAGTGAAGATGCCTCACTGCGCTCAGCTTCGTTCGGCATGACAATGGGGGCACTGTACTGCAAGGAGTGAACGTTACAACCGGCCTGGGGCCACCGCAGACCCTACATCTAGATCGAGTCGGCAGGCGTTTCGGCTAGATCAACTAGATGTTGTGGTGATATCCACAACTTATACACAAGATGTGGATAACCTGAGCATGCGACTCCCTAGATTTAGGGTGGCAGCGTGCAGTTCAGGCGGGAGCGTGGCCTAAGACAAGGGGAGGGATGTTAACTGAGCCTTAATGCTTCTTATCACCAAAAGTTCGCACTACGACCTACGATGGAGTTCAGATCTCCTGTGTAACAGCGCGGATACGACGACGGTGATATTGGAATGGCAAACGCACATCCCCTTGTGTTGTTTGCGAGGCCACACGCTCCGTCGGAAAGGAGCGAGCAATGCTGGTTCGCGATCGGATGAGTGCCCACCCTGTCACGATCGAGCCCGAGTCCAGTGCCCTTTCGGCCCTTGGGATTATGCAGTACCACCATCTTCGTCACTTGCCGGTTGTAGATCCAAGCGGGCGGGTTGTCGGTATGTTGGCCGAGCGTGATCTGTTGTTGGCGGCTTCACGTCACCTGCATGCAGGGATGGAAGTGACCGAAGTGATGGCGCATCAGGTGGTAACGGTGAATCCCGAAACGCCCCTGGCTGACGCGGCCAGCTTGATGGCTCAGCACCATTTTGGAAGCCTGCCGGTCATTGATGCAGACAATATCATTGTCGGAATTATCACCGAGAGCGACCTGTTCCGGGCGCTGGCCGACATCCTGGGCAAGAGTCATGCCGTAGCGGGTGCGTAAGGCACTTTTGGGTTTTGGGTTGAAATGAGGGAACCCCGGCACGTGCCGGGGTTCCCTCATTTCGTTGCTGATAGCGATTGTGGATTAGGAGCGGGCCGATGGTTCCAGGATACTATCAATCAGGCCATACTCAATCGCCTGAGGTGGCGTGAGGTAGGCATCACGATTGAAGTCCTTTTCAATCCGTTCAACGGTCTGGCCGGTATCTTGCGCCATCAGTTCACGGATCAGGCGCTGCAAGCGCAGCATCTCGCGGACTTGAATTTCGACATCGGGGGCATAGCCTTCGGCCCCACCACCGGCCGGGTGCGAGTGGATGGTCGCATGGGGCAAAGCGAAGCGTTTGCCCTTGGCCCCACCAGCGAGCAGCACGGTCGCCATGCTGGCGGCGCGTCCAACACAGACAGTACAAACATCGGGGCGGATCAGCTTCATCGTATCGTAGATCGCCAGGCCGGCCCGAATCACCCCACCCGGACTGTTGATATAGAGCCAGATGTCCCGTTCGGGGTCGTTATGCTGCAAGACAAGTAACTGAGCCACGACCAGCGAGGCCATATCGTCGTCAATCGGCGTACTGATCATAATCACGCGCTCCTGGAGCAAGCGTGAAAAGATGTCCCAGGCCCGCTCGCCGCGTGCGGTGCGCTCGATAATCGTTGGGATCGGCACTGATAAAGTTGGATTCACCGGCATAAGGCGCCTCTTCGTTGCACACGGTTCCTATTGCCCAGTATAGCATAGCTTGGCATTGCACGTTTGACAGTCACCCCGGGACGTGCTACAATGCGCCGCGTTGTGAGGGCGTATAGCTCAGCTGGTTAGAGCGCGATCCTGATAAGATCGAGGTCGGTGGTTCGAGTCCACCTACGCCCACCAGTAGTAAAGGTAAAAGTAAAAAGGTAAATCTGCTTTTGCCTTTTTACCTTTACCTTTTGCCTTGTCTGTGGGGCGATAGCTTAGTTGGGAGAGCGCCTGCTTTGCAAGCAGGAGGTCCGGGGTTCGAATCCCCGTCGCTCCACCACAGTCCAATGCGGAATTCCCGGCTTGCGGGGTTCCGCGTTTTGGTTTGTT
>JBLWKA010000065.1:0-31554 GCA_048381555.1 Oscillochloridaceae bacterium umkhey_bin13
GATGGTACAATAGCCATGGCGAACCGTTTTTTGTGATCTGATGCTGGATCTGATACCCATATCATGTCACAAACGACGGTTCGCTCATCTGTACCAAATAATTAGCCGACAGTCTCTGACCAGGCGGATTGAAACTTGCAGAACGAAAGATCGAAATAGCCTTCTGGCATTGCTTTGATCAATTGCCCCGCTTTGAAGGAGGGTTGGCCCTAATCTTTTCGGGTAGCCCTGAACATAACGTGTGCGTTTGCGCTCGTATGTTCGTTTCGGGTGTGCTGATGCACCGGGATACCAGCGCGGGAGCGGTCTGGCCCGGGTGTGCCGCCTGCGTACCCAGGTGGACAGGCGTGTGGCGGGGTGTTGGGGCGCGTTTGCGCACAGGGGTGAATGGGCCGACATCGCACCGGCCTGGACAGCACCGCTCGAACTGTGGTGTTGCGCTCAGTGTGACAACGACGTTTATTGCTTGCTTCGCGGGCTACACAGGCCACGCAGGTGGCCTTCGCACGACATAGCCGGGGCGTTCACGCCCACGGAAGCAAAGATGTAATTGTCCTCGATGCCTGAGGAGGGCTGAGGACGACCGGTAATGGGTGCTGTATCCGCGAAGATGCCGTATGATGGGATGACCGTAGGGACGCAGCGTGCTGCGTCCGCAGAAGCAGCGTGCTGCGTCCGCAGCGTGCTGCGTCCGCAGCGTGTTACCTCCTTCCAAAGGCAGGGCTATGGAACTAACCTTTCTCGGTGGGGCAAGTGGGGTTGGCGCAACGTGCCAATTGGTGCAATTGGCGGGGCGGACGATCCTGGTGGATGCGGGGATTCGCGTCGATTCCGCCGACCGGTTGCCCGACCTTGCCGCCCTCGATGGGCGCACGCTCGATGCCATCCTGATCACCCACGCCCACGCCGATCATATCGGAGCCTTGCCGCTCGTCGCTGCCCGCAATCCCGCGACCCCGATCTATGCCAGTCCCGCGACCATTCGCCTGATCGAAGTCATGCTCGGGGATGCCGTGCGGGTCATGGCCCGCCGTGCTGCCGACGAGTTGGAATTGCCGCTCTACGATGAAGCGCTGGTCGCAGCGACCTTGCGCCGCTTGCGTCCGCTGAGCGATGGGGCGCAAACCCTACCCGAACTGCCCGACCTTACCGTGTTTGCGCAGCGGGCCGGGCATATCGCGGGCGCGGTCAGCCTGGGCTTCGAAGCCCCTGATGGGCGGTTGGTGATTTCGGGTGATGTGAGTGCGACGCCGCAGCGCACCATCCTGGGGGCTGCCATTCCCAATCCGCGCCGCCCCGATCTGCTCGTGCTCGAAAGTACCTACGGTGCCCGCTTGCACCCCAATCGCAGCCAGGAAGAGCGTCGCCTGGCCGAAGCGGTTGCCGGGGTGATCGCCCGTGGCGGGCATTGCCTCATCCCGGCCTTTGCGCTCGGACGCGCCCAAGAGGTCATTCTGATCCTGCGCGCCGCCCAGCGTGACGGGATCATTCCGGCCTTTCCGATTGCGGTTGACGGCCTCGTGCGGGCGATCTGTGGAGCCTACGCGGCGTTTCCTGAAGCCCTGACCCCGGCCTTGCGTCGGCACCTCTTGGCGGGCGGCAAGCCCTTCTTTGGGGCCAGCGTCACGCCGATTGAGCGTCCCGAGCAGCGTGAACGGCTGCTGGCTGGCCCCCCAGCGGCGATCATCAGTTCGTCGGGCATGCTGACCGGTGGCCCGTCGGTCTGGTACGCCGAGCGGTTGATCGCCCAACCCGCAGCCGCGATCTTCTTTAGCGGCTACCTCGATGACGAAGCCCCCGGACGGCGTTTGCTTGATCTGGCCGAGGCCGCCCCCGCTGAGCGGCGGATCACGTTGAACGGGCGCGACCTTCCCGTTGTCTGCGAGATTGGACGCTACAGCTTGAGTGCCCATGCCGATGGTGATGAGTTGGCCGCCATCGTGCGGAGCCTGCAACCGCGCACGGTGGCCCTGGTGCATGGCGACCCCGAGGCCCGCGCCGCACTTGCAGCGAAACTCCACGGTATGGCGGAGGTGCTGACTCCCCAGGATGGCACGACGCTGCGCAGCGTGCCGAGTGAGCGCGGCGGGCGACGGGTGAGTGCGCCCCCAGCGCGTCCGGCCCCGCGTGAGCCGCTGGGGAACGGTCAACCGCTGAGTGAACCTGCGCTCGAACGGCTCTGGACGGCCGTGCGCGATGGCAGTGGCGTGCAGGTGCTGAGCGTGCGCGACCTTGCACGGGCCTGGTTTGGCGACCAGGTCGAAGCCGACGCCGAGGCCCACTTGCAGACCCTGTTGGAAGCGGGCAGTCCGTTTTTTGTGGCACTGCCCCACGCGCCGGGGCTGTGGCGGCTGCCCACCCCTGCCGACGTGCGTCGCGCCCAGGCGTCCGGCGTGCGCCGCAGCGGGCCGCGCCCCGATAGCGCCGCCATCCAGACCATCATCAGCCACCACCTGAACGACGCCCCCGATCTCTACCAGCGCAGCATTGACCCGGAGACCGGGGCGATCACCTTGCGCTACTTCTTCCCCGATATTGCCGCCAGTCGTGATGCCGCCGCGCACGCCGCAATCAGCGCCGAGGCGGGCGTGCCGGTCACGGTCTGGCCGCAGCCGCATCAGGGCCAACTGGCCGACGCTGCGCTGGCTGTCTTGCCCGCTGGCGTGCAGACCACCCGTGCCCCAGCACTCTACCTCACCGAACGGCGGGTCGAAGTAAGGGCCACCGGACAGAGCGAGGCCCGCGCCGTGCGCGAGGCCGAGGCCGCGTTTCTGGCCCAAACCGGCTGGCAGTTGCGGATCGATCTGCCCGGCCTGGTGCGTACCGTTGCCACACCACCAACTTCCAACGACGAGGCCCGCTTTGCGCCGCCGCCAGGCACCCCAGCCAGCGAACTGAACTTCGCGCTCAGTACCGCCCGCACCTGGTTGCCGCCCGAGGCCCACTGTTACAAGGCAAGTGCCGATCAAGCCACGCGCACCGTCGCGCTGCGCTGCCACTTCCCCGCCGTAGTCCGGGTGCGCTACGCCGAATCCCTGGCAGGTTTAGCCGAGTTTATCGGCTGGACGGTGCAACTCTGGCCGCAGCCGCACCAGGAGGCCATGATCCAAGCGGCGCGGGCGGCGCTCCCCGAGGGAACCGTAGCCCTGGCGACCCCGGCGATCCAGCATGGGCAGCACACGGTAGTTGTGCGGGTGCGCGACACTGCCAGCCCCGAAGCACTGGACGCTGCGATCACTCAGTTTCGTGACCACACCGGCTGGCAATTGGTGCTGCGCCAGGAGTAATACCATATGACGATGCGAGTGTGATGATCTGAATGATAGCAAGGAACTCACCACAAAGGCACAAAGGGCACAGAGATTTTTTTGTACCGCATGACGATGCGAGCGTGCTGGTCTGCATGGCAGCAAGGAACCCACCGCCGCGATCTGATCGCCCCTGATGCGTTTGTTGAACTACCATCCAAGCTTCGCGCCTTCGGTAAGTTCGCTTCGACAGGCTCAGCGACCGAGGCACAGACTCAGGGCGGCGCAGGCGTAGCGACTGAGGCACAGGCTCTGCCTACGACCGCACATGGCGTCTCGTTGCGATCCTCAAAAACCTCTGTGCCTCTGTGTCTCTGTGGTACATAGCGGAAAACAACATTCACTAACTATTCAACCGTCATGAGTAATTCCGGCGATTCTCACTGGTGTACGATGCAAGCCCAGGGTACGCTACAATGCACGTATCCAAACGCATATCCTTGTATGAAGGAACCCTGATGCCCACGTCGTCCTCGCCCCTGAATATCGATCTCACCAATGGAGTCGTCCCCATCTCTCAAGCGGCATCCGCGCTCGCAGCCCTGATCAGACGATCACAAGCACACGCGACCCCGATTGTCATCACCCAAAAAGGCTATCCGGTGGGCGTCCTGCTCGCGCTCGATCTCTACCTACCCCTGCTTGAACAAGCCAAACGAGCGCAGACAGCTACCGCCACGCCAGCCGAGGCAAGTGTGACCCGGCAGAGGCATAGGGTGTAACCAACCCGCCCGCAGGCCCATCAAACACCATGCGAGCATGATAACTTGGCTGCCAGTAGGGAGCCTACTGCTGCACGCAGATCGCTCCTGATGAGTTTGTGAACTATCATCCCATCCTTGCCCCTTCGGCAAGCTCGCTTCGACAGGCTCAACAACCGAGGTGCAGGCTCAGATAATGTCCAGCTGCGATCATCAACCAACTCTGCCTCCTCTGTGCCTCTGTGGTAACGAGCGGAAAACGCCGTTCACAGACGGCTGAATCCACCCACGAAAGGCGACGCATGCACACCGACGATCCGCTGCCACCACCGAACGCCACTGCAACCCCTGAACCACGCAGGATTCCCGTGCGACGAGCGATGCCGTGCTGTGTGCGCCAGGCCCAGCGCACCACCGCTGATCCGACGGCCTACCTGCGAGCGGCGGCAGTCTGGGCGGCCTTGCTGCGTCCATCGCAACCCACTGAAGATCTGGCGATCAAGGATGAGCAAGCCTGAACGCTGAACTGGTGGGCTGGATCTGGCTGGTGTTGCTGACCGTATTTGTCGCATGGTCGATGGCAGCGCATCCGCAGCGACGGTGCGCCTCAATGCCGATGGCTGAACGACGTAGCGCAGGTCAGGTTGTCCTAGCAGGTAGATGAGCGGTGTAGCACGAGTAAGGTTGTCATAGCGGGCATATGAGTGGCGTAGCACATGTAGAGTAGATATAGCAGTTAAAAATACTATTTAATTCATATTTAAAAACATAGTACATCTTGATACGCTGACAATTTCCTGATAATATTAGATTATGCCTTTTTGATAGTTTTAGCAGCGGCGTTTCCTCATTCGTCCGCCAGCGAAGGCTTCCCTGCTCGGTCCCGGTGTAGTTCTGGAGCCAAACTTGGCGCAGGGTTTCGATGGCCGGGATGTGACGAAGCCAATCCGGCGCGTCCGCAGCGATGACCGCCGTGAGTAAGCTCGAGCCATCTCGCCCAACTTCGGTCGCCAGTGCCGTGCGCTCGGACGCCGCCTCGGGGAGCCGCTCGTCTTCGAAGCGCTGCTCATAGCGCTCGAGCCACTCGGGCTGCTTGTGTGTCAGCAACCAATCGGGCACGACGACCGCCAGGCTGTTGAGCGCATGGCGCAGCGTTGACCCAACGCACTCCAAGCGATTGAGCGCACGCACAGCGGCCAGCACGTGGGTCGAATCGCTTCGTTGCCGCCCACGAGCCCGAAGCAGCTTTTGCTCACGAAACTGCGTCAGGAGCGTATCAAAGAGCAGATACTCGGCATTCCCGTCGACCAGACGTGTGCGAAACTCGCTCAGAACCGAGGGGTCAAAGCCGGCATCGCTGAGTGGCAGCGCGAGCGGAGCGACGCCGCGTTGGAGCGTGCCGCCGATGAGGCTGCGCTTGCTGCGTTGGCCGTCGCTGCCGACGATGCCGAGGTGCTGGCCGGGCTTGGGCCGTGGGATGGCACCACCGACGAAAGCGAGGATGGAGCCTTGGCACGTGAGCTCGGGCGCTACGACCATAGCTACTACGCCTGGCAGCTCTGTCGCGATCTGGCCCCCGTCGCCCCCTGCGCAGCGGGGGCCTTTGTCGCGCCCGTTGCGGCGCACACTGGCCCCAGTGGCGGCGGCCAGGGCCGCGACGGTCTTCGTGCGCGGCATCCCAGCGCCGCGCAGGTTGTTGCGCCCCGCGAGCCAATGCCTCGCATGGGCAGCGCCTGCGGCAGCGCGAAAAGTGCGAAAAACAGATCGGTTTGCGCAATGCTGATACAACCGAGATCGTTTTATTTATACCATGATGCTCCAGACCTTCATTCATGCATTGGGAAGTTGCCCCAACCGTGGATGCGCTGCTCCTGCGCTGGTTGGCAGCGCATCCAGTGGGGGAGGGGGATGGTTTGGGATTATCAGAAAGCCAGGTTGACTCTAGCGTGTAACCAAGGGAATGTACACTCGTTGCTGGCTCTGTGTGGGAACAACGACCAGATCATCTGGTATGGCTTGAGCCTGTGCTGCCAACCATTCCTCTGTCTCGCTATTGGCTGCCAAAACCCCACCCCAGCGGTAGGCCCCAAACTCCCAGAGCGAGTAGTTGAGCATCCAGGGAGCCCGCTTGCGCATCATCACCCCCACGTAACGGGCCGTCTGAGTCCCAATCGCATAGGTGTAGCGACCAGGCGCACTGATCGTATAGCAGCGGATGGTTGCTTGAGTCTGCCCGTCAACCCACCAACCGATACAATGATCTGCAGCATACGCAGCTTCCCAGGTAATCCGCACCTCCGTAATTGGTTGAGCAGCCTGTAGATCGGTCCACCACCATTCCGTACCTAACCATGCGCTCTGGCGTGACGACCAACGCGTATTGGCATTACCATCATTACCACGGGCTGGATGCAGATTCGCATCTTGTTGCGAGGTCGCAAAGGCCGGACTCTGCAAGGCGAGATTATTTGACCAGAAGAGTCGTGCTGTAGCGGCGTGACCGCGTTCGTAGTATTCCAATAGAATCTCGTGCGTACCTGTTCCCAAGCCGCGGGTGGCCCGGTACTGGGTGGCTGGTTGATCGCGCCACGCATTAATCAGGCGCAAGCCATTCACACTAAGTCGCACACCATCGTCAGCAGTTGCCACAAACGCATAGGTACCGGCAGTAAAGGTGATATTGCCACGCCAACGCACTGAAAAGTTGTCAACGGGAATACCATTGCCCGGCCCGCCTAACCCCCAGTTATAGTTGATGCTCGACTCGCAGCGTACAAAGGTCGGCGTACCGCTCAGGCTGGGATTGGCAAAGTATTCGGCACGATAGCTGCCTACCGGGCAATGAACCTGCACGCCACCAAAATACTCGATTACGGCATCACTGATTGCTTGGTTGACAATCGCCCGAAATGTGGCATTTTGCAGGGCTTGATTATCATTGTAGCTATCCATAAAGCCGACTTCGATCAATACGGCAGGCGCATTGACGGCCCGGATCTCGCCATAGCCGCCATTTGACCCCTTGATCCCACGATTGCACCAATTGGTATTCCACTGCGCTCGCACGCGTTCGATGATTTTATTCTGGATGCGCTGGGCCAGATCGCGGCTTTGGTTCGCATAGGCGTTCGAGGTGTCATACCACGTTTCGGTGCCGCAGCCTTGCCCACCATTGTTGTGGATGCTAATCATTGCGTTCGAACCAACCCAATTGGCATAGTAGGGTCGGGCCATCAGGTCGTGGTTGAGCGGGCCGTTGCTGCCTGCATACACCGATGCAGGTGCCCCGATCTGGCGGGTGTAGGCGGCTGCACCAACTTGCCACAATGGTTTGCCACTCGCGGCATGGGTGCCTGCGGCCTTGTTCAGTTCGCGCGTCGAACGCACATCAGCGCCCACCCGGGACAACTGATCACGTATGCCAATGGCAAACTCGGCATTGATAAAATCTTCGATGATCCCCCACCAAGAACCACGCTGTAAACGCCATGTGCTGCCATCCAAAAACCAGCCATGTCCAGGATTGATGACGATACGCTTGCCGTTGATCGCGGCTGGATCCAGCCGATCATTCGGGGGCAGCGGCTCTTCCGCAACGGTCAGTGGCTCGCCATCAATCAGGAAGTGGTACTCGATGCCTTGTTCCAGACCCAGCGGTGTTACAAGCAAGACCGCGCTGACCGCCGCGTCAAGCTCTTCCATCAACGCTGCAAAGTTGCCCGTATCACGCAATGCCCGCGCCGCGCTACCCAGATCAAGTGTCAGCACGCGCCCATCAAAGTGCAGCCGTTGCAAGACGACTCCGTCGCCAGACTCATTCAAGACCTGTTGCACCGCTTGCTCAAGTTGGGCCTCGATCATGGCAAGCAGATCGCCCGATTCATCAGCAACGATGATCATAGGCATCGTCGGATCATCGTGCAATGGTGTAAGCTCGGCAGGGCCAGCTTCGGGTGTGGGCGGCGCGGGCGGATTCGCCTGTACCTCAGGCGGTGCAAGTGTACTTGCGATAATGGCGCACACGAGCAATAGGATCGTGATGGGAGTGAGCGTACGCTGTTTCATGAGAAGACCTCGTGATCCGCTAGAAAATGATGTAGACGATCATGTGTAGTGAACTCGCTGTGAGGGTGGCTCGGCACCTCCTTTGTTGGACTACAAGCGCTTTGGACGTGACGATCACGCCCGTCGCCGGAGTGCTACGGTGCTGCGCGGATCAAGTTCGAGCAATCTGCCCTCTTCTGCCTCCCCAGGGCGACCACGCAAGCCCGTAATGAGTCGTTCTAGGGCATGAGCATCTTCAAGATCCTGGAATTCAACCCAGGTGAAGCTATCGAGCAAATAGGGCAAGCCATACCGATCAGCGCCGGGCAAGAGTACGGGAATGACCCGTTTGGTGCCTCGCTCAGGCAGGGCCAACCGTAGGGCAACACTGGCTTCTTGGCGTTGCCATGGCCCCATACCTGACGGCCCAATGATCACCGCAATGGTTTGGGACTGAGCCAAGCCCGCTTCGATCCGTTGCATCCATGGCTCACCGGGCAGAATTTCACGCTGGTCAAACCAAGGTCGCAGTCCAGCCTGTGCGATCTGCTCGTCCAGCCAGCGAACGGCGGTACGCTCAGGTGCGTGGTACGAAAGAAAGACGTCATACCGAACCTGCTCGTCTGGCTTCGGCGGTAGCACTGGATGCCATGCCGGTGACAAACTCAAGATGGTATGGCGGTGCAACCCACACCTTTGCATAACCTGAGCATCCCCCCGCGCTGGCTGCCTGCGTAGCGCACGACACTGATCATTTGTCACATCTGCCATCGGGTTACCTCGTTAGCGCAGCGTCTTGTTCTTTGCTTACTTCTATCAAGGCTGCGCATAACGCGATTCCCACCGTAGCTAGCACAATTCGTCCCGCTGACTGTCGCGGTCGGCGTGACCGTAGAACGATCAACCTATGGTTTGATCAGGATGCACGCGCGTAACCTGCAATGAAATGAGTTTCTTATGCCAGTATGTGCCCCTCGTCCTCTGATGATCAGTCCTACGGACACACTCAGTCCAGCGGCAGGGCAGCAACTGTTGAGCGCTTGGCAGATTCCGGCTGGACGTCCCTTGATTGTGCTCAATGGTTCAACCAGTGCCAAACTTGGCCCGTTGTATGCCCAACTCAGACCATTGATCCAGGAGGGACTCGCCGCCTGGCTGGTACGCAATGCCGCTGTCGCTATCACGGGTGGTACCGATGCAGGCATTTTTGCCCTCTTGGGGCGTGGCTTCGCGCACTATGGTCAACCAGCTGCTTGTATTGGTGTAACTGTGGCAGCCTGTTTGCGTAACGCCACCCATCCCCATGGCGTCGCACTCGAACCGCATCACTCCCATCTGCTGCTGACACCGGGTCAATATTGGGGTGACGAGACTGCAGCGATGTATACCCTTGCCGCCGCCTATGCGCCGGTTGCGGCCTCGCTAACGGTCGTGATTGGCGGTGGACCTTTGACCCTCAACGAGGTCGAGTACAGCGTGGCCCAAGGACGGCGCGTGCTCGCTGTGACCGGCAGCGGCGGGGTCGCCGATGCGCTGGTTGCTACCGTTGCCGATCCAGACTCGGCTGAACCACGGCTACGTCATCTTGCAAAACAGGTTGAGCTGTACTACATTGCGGCTAATGCAAGCCCGACAAGCTTCAGCCGCCTCCTTGATCAACTTGTCTCAATGCCGAGCAGTTCATCCCACAACGGATCAAGTGAGCGCTGTGCGCCGTCAATCCATGCTGCGGCTGTGTCGGCTTGATCAGTGGCAGCAACCGCTTGCACGAGTGCCTGATACCAACGCTGTTCGCTCCGCGTGTGGGGCAGCCCATATCGTTGACGCAGCGCCTCGGCGGCCCCAAGCAGTGTTGCTGCCCGTTGCCGATCACTCCTAAGCATTGACAGCTTCGCCCCAATTTCAAGGCTACGCGCTAAGCCGCGCCAATCATTCAAGCTACGCAAACCGTTGATGGCTTGGGCTAACAGTGTGGTCGCACTATAAGGATCATCGAGCACTTCCATAGCTAGGGCCAAATTCAGACGACTCAAGGCGATGCCTCGCTCGTCACCCAGTTGCTGATACGCTTGCAGCGCCTGTTCGGCATAGGCGAGCATTGACGAATAGGTTTCGGCCTCGCGTGCCAACCACGCCAGATCGCTCAGCGTCCAGGCACAGGCCCGGAGATCACCCAGCATCTGACGTAGCTGCAAGCTCTCACGGAAGCAGGCTTCGGCTCGTGCCCAATCTCCGGCAAGACCAGCTGTCCAGCCGAGATTGTTCAAGCTGAGTGCAACCCCACTACTCTGCCCCGTCTGCTGATAATAGCTCAGTGCAGCCTGATGCAGTCGCTCGGCTTCGGGCAGTTGGCCCTGATCACGCGCAATCCAGCCCATAGCATTCAAGGTGTAGGCAATACTCACGTGATCATCGAGTTGACGATAGAGGGCTAGACTCATGCTTTGAGCTGCATGGGCCGCATCAAGCTGGCCCTGCTCATGGGTGATCCACCCCAATGCACCACTGTTCATTGCCGCCCCATACGTGTCACCAGTTGCCTGTGCGACCCTGATTGCCTCACGGAAGTGCTGCTCGGCTTGGGGATAAGCGGCTTGACGAGCCGCAATCCAGGCCAGCCGGTAATGTGCGCGCACCATGATCGCGTCTGCTTGTGCAAGCGCTGCATCATGCAGGGCCGCAGTAGCATACTGCTCGGCCTGTTGCCAAGCACTTTGTTGATAAGCCAGATCCGCCGCTGCTACGCATAGTTCGCCACATTGCCAAGGCGTGAGTTGGGCCGCTTGATTAAGGGCTTGGGTAGCCCAAACCCGCCCTTCGCTTACGAAACCCTGGTTCAGCCAATAGGGTGTGGCCCCGATCACTAACCCCGCCATGATCTGGGCCTTTTTATGGTGATCGCAAAAACCCAAAGCCGCGTGGAGATTGGCTTCTTCCTGGATCATGCGTTGCGTCCACTCCCATGCCGCTTGGCCCCAACGCGGGGCATCCTGCGCGATCAGGCCCACCAGCATGTGGGCATGCGCATGTTGCACCTGCTCCCATTCAGTCGGCTCAAGCAACTCTTGGGCAAACATCCGCACACTTTCAAGTAGGCGCAGGCGTTGCTCGTCCGTGCTGGACTGCGCTTGGACTAAGTTATGCAGAATCAATTGTTCGAGACTCGCCAAGGTCGGCAGATCAGGCCAGACCGTCTCCACGACCGTCGTGCCCATCTCCAGGGTAAACCCGCCTTGAAAAACACTCAATCCTGCTAAGAGCTTGCGTTCCTGCTCACTCAGCAGTGCCACACTCCAATCTAGTGCGGCCCGCAATGATTGATGCCGTCGTTCGTGATCACCGCCGCGCTGCTGCAACAACTGAAGCCGCTGATCAAGCCGCGCATGCAGTTGCGGCAATGAGAAGAGGCGGCAGCGTGCGGCAGCCAGTTCAAGTGCTAAGGGCAGACCATCAAGGTCACGGCAAATCGCACCCAGAGTGAGCAGATTAGGATCATCAAGTTCAAGCCGCTGATCAAGTGACGCAAGTCGCTGCGCAAACAGCTGCACCGCTGGATTGTCCCGCAGCACAGCAGGCTCTGCATTGGGCAACGGTACTTCCAAAGAGGGCACTGTTACCACCTGTTCAATGCGGAGTTGCAACGGAACCTGGCTGGTCACAAGTAACGTGATCTGGGGAGCCTCGGCAAGTAATGTGGTCAGCATGGGGAGGAGTTCGCTCGTTGACCCCAGCAATTGTTCCACATTATCCAGGATTAGCAACAGTTGCCGTGGCTGCAGATAGGTACTCAACACTCGCAAGGGCGGGCGTTCTGCCGGCAAGGGAAGATAGAGGGCCTGGGCGATGCTATGCAGTACTCGCTCGGTCGAGCTAGCACTCGCCAGGTTCACCCACGTTGCCCCGTGGCTCCAAGCAGCTTGAAGCTGCGTTCCGAGTGCGTAGGCGAGGCGCGTTTTACCCACGCCTGGCGGGCCAACCAGCGTGAGCAAGCGGACTTCCGGCTGGTGCAAACGTTCGGCCAGATCTGCCAGCAAGGTGGTGCGCCCCAATAACGGCGGCAACACCTGGACAGGTAGCCGATGGGGTTGATCAGGTACGGTGATAACCGGAAGTTTATCTGGTGCGGGTAGGTTGCCCTGCTGATCACGCGCGCGTTGAAAAAAACTCGCCCGATTGTCATCCTCTACGCGCAACACCTGAGCGAGCCGCTCAACCAATTCGGGGCGTGGTTTGCGGCGACCAGCCTCGATGGCCCGGATTGTCTCGGCTGCATAACCAACGGCATGCCCAAGCTCGGCCTGAGTCATACGCAGCGCCTCGCGCCGCCTTTTCACCCAGAGTCCGAAGTCGACAAACTCATCTGGCTGCGCCATAGGAAACCTTGCAAGCGGCTACACGCGCACGATGCGTGATCCAAGCGAATAAGGTCATGTCGATTATAACGCAGGGCTACGCCCCCGTTCCTTGGGTGAGTATGGATCCCATAACGTTGGTGCGTGCGTTGTGGCGGCGCAGCGGCGCACCGGATCGCGCACCAACTGGGCTTGCCCAACGCGATTGTTATGGCTTTAGTGGGAAACGCTCTAGCTACGGGCTTAAGTACTACAGAACAGCAAACAAGCATCGCACCTAGCCCAAGGAGAAACACCTATGGCCCCCCAATCCAAGCCCATTCCTCGCATCCGCTTGAGCATACTCGGCTACCTGCTGCTGATGTTCTGTATCCTTAACCTCGGGGCAGGCTGCCTCTGGTTAGCCACTCATCATCACTTGGTTTGGCTGCTTGGGGTCGGGCTCGCCGTCATTGCTGGCGTGCGTCTGGCCTGTACATACGCCAATCAGCCCTAAGTAGTTTGTGAATTACATTTTGTACCATCCCCCCGTGCCATCCCCAAATGGCGACTATGAATACGCGAATACCGCACCGCAACGCCTTCATTCATATCAACAGGAATTGGGCTTACACGCTGTCCCCCGCGCATACCCAGTAGGCGCGGGGGCCAAGCGCGAGACCATCTCGGGTAGCTAAAACGCTCCCCCAGACATCACGGCATACAGAGTCCGTTACGCTCGAAGAAGCGTTCACCGAGCAACCGTCCGCCGTAGCCCTCGCCGGTCAGACTGGTCAAGGTTGAACCATAGAAGGCATAGATCCGCGTCGAACAGCTCGCGAGGCGTACCTGAAGGATAGTGCTATCACCGGGCTGGAGCAACTTTTTATCACTATCGAAGAGTTGCTGGGCACTGAGCAGATCGCCAAAGACCTGATAGGAAGCCGCCCTCACTTCGTAGCGACAGGTCAGGGCTTCGTTAGTGATCTCGACCCGCCCATTACTCAAGAAAGTAACCGCCAGATCGTCGCGGGCAGTATTCAGATCACAGGGGTAGGAACATGGGTCATGCTCGTCCGAGACGATGTACAGCTGCCCATTGTTCAGATCGAGCGTGACACTTCCATCAGTGCCTACGGCCTGCACGAAATAGTTTGACCACGGCTTGGCATCAAAGGTGGCGCTCCAGCGCTTGCCCAGCAGGCGCATCGGATACACCTTAAATTGCCCATCTTCGATCAAGACAACTTCGGCACGGGCGACCCCGGTTCCATTCAGGATCTGCACCCGAATGCGAGACGTAAGGCGACAATGGGTTGCTGGACCTGCAAAACTCGCAGGCTGGCCTCCAACCCGTTGGGCCGTCAATTCAAGCGTGAGTGCTTCGAGCAAGCGCTGGGTCGCATTGATCGGACTCCATTGACCGGTATTGATCACCAGATGAGGGTGATTATTGCTCCCTTGGTACAACCCAAGCCAGAGCGGGCGATCAAACTTTCCACCCAGATAGGCAGCTTCGCTATACAGCTGCGGCTGATTGATTGGCCCACCACGCACAATCACCGGATCAACGCCCATCGTGGTGGTAAAACTGCCCCCCCGAATGAGTGCCCCGCCAACCCCAGGATCGAGTTCAAGGGCAAGCGCTGGCTGCAACGGCAAATCAGCATCGGCCAACTGAAAGCCCGTCCCGCTACTTGGCTGGACCCGGTAGATCATGCCTTGCGCCGTAGACTCGGCGGCATGGGTAAGTGTGAGGCTCAGGTTCGAACCAGCCTGGGACAAGGTGCTTGTCGTCGCATGCGGCGTGTCCGCTAGCGTAGCTGCGACCAGTGCTTGTTCGGGCGCTGCGCCCGCCAGACCTGCCAGTGTCACCCGATAGGTTGGTGGCCCAAACAGCGCCACACTCTCAAGCGTTTTGAGGTGGCGATTGCTATGAGCAGTTGTGGTAAAGCGTCCATAATCGGCCAGCGCCTGGCGTAGCGCATCAGCCAGCGTGATCGTATCAGCACCAAGTACTTGACGCAGCAGCTGAAGTTGGAGTTGCTCGGCATAGGCCAGCACCGCTTCGTCGCCCGCAGTACCGGCATAGGCATACCCCAGATAACCAATACTCGGCTGCCCCAACTGGGCCAACTCGGTCACCAGGGTCAGCGCATCGGCAGTCCCCGCACTCAGGCCACTATGGCAGCCCAGCAACAAGACGAGATTAAGCGCCTCACCCGTCGGTGTGAGCGTATTCAGTGCCAGGGCTGGTAGATCACCAATCTGATCACGGGCGGCATGATCACTCAGCGCAATGAGTTGGCCGCTGAGCACCAAACCCGGCAAGCCAGCCCGCACGCTTGGATCAATCAAACCACACGGATCAGTGCCGTTACTGAGCGGGAAGACCAGACCGCGCTGCTGCATCAGTTCGCAGAAGACCTGCTGCGCATCTTCGGTCAGTTCTTTCGCAACCCCAGCCACCACGCCCCCATCGATTAAGAGCCTGCCATCCGTCGCATGGTAACGCTCCAGCGCCGCCGTAATCGCCGCAGGGCCACCGGGCTGCCGTGCGGTGATCAGGCGCAGGGTCTGCTGGGTTCCAAGGCGATCATAGAGCCGGTCGCTCGGATAATGGTTGGCCCGAAACAGACTATACAGGCTCTCGCGTTGATCCATCGTGATCGCATAGTAGGACTCGGGATAGCTGAGCCGGTCATCATCGTTTTTGAGATCAAGCACGGCCCCATAGGGAATGACCTCATCATCACCGATAATGTAGAGGTAGCGCGGGGCCGGGTTCAGGCCACTGATCTGCTGGTAGACATAGGTTTTAATGCGTTCGTGCAGCAGCATCCGTTCGGCCAACGCTACCTCAGTCAGCCGCTTAAGCTCTACTGGATCAGCCCCGGCTTCCATCGCCACGGCCAATGCCAGGATCGCCGCATCCCATTGCTGATACGCACAACTCAGGCCCTGAGGTGCATCGGCACAGGCTGGCAGCGCATCAAGCGGGATTTCGAGCGCCGCTTCTTGCAGTAGGTACTGATCAAGCGCAGCCCGCACATTTTCCACCGGGCCACGTTGGGCCAAGCGGGTCAGATGCGTGAGCACAATCACTTCGGGGCTGCTTGGGCGCTCCAAGAGGCCGGTACGATCACGGTTATTGTTCAGTTCACGATCATCACCCGCCGAACTGACCTCGGCTGTCACCGTGACGACGGTAGTTGGTGCGAGCGTGCTGGCCCGACGATAGGTCATGGTAATCGGCATGCTGGCCTGACTATCGAGCGCAGGCAGCACGACTTGGTAACGTCCCTGGGTCAGCGTAAGGCCCGGTGCCGTCGCGGCAACCTCAACCTCAGCAGGCAGGCTCAGTTCGAGCAAAGCCGTCGTCGTCATCGCCTGGGTGCCCCGATTGCTCACCTGAAACGTGAGCAAACCAAGGCTTCCGGGGGCCGTCATGCGTTGGCCGCTACCGACCACCGCCAGATCAGGCGCATCACGATAGTCAAGCCGAATGCGTTGGCGCACCTGATTGTTCACAACAAAAAGCTCACCTGGCACCTGGGCTGCGGCAAGTTCGACCAAGACTGGATGGGGCCGAACATTCGCGTCAACCTCAAGCGTAAACGTAAAGCTCTGGCTAGCATTGGCAGTCAAGGCACCATAGTTCACACTGTACGATTGAGGGACGGGTAGCGCCGGGGCCAGCCCATTCACGGCCTGGAGCCGTAACGACGACGTGATCGCCAGGGTCATGGTACCAGGTGGCACCGCCAGCAGACCCTGATTAGAGGCCGTCGCTGTACAGGTGATCACGGTTGCGCCGCGGGCACTTGGCGGGCAACTCAGCGCCAGATGAAGATCGGGGGTCGCATCAAACAGGCGAATAATGCCCGACTGTTGCCCACCGGTCAGCAACGTGCGTTCGCTCACGTAATCGGCGGCCGGAGCCAGTGCCTGCGGGCGTAGGGGTTGCCCAAAGATCGGCATCCAGCCACCAGCCAGGGTTCCCCGGAAAAAGCCTTGATCAGTGGCGGCAAACAGTCGCCCGCCACTCGCCAATGGGGTCTGGGCCAGTGCGGTCACTGAGCGAACCAGTTGACCGTTGCGCTGCAAAGGCTGCGGGCCACTCCAATCGCCCACGAGCGTACAAGATCGCGTATAGAGCGCCGCAGCTTCGCCTGGTGCGCTACTCGCCACACCAGCCAACAGGGTGCAGGGCGCGCCGGGAATCACCAGCAGGGCATCAACCCGGGGCTGACGACTCGTGCTGCTCGGCAGAGCCGGTAACGCCGTCAGTCCGGTCGTCTGATCCCAGAACCAGACCCCATCACCATCCGTTGCGATCATGGCCTGACTATTGCCGGCAATGCCAGGGAGAAACGTGATCGTCGTGATGCCACGCCCATTACCAACCCGCAGGCTACTCCAGTTCCCATTGCCATTTTTGATCAACAACTGATTGCCAGGGCCAGCCGCCCGCCCAATCAGGATCAGTGCGCCATTGCTGCTGGCACGTACCACCGTCGGATTCAGATTGGCAGCTACGGGCAAGGGTTCGGGAATGATGCTCGTAGCGCTCACCCGGAAGAGGCCGGTTCTGCCGAGGGCCAGGACACTGCCATCGGGAAGCACCGCCAAAGAACGTGTATCCTGGGTAAAGCTCGGATTGAGGGCTTGCCAATTCAGGCCACCATCACTGGTTGTCATCACACCAGTCTGGGTTGCCGCATAACTCATGCCACCCACCGTACTGATTTCGTACACCGTTGGCGCACCAAGGGTCTGCACAGCCGTTGCAGGAAGCGTCGTCCGTGCAATAATCGGCCAGGTCGGTTCACTCCAAGAACCAGCCAGCAGGCCATCTCGCGTTACGGCCCAACCCATAGTCGGCTCGGCAGCGACGGCCTGCACCGCAACAGTAAGGCCCAGCGCCTCCCATTCGGCACCACTTAGGGTCGTGCGGAACAATCCTTGGGCCGTTGCCACGAGGAGTGTTTCGCTATCAATGGTCGCCAGCGCCTGGACTGGCTCATTGCGGATGGGTTGCCAAGCGCCCGTAGTACTCAAGCCAAAAATACCAGCGCTTCCGCCTATCACCAGTTGTTGGCCCACGATAGTCAGGCTGCGCGATCCAGCCGGTGGAGCGGGCAGCAGCGGGTTAGCGTTAGCAAGATCGGTGGCCTGTTCAAGATCAGCCAGTTGGAGCAGATCGGCATCACGCAACAGATAGAGTTGCACGCCGGTGGTGGGCAGCGCCTGCAAGGCCAAAGCTTGGATGCGGCCAAGATTTGCAGCAAGGCGCTGCCAGGTCTGACCACTATCAAATGAACGATACAGCAGCCCATCGAGCGTGCTAGCGACCAGCAGATCGTTGCCATTGGCCTGGCGCAAAGCGGCCACAGCTGTCAACTCGGGCTGCCCAAGCATGGTTGCCGTATTGCCCAGCAATGGCAACCAACCAGGCATGCCCGGAGTCTGGCGCAACAAGACGCCATCGCGTGTGACCGCATAGAGGATGCGGTTCTGCTCGCTCCCAGTCACGGCAACGAGCGTCGGTTGCCCTCCGACAAGGCCGACGCTACTCATATGTTCCTGGCGCAAGGGGATCTGCACGCCACGGCTACCCCAGGCTTTGCCGACACCAAGTTGATCAAAGGTACGCTCAACCGATCCGATCATCTGCTCGGTCTGCGCAGTGAAGCGCAGGCGGGTACTACCCGGCAGCTTCAGGCTCGTCAAGCGACCGATCTCGGCACTGAAGATCGGACCGGGCTGGACCAGGGTCAATTGCTCGAAGAAGCGGGTCGTCGTGATCACCGGAGTGATATTCGCATCTGCTGGCAACGGAACCGGCAGATCGACCAACTCAACACTGATCATGACCCCGTCCTGCGCAACCCCATTGAGGGTTGCCGTGCCAAGCACACAGAAGGGATCGGGTAACTGGGAACCGGAGCCACCATGGGGCAACTGGGAACCGGAACCACCATGGGGCATAATGCCGCCACAGGGCCAATTCAGAGCCAGAGCCATGGGCAGCGGCTCGCGTTGCCAAACAAAGCTGACCAGGGCAATCAAATCATCCTGCTTGGCCTCAAGCCAAAGCGTGGTGCCATAGGGCAGTTCACCAGGATTGAGTTGAAAATCAAACTCTGTTCCGGCCACAAACGCATCAAGAACCGGGCCTTCAGGCCCATCGCGGCGCAGTTCGAGCGTATAACCATTCAGCGGCACGGGGCCGGACTCTTCGATGCTAAAGACCCGCCCGAAGATCGGGGCCATGGCATTATTAACGGCTAATTGGACAGGGCCATAGGCAAAGGTACGGGTCACGGGATCAGGCCGGAAGCCAATCACCTCACGCTTGGTCACACTCCCATAGGTGATGATCAGTTCGACATGATCACCCGGCAGCAGATCAAGCTGTTCGAGCGGAAGTGTTGCCACAGCCTGCGTAACCGGGCCATCAATGGTCTGGCGACTCGTTGCCTGCAGCACCCGATCCCCAAAGATTACCGTTACCACGACCCCTGGCAAGGGCTGGCCCTGCGCATCAACCACAGTCACTTCGAGGCAGTAGGGACGCACAGGATCACGACTATACAGATTACAGCGATACGCCGGAACCTGAGCTGCAACCGGCAAACTGCCAGCCAGCAGCATGATCACCAAAGCAAGCGGCCAGAGGATGGTGCGGAAGCGTAGCATAGAAGTTCCTCTTGTAAGCTATGGCAGCGGGCAGGTATGTTCCAGGCGCTGTTCCAGATAGATGCGATCAGCCGCGTCAATCCGACCATCAGCGGTCGGATCGAGCCGCTGGTCATAGTCGGAATCGGTTGCGGTCAGCCCATTGGCCGCCCGAATCAACTGGTAATCCGCCTCGTCCAGTTGCCCATCGGCATTGGCGTCACCGCGCAACAGCATAAACCCATTCAGCCAACCCGCCGGGCCTTCACTGATATGGCCGGTTTGATCTATCGCTGTGACTTCGAAATCGACGGCCTGACAGGGAAAATCGATCAGCGTCGTGAGACTCTCGTCCGTGGTTGCATTTGCCAGCACGGTATTCACTCCGGCATTGACCATCCGCACACTATAGTTCACCACCTCGCTTGCCCAGCCCGCGCCAATCACAGGATCTGTGGCGGTATAGGCAAGGAGTTGGGTACCGGGCATCAGACGTTGGGCCTGGGAGACGTTAGGCGTGGTAAACCAGGCAATGGGCGGGTCGCCGTCAAGACGCAAGTAGGTGCGGTAGGTATTTCCCACCGAAGTGCCGCCACATAGCATTGACGTAACCACATGCTGGGTACCAGCCTGTGAATGGGCCGCAAATAACAGCCCACGACTATCACGCCCTGTAATCACGCCACCCCAACAATAGCTGCGTTGCCCAGTATCAGTAACCTTGTTATCACTCATGAAGAGAATGTCCCCAGCACGTACCAAATCAGGATTGGTAATGACCTGTGATCCTCTGGGGAGAAGATAGAGATAATAAAGGTCATTCATCCATATATATGCCAACTCTTCAGTAGTACCAGTACACAGCGCCCCCGGAAAGCCTACATAGCGCAGCATACAATCAATAAATAAGGCTCCGTTATGGCGTGGAATCACATGTCCAAACGGTCGGCCATCCTCCAACTTTCCATATTCCAGCGCCGCCTCAACCAGTTTGGCGATCAGCGAACCGGGCGGGGCTGGTTCCACCATGGGACTGGCTGCCGCATCAGGTTGCGCCGCCGCCTGGGTACGCCAGATCTCTTCGCGGTCCAAGACCGATTTATCGGTGCGAATCAGGGGCAAAAAGACCGTGAGCCGAGGCAACTCACCTGGACCAGTGGTAGGACTCGGTGAAGGCGTGGGTTCCGGCGACGGCTCGACCGTCGGCTCCGGCGATGGCTCAACCGTCGGTTCTGGTGACGGCGACGGCTCAACCGGTGCTGGATCGATCAAAAACGGCGCGGGAGCCTGAGCCGGATCGAGGACAAATGCCTCAACGATCTGGTCAAGCGCATCCAGATCCGTCAGCCAACTGCGACTGAAACTCACGTGATAATAGACCGCCTCGACTTCGAAGACGAAGAAGGCCGCATAGGCAGCGGTCGGGTCGTCACTCGTGAAGCGCCAGCCAGAATAGCCTTGCAGGGTCGCAGGCGTAGCTTGATAGCCCTGTTGCCGCAAGAGATCCGGCCACTCATCGCCAGGAAGCGACGCCTCGCTGCTGGCCCGTTCGACGCGCAAGGTCAGCGTATGGGCAGGCGCGTCAGCAGCAGGGCGGCAACCGGGCGTGGGAGCATCGGCACACAAGGGGGCCTGCAATACGGCGTAGTAGAGGCCCACGATAGCGCCCTGGGACGGAAGCGCAAACCAATCGGCTAACAACGGATTGCGGACGCCCTCGCCCTCAAATATGTGCGGGTCAGATGGAGGGGACTGCGTGGGTGGTGCGCTCAAACTGATCGAAACGATCAGCATACTCAGTGCCAAACCGAACAGGGTGGTAAGCATGCGCAGGCGTGGCATAGGCACTCACTTGGTGGGAGTAGGTAAAAAGGTGCTGGGAAAGCAAACCTTTTTACAGGCAGAGATACACTACTACAGATTATCATATATCTATCAGGGTAGAATAAAAAAAAAGACAACTACCGGGACAAAATAATGAGTGATTTTGTCCCGCTTACCGGGACAAAATCACTCATGAATCATGCCAAACGCTCAAGATCGCTGCTGGCGTTCAACCCCAACCCGCAACTCGTTTAGACGGGCAAGCCGGTGAGGTAAAAATGGGCCCATGCGCCAGGAGGATTGTGCTTGCTGGCATCATGCTGGGCACGACGCAGGGCTTGGCTGAGTGATACGCCCGCCCGCCAATGGGTATAAAAGGCCCGCACGAGGGGCCGCGCACGCTGGTACTCAACCTGCCATTGGGCCGCGATGACACTACTGACCCCAGCGACCAGGGCTGCGCTAACCAGGCCTTGCAAACCCAGACCAACCTGGCCGCTGTAGCAGGCGTCCAGAAAGAGCAGATCGGCCACTAGTTCGCTGCGGTAGAGATCATCGGCATACAAACGGTGGCGTCCGGTAACCAGTTGCGCAAACCGCGGACTCTGCCCCTCGGGAAAATCGCCATGGCACATCAGATGGATCAACTGGGCTTGGCTCATTGCGGCGCGCAAGGCATCGGGATCATGATCACCATGGCAGGCCTCACCACCAGTCAACTTAGCCAAAGAGTCAAGCTCTGCGGGGATCTTGGGCAGCGCAGCGAAACGGCGATCGCCCACTGCATCCCAGCCAGCCAAGAGGCGCTGCGTCGGACGCGCCAGCTGGTGCCGACGCTTAGCCAACAAGGCGAGCACACTGCCACTGGGGACATAACTGACCGCAAGGTGCTCGATCAGATACGCCAAGCCATCATAGGCAGCGTGCAAGGGATAGGGATGCAGGCTCTCGTCACGGGCAATCAGCAGATAGTCTCGGCCATTGAGCTGGGCTTCGAGTGGAGCAAAGAACGTGTTATAGATCTCTTGCAGGGCTTGATTAGCCTGAACCACCGGTTGGATCTGGTTACCTGCAATCAGGGCGTCCGCCTGCCAAGCGTTCACAAAGAGTTCCCATTCATCATCGCGGGCGACCAGTAGATGCTGGATCGGGCCAGTGGCGTGCAGCACAAGAGCATGCAGTTCGTGCCCATGGTCGACCTGGATCAGCATAAAATTGACCAGGACGCCATTGGCAGGCAAGGCGGCCTGCATTGTTGCCAGTTCAGCAGGTTGCACGGTTAACCAACCCACCCGATCCGCCTTCGCGGCCTCGATCCGCTCGATCGCGGCAAAATAGGCCCGTTCGGCAGTTTGATACGCTTGCAGCCGTTCGCCCGGTTCGGCATAAGCTGCCGTAGCATCTTCAGCGGCCAAGGTAGGCGCATTCACGCGGGCTTCGAACAAACTCAGGCGGGCCTGTTCATAACTCAGGCGTTGATAAGCCGTACGAATCTCGTGCAAATCAGCATGATCCAACAAGCGCCACAGCCCCACATTCGCGATCTCATCGAGCAATAGTTGCGCCCGAACCCGTTCGAGCACGGCCAACTTCTGGGCAGGATCAGGGCTGAGGGCGATGGCGCGTTCAGCGACACGCCGGCGTACCTGGTGTGGATCAAGTGTAAAGAGGCGTTGACGCACCAGCCCCCGGGCCTGATGGCCTAAGGTCAGTGAGCGTTCATAGGCTGAACGGGCAGCGACGGGCTGCTGCGTACGCTCGTAAGCGGCACCGATCGCTTGCCAGACGGCGGCAGCCCCAAGCTGATCGCCATACTCTTCGAGGGTTTGGGCCACCGTTTCGCGTTCGCTCACCGCCAGATCAGGATCATACTGAGCAGTAAGGCGTTGCAGTTCGAGGCGACGGCGCGGGGCACGATGGTGCGCTAAGGCCCGTTCGGCCTCGTCAAGCACCTGGCGCGCAAGCGGGAGCGCTGCGGCCTGAAAGTGCAACTCGGCCAGATAGGTCAAGCCCACCACAACCAAAAGATCGGCCTGCAAAGCCTTAAAGTCGTCAATCGCTTTCTGCAACAGGGTTGCGCTATGGGCACGATTCTGCGCAGCGACGATCAAGGCCTCATACAATTGGCGTTCAGCGCGTTGTTTACGCGACTGTTCGCCTTGCTGATCAAGGCGCTGCAAATCTTGCAAATAGACCCGTGCCTGGGTCTGATCGGCACTCAACAAGGCCAGCGCCAACTGTTCGAGCCGCAGATCATACCGATCAGCGGCTTCATCACGCAGGGCCAGCGTAGCCTCGGCGCGCTCAAACGCCCGGCGCGCTTCGGCATACTGGCCAAGACGCAAGGCCAATAGCCCTTGGTTCAGGGCCAGCCGAAACGGAAATTGGGCCTTGGCCTCGATCTGCGGTAACAACGTGGCGGCTTCGTCATAGCATGCGGCGGCAGCAGCCAGATCATCATGCAGGCTTTGATAAAACGCCCCGCGAAGCAGCAAGGCCTCAAACCGGTTCTCAACCTCGAAGAGATCCGTACTCTGGGGATCAAGGATCTGCTGCAACTGAAGATAACTCGCCTCGGACTCAGCGGGGCGTTGCAACTCATTAAAGATGCAGATCTCGAGCAGGCGACATTTTTGCTGGCCCAAACGAAACTGCACCTGATCAAAGTAGCGACGGGCACGTTGGATGACAAGCAGCGCCGCAGCGAAGTCATCGCCATTAAACAAACAATCCGCCAAATTCGCCAAAATCTTCGCTTCGGCGAACGGATCACCGGCCCAGGCATAGCCCCAGGCAACCACCCGCAACAGATCAGGGGCGATCTGGGGCAAATTCTTGCGAGTCAACCACAAGCTATAGAGGTCAAGGGGGGCGGCGGCAGCCAGGGGCGCTTGGCGCAGCCCAACGAGCATCGCCCGCAGGACAGTTTGCTCGTCCTCTTCATGGCGAAATCTGATCCTGAGCTGCCCAAGCAGCTCGGCATCAATCTGTTCGGGGGCGAGATCCGACGCGATACGGCTAGCAACCTCATCGAGCGAGCGGTTAGGATCCGTTATGAGTTGCACAAGATCGTCAAATTCCATCATAGCCCTCATCAAACAAGATCGAGCCACGTTGCGCCAAGGATATCATCGTCAATCACGACGGCGAGGACATAGCGGCCCGGTGGCAGATCAGCAAAACGGAACCGACCAGCGCGGTCAAGCAAGGTTTCAGCAACAAGCACCACGGTTGGTTCTGGCTCAAGCATGGCTTGATAGAGGCGGATCGGACGCTGACGCAGACCGGGCGACAACGGGCGCACCTGACCTAAGAGGTTCGTCGTGCTCTGGTTTGAGCGGCGCACCAGCGTGATCGTGGTGGCCTCGGCCTGCTCAGGCAGCAGAAAAGCGAGATCCCCTTGGGCGGCACCGGCCATAAACTGGGCACCCGCAGGCGCTAATTGGCGCTGCCAGTACTGATAGAGCAACGTTTCTTGGGTGGGCAGGGCAACCGGGGGGATTAAGGCGCGGGGTTGGCTGAGGGTAGGGGCCTGAATGTGCAAGGGGGGCGTAACCACAAGCGCATTGGCAAGCTTGATCCGTAGATGGTACGTACCTGCGGGCAGCGACGGAAAGCGGCCTTGACCCTTGGCATCGGTAATGCGACTAGCGCGGTAGCCGGTAGCGGCCTGGATCACAATGCGTTCATAGGCGAGCGGCTGCCCCTGATGGGTAAGCTGGAGATTCAGCTGATAGCTAGCAGGAGCCAGTTCCTGCACCTGGAGCGTGATTTGCAGATCGGAAGCGGGCACAGTCAACGGATAGGCTGGCGCAGCCGGGTTAGCAGACAGCATCAGGGCCAGATGTGGCGGCGGCAGGGCGAGGATGAGCGCAGCACCCTGCTGAACATCGGGATGCTCACCTTCAAGCAGATAGGCCAAACGTTCACGGGCCTCGGCGCTGCGTTGCAAATAGCTACCCACCAGCAGGATCTGCGTCGCAGAGGCTTGGCCGGCGGCGACATCAAGCAGATCATAATCGTCTGGGGGCTGGGCTGTTTGCGCCAGTTGCGCGATGCGTCGCTGAGTCTGTTGCAGGGCCGCGAACTCGGCTTGCAGCGCGGGCGAGGCGGCAAGGGCGGCGGCGACATGGGGCAAATCTTCGCCGTCGAGCAAAGCCTGCAACTCACCTTCAGCAATGATCGGTGCTTCGTCATTCACAGGACACTCCCTTTATACAAACGTCAACCAAGAGCAAAGGCCAAGATCATGGCGGGTCAATTGGTACTCATCTTAAGCCACGTCGATCAACTGTTCCCATCAGATTCAAACATCTCGCCAACTTCAGGGATCCGGCTTAATTTACGGGTTGTGCGCTCTACCGAACGAGAAACATCGTTCTTTTGATAGGGATTCCCATCAGGCTTAAGCCATCCTTCAGCCAATAACAGGCTCACGACCTCATCAGTTGAACGTTCGTCGGCGAAACGAAGATAAAAAATACGCTGATCAGATGCTTCGGGGATGAGATCGCACAAGCGCGCAAAAATAAGACGCTTATGGATTGTCTCGGCAGGGATTTCTGGATCAGCAAGTGGGGTATGAACTGTTACGACGTCAATTGATTCATGCATGTCGCGTTTTTGGCGCTGTAAATATTTAATCGTGGCATGACGCTGAGTGGTATCAAGATAAGCCTGATAGGCAATAAATGCCTGGGGTGGCGGTGGAAGGATTTGGTAGGGGTTCGTAGAGTGATGCAGTTTGCGGGTGATTGCAAACACAATCTCCTGAATCCAATCATCCTGCTGCTCACGCAGGGTGATTGGACAACGATGCCGGATCAATTCGACGGTCACGGCCAGCAAACAATGGACAGCTGCTTCATCGCGGGTCAGGGCCAGCGCCAAAACTTCATTGCAACTACTGACATCGTTGTTCTTATCGCCATCACTGGTACGAAAGCGCTCAAGTTGTTGTTGACACTGGCGACAACGCGAGTCCTCAGGTGGGATTGCATAGCTCATTGAAGACCTCACCTACAACGCGTAAACCTCGGGCTTAGTATACGGGTTTGCTGCAACCAAGCCTGGGGTTGGCAGCGGCAGATTTGACGTGATCGGCGTTTGCGTTGCGGCTTGTCCCGCTACTTGTCCCGCTGAGCGTGACAGCTTGATGAGTGTGCTGTGGTGTAATGGGGGCAGGTCACCCTATCTCATAACTCTTGTCAGTAAAGGAGGCACCCAATGCAACGCAAGCTGTTCAAGCCGCTTCTTCTTTTCTGTATGCTGACCGTATTTTTGTTTACAACACTAGATATTGCGTCTGCACAACAGGAAAATCACACGGATATCAATAATTCCACAACTCCTCAAGGTATTGATGAAGACTTATTCATCAAAGGTCAACAAGCCATTACTAGTTACTTGGCTTCAAATCAACAATTCACAACTAACGGTGATATTTTAGTTGAGGGCAGTCGTGAGTATGAGGGGTTTCTTTTCGATGTATTAAATGATCATCATCCCATTCTGACTGCCAGCTCTAATCAAAACGAAGTAGTATACTATGCTGTAACTTTTCTTGGCTTGGTATCAGATCATACAACGCCTGATGCCATCATAAATCCTACCTGGCAGGTAAATCTTCCACTTATCACCCGAGATAATACGCCCAATCCAAACAATGGCGCTACTTCAGTCGAAGAACCAGTTGCACTTTCGACTATTACCTACAACCGCACCAATGCGGTGAATTATGCCAATACCTGGGTTACATCTGGTGGACGGAGGCGGAATAGTCAGTACCCTGATTTCTCCAGCGACTGTACAAACTTCACCAGCCAAGTGGCACTTGCAGGTGGCATTCGTATGGTTGGCGATGGGTCTTGTCGTGATGAGAACAATCCCAGAGAATGGTATGTAAAGCGTCTAAGCAGTAATTGCGGCTGGCCGGGACAGTCATTGCGTAACTGGGCATGGTCACGATCATGGAGTGTGGTTGCCGATTTCCGTGTTTATATGCGCGACCAACGCGTGGCACGCGTAGTAGAGGCCTATGGTGCCAATAATGAAGCCGTCTCGCTCCTGATTTCGCGAGCACGACCTGGTGATTTTATCCAATACGATGTACGAGAGTGTTCCTTTTTTGGATGCTCGTGGAGACCCACTCATGGCGTTGTAGTCGTACAAGCAATCACCAATCAGGGTTATCACAAGAACGATGTGTTTGTCAATGACCATTCGGGAAGTGCAAACAATACCGATACGGTTCGTGGAAGCTTGCGCGCGAAGCTGAACCAATGGATTCGTGACAATAATACAAACAATCGACGTATGGTATGGATTCAGATGCCGTAATCCACATAGTATTGAAGGGTGGATAGTCTTTTTATCCACCCTTCTCTTTAATAGCTCAGAGGCAGCAATGGATTTCAGAAAAAGTCGGCTACTGATGCAATCCCCCTCCATATTACTCAGCGTATTTCTTGTAACCGCCGGAGGAGTAAGCTTGATACACATGTTTATTTTTAGGAGCATAGAATCTCAAGAAAACATTATGTCATCATCAAATATTTTGTTTATAAATATTTTTAGTTACATTTTAGTTATAGCGATAGCTCAATTTTGCATATCCTCATTATGGGCAATATTAAACATAAAAAACAATAACCTGCTTATTTTTGCTTTAATTTTAGCACCAACTACAGGTATTTTATTGTCATCAACAAATTTTTCCAGTTCATTGATATGGAATTTTATTGTACGCTTACAAATTAAGCTGCATGATTACTTGATTGACACTGTATTGGTATTATTAAGAAGTGGCATGGCCGTATTTTTTGCTCTTCTGATCGGATTTATATTAGTATTAATGTTGTTTTTTGCACAAAAACATCAATAATCGCTTTCCGTATTGCGCTTGATTATTGTCATACCGCAAATTCGATGACCTGAACTAGTGCCGCCGTGAGCGATCAGGGTACTCATTCTGATCACTCGGGTTGCCACCCCGAACAGAGTGAAGGGTCTACGCTGACGATCAGTGAAGATTCCTCACTTCGTTCGGAATGACATAGGGGCTGTAACAGCCCATTGGAAGGAGAAACCTGTGCCGTCCAACAGGTGCAGGAACTGGTCTACGACGACCTCAACCGGGTCGTGACCGCGATTGCCAATGCCGTGCCCGGTGCGCCCGCAAGTAACGATACCAATGTCACGACGCAGTTTGCCTATGACCGGGTTGGCAATCTGCTGAGCCTGACTGATGCCAATGGCACGCTCACCAGCTTTACCTACGACGTGCTGGATCGGCTCGTGCGCCAGGAGACCGCCGCCGCACAGGTGACGACGTATGGCTACGATGCCCTGGGCAACCTGGTCAAGCTGACCAATCCGCGGGGCTTCAGCACCAGTTTCAGCTATGACGCCGCCAATCGGCTCGCCAGCGTCAGCGATGCGCTCCAGCAGACAACCAGTTTTGGCTACGATGCGAATGGCAACCTGGTGTCCCAGACCGATCCGAACGGCATCGTCACGGCTTATCGTTACAACGCGCTGGATCGGCTGGAAGCCCTGGTGCAGAACGAGCGCCCCGGCGAGTCCGCCAGCAGCACCCAGAACGTCACCACCCGCTTTGAGTATGACCTCGCCGGCAACCTGCGCTTTGTCTTTGACCCGCGGGGTAGCTACGTCACCGAACACGCGTATGACGCCGATCTGCGCCGCGTGCGCACCCGCGATGCCGAAGGCGGCGTGACCAGTTTTGATTACGATCGGGTCAACAATCTGGTTGCGGTCACCGATGCCAACGGGCATACCACCACCAGCACCTACAACGGGCGCAACCGCCTCGTGCGCCTGACCAACCCCGAAGGCCATGCGGTCAGCTTTGGCTACGACCAACTCGATAACCTGATCCGCCTTACCGATGCGCGCGGCTTCACCAGCACGTATGTTTATGACGGGCTGGATCGGGTCATCAGCTTTACCGACAACCTGGGCGGGATCTGGCGCTACCAGTATGATGCGGTGGGCAACCTGCTGGCCGAAACCGATGCCAACGGGCATAGCAACAGTTTCGCCTACGACCTCGTTTACCGACTGTTGAGCCGCACCGACGCCGAAGGCTACGTGACCAGTTGGACCTACGACGCCAACAATAATCCGTTGACGCGCACCGATGGCAACGGGCACACCAGCAGGTCAAGCTACGATGCGCTGGATCGGGTCGCGACGCGCACCAATGCCGAAAACGAGACGAGCGCCTACGCCTATGACTGGATGGGCAACCTGCTCGCCCTGACCGAGGCCGACGGGATCGTGACCGGCTACGGCTACGATCCGCTCTACCGCCTGAGCAGCGTGACCTTCAATCAGCGCCCTGGTGTGCCCGCCAGCGTCGAGGTCAATGTCACCACGCGCTACAGCTATGACGAAGTTGGCAACCTCATACTGATCCGCGACGCCAACGGCAACCCGACCAGCTTCAGCTTCGATGGGCTGAATCGCCTGACCCGCGAAGTGGATGCGCTCGGCAATAGTTGGCGCTACGGCTATGACAAGACCTTCAACCGCATTGAGCGCATTGATGCGCTGCGCAACCGCACAACCTACCGCTACTATGCCGATGATCAGCTGCAGCGCGTGGACTACCACGACGGGACGTTTGTTGCCTACACGTTTGATGAAAACAACAACGCCCTGACAGTTGCCAACGAACTCGGCACGATTGTGCGCAGCTACGACGGGCTGAATCGTCTGCTTGAGGAAACCGATGTCCACGGGCGCGCCACTGCCTTTGGCTACGACGCGGTCGGCAACCGGGTCAGCCTGACCTACCCTGACCAACGCACCGTGCGGTCGAGCTATCTCAAGAACAATTGGCTGGCGAGTACGACCGATCCCGAAGGGCGCAGCACGCGCTATTTCCGCGACGGCGTGGGCCAAGTCGTGCGCCAGGAAAATCCCAACAGCACGGTGACGATCCAGCGTTTTGACAAGGCCAACCGGCTGCTCAGCGTCGAGAACCGGCAGATCGGCGGGGCCAACACCATCAACAGCCGCTTCGTCTATACCTACGACAAGGTTGGGCAGCGCGTGACCATGGAGGCGACCTACGCCTGGCGTAATCCGCGGGTGGTCACCAGCACGTACAGCTACGACCCGCTGCGCCGCATGGTGCGTGACGAAGACAGTCAGGGGATTTGGACGGCCTACAGCTTTGATGCGGTCGGCAATCGGCTGACGCTCACGACGAATGATAGCAGCACGACCAACCGGCCCTTCGATCGCAAGACGCTGCACTACAGCTACAACGCGATCAACCAACTGCTGAGCGTGGTTGGCGATACGCACCCCGGCAGTGCGGGCCTGAAGCGGCACGAGAACAGTGCCCAGGCGCTGCACGCCTTCCGCCATGCCGTCGCGGCCCAGCGCGGCAAAGGCATCAGCGAAGCGGCGGCGAACGATCTGCTGGCCCGCGCCGACGCCTTGCTGGCCCAACTCTACGGTAGGCCCACGCCCAACGTTGCAGCGGTGGACTCCGCCCTGAACAGCCTGCGCAGCCAGGTCGAGCAGTACCAGAGCGAGGGGGCCTTGCGCAACCAAGGCATCGCGACGAGTCTCTTGGCGAAGCTGCGCCTTGCGGGCGACGCCAATAACGGGGCGAGTGGCGAACTCCAGACTGTGACCTACAGTTACGACGCGAACGGCAACCGCATCAACAAGGAATTTCCGGGGCCGCAGGGGCCACGCATTCAGGGCAGCGACTACCGCTACGACCCCGAGAATCGCCTCGTCGTGGTGCAGGATTACCAGCAGAATCTGCAGGGTAACCGCGTTGATCGCGCCGTGACGACTATGGCCCATGACGGCAACGGGCGGCGGGTGGTGAAGAGCTACGACCCGAAGGTGGCGGGGGGCGGCAACAAGCGGGTGGAATACGTCTATGACGGACTCGATCCGATTGCCGAATACAACACCTGGAACCCGCAGTACGACAACTACTACCGGGGGGATCGCGGGCGCATCCTGCAGAAGCACCATTTCCCGAACGGGACGCAGGGCCAGGTCTTCTGGTACCACTACGACGGGCTGGGTTCAGTGGCGGGCCTGACCAAGCACCAGGGCCAGAGCAGCCACAACTACCGCTACGAGCCGTATGGGCAGATCGAACTGCCCAAGGGCAACTTCACTGACCCGCACAACCACTACACCTTCACCGGCCAGGAATGGAACGAGCACACCGGCCTCTACGAGTTCTATGCCCGCCACTATGACGCCGATACTGGCACCTGGATGAGCCAGGACCCGTATCGGGGGCAGATCAGTGACCCGCGGAGTCTGCATCGGTATCAGTACGTGTATAACAGCCCAGTGAATTATTGGGATGTGTATGGGTATGTTCCAGTTGCTGCTATTGCAGGCATTATCGTAGTAGGTGTTGTAGTTGGAGCAGTCGCAAATGTCGGAGCAAGGTATGTCGGGGATGTCATTGAAAACATACAAGAGGGTAAAGAATCTTGGGATGTTCTCAAGCCAAAATCGTCAAAAGAGGAATATACCTCACCGTTCGCTAGTGTTTGAGCCGTTTCGCCATTTTTGGAATCATCCATTTGGCGTGGGTAATTCTGCTGGAATCGTGGCGTGAAACGTGTACAACGTGGGTGAAAGCCGTAACAAATG